>JBFGGA010000222.1:0-5076 GCA_041579295.1 Myxococcota bacterium | reverse complement strand
CTTCATCGCCCTGCCCGGGAGGATGCGAAACTTGCTCGGAAACTTTCCGATCTTCGGCGCGGGCAGGCGGTCCTCCTTGCGGGGCGGGATCTCCCAGTTGGAGCGCGAGAGGTGCAGGAAGAGGTGCTCGCCGTGGACGTAGGCGATGAAGCTCGTCAGGAAGTTCTTGTCGAAGATCCCGAAGCGCTTCTCGCGCCGGATCGAGTAGACGACGACGCGCTGGTTCGGTTTGGCCGCTTGCAGGCCTGCCGCGAGGCCCGCGCCGATGGCTTCGAGGGACTCGATGTCGAATGCCGGGACGCGCTGCTGCCCCTTCTTGACGGAGAGGCGGATGTCGATCCGCGCGAGGATGTGGGAGAGCCGCACGGGCGCAATCGTGATGGGGTGGTTCAGCTCGATGTCTTCGCCCCGCTTGGAGACCAGCTGAACGGTCATTCCCTTGTGTTCGAGGACGGTCGTGGTCTTCGTGACGCAGCCCGAGGCCGCGCAGGCGACGAGCGCTGCGAGTGCAAGGATCGTCCGGGCGGTCATCGCGAGAAGGCTACCCCACGCCGATCGCCACCGCCCCGACGCCGCGGGGGCGCGGCGCTCACGCGACCAGTTTCTCGACGATGCGGTGTGCGGCGAAGCTCGCCCCGTAGGCGAGCGCGAGCAGGTAGCCGAACGCGAAGGCCGGCCAGCGCCAGGAGTTGGTTTCGCGCCGCATGATGGCGAGCGTCGACATGCACTGGAGCGCGAACACGAAGAAGACCAGCAGCGATGCGACGGTGGCCGCATCGAAGACCTTTTCGCCGGTGCGCGGGTCGACGTCGCTCTGGACGGCCGCGCGCAGCGACTGCTCCTCGTCGGATGCGGCGTAGATCTGCGCGAGCGTCGCGACGATGACCTCGCGCGCCGCGAGGCTCGCGACCAGCCCGATGCCAATCTTCCAGTCGAATCCGAGCGGCTCGAGCAGCGGCTGGATCGCGTGGCCCGCGCGGCCCGCGAAGCTGTGCTCGAGCGCGTAGCGACTCGCCTCCTGGGGGCTCGTGCCCGCCGGCGCCTCGTGCTGCGGGAACGTGAGCAAAAACCACAGCACGATCGAGACCGCGAGGATGATCGTGCCCGCGCGGCGCAGGAAAGCCCACGTGCTTCTCCACACCTGGGAGACGAGCAGCTGAGCGGTGGGCATGCGGTACGGGGGAAGCTCCATGTAGAACGGCATCGCGTCTTCGCGCAGCAGCGTTCGGGTCAACACGGACGCCACCAGCAGCGCGGTCAGCGAGCCGACGAGATAGAGCGCGAGCAACACGAGCCCCTGCAGGCCGATCGGGCCGAAGACCGCGACCGCGGGCACGAAGGCCCCGATCAGCAGCGCGTAGACGGGCAGCCGCGCCGAGCAGGTCATCAGCGGCGCGACGAGGATCGTCACCAGTCGGTGGCGCGGCGACGGAATCGTGCGAGTGGCCATGATCCCGGGCACCGCGCACGCGTAGGAGGAGAGCAGCGAGACGAACGCGCGCCCCTCTAGGCCCACCCCGGCCATCACGCGGTCGATCACGAACGCCGCGCGCGCCATGTAGCCGACGTCCTGGAGCAGGTAGAGCAGCGTGAAGAGCAGCACGATCTGCGGCACGAAGATGACCACCGAGCCCACGCCCGCGATCAGGCCGTCCGCGAGGAAATCGGCGAGCAGCCCCGGCGGCAGCTCGGCGTGCACGACGGCGCCGAGCGCCCCGATGCCCGCGTCGATGAAATCCATCGCGGGCTTCGCCCAGGCGAAGATCAGCTGGAAGAAGATGACCATCACCGCCGCGAACAGCAGCGGACCGACCACCGGGTGGAGCACGACGCGGTCGACGGCGTCGCTCTTGCGGCTGCGCCCGGGGCGCCGCGTGAGCACGGCGTCGAGGATCGATTCCGCCCAGCCCGCGCGGGCGTGGATGTCTTCGGGGGGCAGCAGGTGCGGGCGGCTCCAGTGCTCGGGCTCGGCGAGCAGCCGGCGCAGCGCCCCGATGCCGATGCCGCGGTGCCCCACCACCCCGACCACGGGGATGCCCAGCGCGCGCTCGAGGCGCGCGATGTCCAGGCGGCCGCCCCGCGCCTGGAACTCGTCGGTCATCGTGAGCACGAGGCAGGTGGGGATCCCGCGGCGCAGGATCTGGGCCAACATCAGCAGCGAGCGCTCGAGCGTGCACGCGTCGGCGACCACCGCGAGCGCCTCCGGCACGCCGTTGAGCTCGCCGTCGAGCACGCGCACCACGACCTTCTCGTCGGGGCTGACCGGCGTCAGGCTGTAGGAGCCGGGCAGGTCGATCACCACGGAGCGGCGACCCTCGAAGTTCGCCGAGCCCTCGCGTCGTTCGACCGTCACGCCCGGGTAGTTGCCGACCTTCGCGCGCAGGCCCGTCAGCGCGTTGAACAGCGTGGTCTTGCCCGAGTTGGGGCTGCCGACCAGTCCGAGCCGCAGCGGAGCTGGAGCCGCGGTCGCGCTCAAGTCCGAGGCTCCGCGTCGGTCGCGAACACGCGGATCAACGCGGCCTCCGCCCGCCGCAAGCAGATCTGGCCGCCGCGCAGGTAGAAGGCGATCGGGTCGCCGAGCGGCGCGCGCCGGACGACGCGGATCTCGGTGTCGGGCAGGAAGCCGAGCTCGAGCAGTCGGCGGCCCCCGGGCGTGGAGGCGTCGACGTCGAGCACCCGCGCGACGTAGCCCGGAGCCAGCGTCGCGAGCGTGACACCGCCGCCCGTCGCGCGCGGAACGTCGACACCGATCGGGACGGCGGCGGAGAGGGATTCTGTGGGCAGGGCCATGCTGACTGACCGCGGTGTCTTCGGGCCGCCGGGGCGCGGAATCGGGCGGCTATGGCCCTGATCGGCTTCCGCGGCTGTCTAATTGAAAACGATTTTCGTTTTCGCTGGGAATCTAGCGCGCCCAGCGCCTGCGCGCCATGGGCGGCGGCTGCGCGAATCGAGGGCATTCCGCTTGCCGAGCGGGGCGTTAGGGGTGGCGCGCGCGAGCTATGCGAACGCGTTCGCTATTCTTTCTCGCTGCGCAGCTGACGCGCCATCAGCTGGCGCGCACCCTCTTCCGGGGTGATCTTGCCGCGGATCACCTCGTCGACCAGCGCGGCGATCGGCAGCTCGACGCCGTGGCGCCGCCCGAGCTCGCAGGCCGACGCGGTCGTGCGGATCCCCTCCGCGACCTCGCTCATCCCGCCCACGATGTCCGCGATGCTCTCGCCGCGCGCGAGCGCGAGCCCAACCCGCCGATTTCGCGAGAGATTGCCGGTGCAGGTGAGCCAGAGGTCACCGGTGCCCGCGAGCCCGAGGAAGGTCTCCGGATCCGCGCCCATCGCGACGCCCAGCCGGGTGATCTCGCGCAGCCCCCGCGTCATGATGGCCGCCCGCGCGTTCTGGCCGAAGCCGAGCCCATCGCAGACGCCCACCGCGATCGCGATCACGTTCTTGAGCGCCCCGCCGAGCTCGACGCCCACCACGTCGCTGCCCGTGTAGCAGCGGAAGCCCGGGTAGGAGATCGACTCCTGGACCGAGACCGCGTAGCTCTCCTCGCGGCAGGCGATCGTCACCGCGGTGGGCTGGCCATCGGCGACCTCGCGGGCGAACGACGGACCCGAGAGGAAGGTCAGGCGCGGGTGGTGGATCGGGTCGAGCACGTCCCGGAAGACCTCGTCCATCAGCATGCAGGTTCCGTTCTCGATCCCCTTGACGGTCGAGATCAGCACGCTCGTCTCGTTCAGATCGCGGTTGGCGCGCGTCATCACCTCCCGCACGAATGGACTCGGGATCGCGCAGATCACCAGTTCGCGCTGCTCCAGCGCTTCCGACAGCTCCGAAGTCGCGCGCACGTTCGGGGGAATCTCGAGATCCGACAGGTACCGAGGGTTTTTCCGGTTGCGATTGATGCTTTCCGCCAGCTCGGGATCGCGCGCCCAGATCGTGACGTCGTGGTCTCGCGCGCAGAGCAGCGCGAGGCAGGTCCCGAAACTCCCGGCACCGAGTACTGCGATGGGAATGCCCACGGCGTCCATCATATCACCCGGCAAAGCGCGGTCTCGAGGCGCCGCAATTCTTGACTCCCCTCGGGCCGCCCGGTACCTTCCGCGCGGTTTTCGTATGTAGTTCAACCATTTCCGCCTTCTCTTGACTCGTGCGGAGGGCGCCACGCATGCTCGCCGAGTACACCGGCGTTTTGGTGATCCTCGTCGTGGGGATGGTGGTGGCGGCCGCGATGCTCGGCATCCATCTGCTGCTCGGGCCGCGCCGCCAGTTCGACGAAAAGCGCGAGCCCTTCGAGTGCGGTGAATCGCAGATCGTCAGCCCGCGGCGCCGCTACGCGATCCGGTTCTACATGGTCGCGATTCTCTTCGTCGTCTTCGACGTCGAAGCGATCTTCTTCTATCCGTGGGGCGCGGTCTTCCAGGAGCTCGGCTGGTTCGGCTTCGGAGCGATGTTCGTGTTTGCGATTCCGCTCGTCGTCGGCCTCGCCTACGAGTGGATGAAGGGAGGTCTCGAATGGTGATCTCCGACGAGACGCGCGCGAAGATCGACGCGGCGATCGAGAAGTATCCACAAAAGAGAGGCGCGCTGCTGCCGGCGTTGCACCTCGTGCAGCAGGAACACGGTCACGTCTCGAAGGATTGCGCGGTCGAGCTCGCCGAGATCTTCGAGATCCATCCCGTCCAGGTGATGGAAGTGATCAGCTTCTACAACATGTTCTTCGACACGCCCCAGGCCAAACACCACGTGTACGTCTGCACGAATCTGCCCTGCTCGCTGCGCGGTGCGCGCAGCCTGCTCGGTCAGCTCGAGTCGCACCTCGGTGTCGAGGCGGGCGGAGAGACCGCGGACGGCCGCATCTTTCTCGGCCACGAAGAGTGCCTCGGAGCCTGCGGGTACGCGCCGATGATGCGGGTCGACGGTCGCTATCACGAGGACCTCGACGTCGAAAAGGCGAAGCGCATCCTCGACGCGCTCGGCGAGTAGGAGCCGCGCCTTGCTCGAGACCCCCTACGTGACCCAGTACCTCACGGAGCACTTCGGCGAGCCCGACTACCCGACCCTCGAGGGCTACGAGCG
>JBFGGA010000221.1:0-5134 GCA_041579295.1 Myxococcota bacterium | reverse complement strand
GGTCGAACGGAAACAGCCCGAAGGGCAGGATCAGCGCCAGCGGAAACATGAAGATGCGCTGGTACCAGCAGAGCGAGCACGGCGGCAGCTGCATGATCTCGCTGAAGAACAGCGAGCCGAGCGAGGACGCGCCGGCGACCAACCAGGCGCCGAAGACCAGCATCCAGGCCGTGGATTCGGCCCCCGCGGGCGCCTTGGGTTGCGTGTCATTCATCGATGCGGTGCTTCTGCAAGGTCCGCCTTCGCCGCTGCGGACACCGGGCGCGCGAGAGACTCCAGGGACCGGTGCGGCCCGAGCGCAGCGCCCTCGATCGATCTGCGCGCGGTCGTTGCGGACGTTCGGCCAGATCTTGGATCAGCCGCGATGCGAATTCCAGACCCGCGCGGCTCGATCCCCGTGCGGGCTCGCATCGCCAGTGCGGCTCGCGCCTCGCGACGAGCGTCCGCGACGCGCTCAATCGGCGGCGGGCAGGTCGATCACCTGCCACGGCGTTCCGTGCTGGGTCATCAGCTCGAGGAAGGGCCCGGGCTCGATGTGCTCGGGCGCGAGCACGCCGCGCTCGCGAATCCCGCCCCGCGCGAACAGGATCGCCGCGCACGCGGCCGGCACGCCGGTCTGAAACCCGGTGCCCTGTACGCCGTACTTCTCGAAGGCCTCGTCGTGGGAGGTGATCTGGTACATGAACCGCCGCACGGGGTTGCCACCCAGGGTACCCTCGGCCAGCGTCCCGACGCAGACCTCGCCGTGCAGCCTGCCGATCAGGTCGATCGATCGGGGCAGGCGCGACACCAGCAGATCGAGCGGCCGGAAGCGAGCGCCGGCGAACTCGATCTCCTCGTTGTGGTCGAAGCCGAGGTTGCGCCAGGTGAGCAGCAGGTTCACCCACGCCTCGTCGAGCGCGATGTAGAAATCGACGTCTCGCAGGCCCTTGCCCGAGAGGTAGAGGGGCATCAGCTGCGATTCCTCGTGGTCGACGTTCCAGACCTTCAGCTTGCCGATCGGCTCGGGAAACTCGAACTCCATCGACCTGCTCAGCGGCTCGCGTTGGATGCGCCTGCCGTTCTCGAGCGCGGTCGGCGGCAGCATCAGGCACTCTTCGATCATCGTCGTCGGCGAAAAGACCGGGGCGAATTTGTAGCCGTCGGCCTTCGCGTTGTCGCCGTCGAAGACCGTCAGCCGCTCCACGGTGTCGAGCTGATCGTAGAGCGTGCGCGCGAAGACGTCACTGGCGCCCGGGTCGATGCCGAAGCAGATCAGCGCGGCGAGATCCTTCCGCTTGAACTCCGCGTCGAGCGCGAGCTCTTCATCGATGTCGGCCGTTCCGACGACGTTGCGTGGGCCCGCGGCCGCCATGTCCAGATAATGGGTGCCCGTCTCCAGACAGGCGCGCATGACCTCGATGTTGAATTCGGGAATCAGCGCGTTGATCGCGAGATCCACGCCCGAAAGCGCGCGCCGCAGCGCACCGCGGTCCGTGACGTCGAGCGCCAGCTTTTCGGCCTTGCCGGCCGGGAGCTTCCCGGCGACCTCCGCCGTCCTCGCCTCGTCGATGTCCGCCAGCAGCACCGCATCCACTTTGGGCTCGCGGGCGACGGTTCTCGCCGTGACCTCGCCCACCGATCCCACACCCAGCTGCAATATCCTCATCGCGCGTTTCCCTTTCGTGTTCCACTCGTTCGCTTCGTGATACCGAACCGAAGCTTACCGCAAGTGTCGGAGGGATTCGTTGGGACAGACTGGGTCAGCATTGCGTGTCTGCGAAACGCGGCGGGAGCGGCGGTGTCCGCAATGCGTTTCGGCGACATCGCGCCCGGCGATGCGGCGCCGCCAGCGCGGCGGCTCGCTGGTACGCGCGATCGCGCGAGCTGCGCTGAAGCTACACCTCATTGTGAATGAGCTGGCCGCGCGCGATCTCGAGCGCAGCCCGCGAGCTGCGCGGACGAAGAGCGCTCCGACTCGCCGCGATCCGCGCGTGCCACACTGCGACCGATCGCGCAAACGCAGGGCCGACGGCCGGAAGGGGCCGGCCCGCCCCAAGCGCCCGCAGGGCGTTTCGCCCTATCGGCAGGCCGCAGGGGGGGCAAATAGTCCCGCGCGCAGCGATGAGCCCGCCTCAGAGCGCTGCCCGGGGTGGCACGGCGCTTGCGGATGTGCGACCCAGGAAATCGGGAGGGGGGTGCACTCGAGACCACGTGCCGTGTCCACGAGCGGGGTGCACCGGACCCCTGGCGCGCGCTGCCTGGGATCGACATCCGGGCCAGCAGGGGGGAGCCAACGATGTCTCGGCAGGATCACGCAACGCTCGTCTTCGTCTTTCTGTTCGGCGTGCTCGCGATCACGGCGGGAACCGCACAGGCGTACCAGTTCTACTCGGACGCCACCAACGACCAGGGGCAGTGCGCCCAGTGTCACACGGGCTTCCGCGACAACAACAACTACACGTCGGCCGCTGAAGGCTTTGCCTGGGGACAGAGTCTCCACACCGCCCACTTGGGCAATACGGATATCGAGACCAGCTGTTCGAATTGCCACGATGGCGCTGGAGTATCGGGCAGAACCGTGAACCTGAGCAGCTCGGGCGCCGCGAAGGACGGCGTCAACTTCGTCTCCTGCATGGGCTGCCACGGTCGCCTCGCGGATGCCAACGCCCTTGGGCCCGGCCCGGGCTGGGGCGCCGGCCTGCGCCAGCATCACACTCGAGCGGGCGCGCCAGCCGACAGCTTCGGCCTCGTGTGCGCCGACTGCCATCCAGACGCCGATCCGGCGACCTTCGCGGTGGCAAGCGAAGACACCATGCCGGCCTGGTACGCCTCGACCACGAACACCACCGTCGGCCTGACGCTGGATCCGTGCAACGCGGACCTGGAGGAGGATTTCTCGGGCGACCCGTCGAACCTCGGCCTCGACAACGACGGCGACCTCGATTACGACCTCGCCGATCCCGACTGCCCGCTACCGACTCCCACCGCGACGCCCACCGGGACGCCGACGTCAACCCCGAGCGCGACGCCGACGGCGACGCCCACCGCGACGCCCATCCCGACCGCGACCGCGACGCCGACCGCAACGCCGATCCCGACCCCGACGGCAACGCCCACCGCGACGCCGATTTCGACCCCGACGGCGACGCCGACCGCCACGCCCACCGCGACGCCGACGCCGACCGCCACGCCCACCGCGACGCCGACTCCGACCGCGACGCCGACCGCGCCGCCGAGACCCGATCGCGAGCACTTCCTCTGCTACAAGGCGAAGCGCGCGAGGGGCGAGCCGCGCTTCGAGAGGCGCCAGGTCGATCTCTCCGATCAGTTCCAGTCGCGGCGCGTGCAGATCGTCAAGGTCGAGCAGTTCTGCAACGCGGTGGACAAGAACGGCGAGGGCATCCTGGATCCGTCCGCGCACCTGACCTGCTACCAGATCCGGCGGCCGGTCTCAGCGGTCCGGCCCCGGGTGGTCGCGACCGACCAGTTCGGCGAGCTGCAGCTGAGCGTGCTGAAGCGTAGGACCCAGCTTTGCGTCCCCACCCAGGAGGTCGCGGACTCCATGGACCTGGGGCTCGTGGTCGCCCCGAGCCTCGATCACTTCGAGCTCTACGCGGCCCGGACGATGTCCGGCGCGCCGAGGTTCGAAGCGCGCGAGGTCGACCTCGCGGACTCATTCCTCGACGAGACCGTTCAGCTGAAGAAGC
This sequence comes from Myxococcota bacterium, assembly GCA_041579295.1. Lineage (GTDB taxonomy): Bacteria > Myxococcota_A > UBA9160 > UBA9160 > SMWR01 > JACZVU01. Next base: position 1,445 of record JBFGGA010000221.1, on the reverse strand, counting down.
CCGTGCACCTCGGCGTCCCGACCAACAAGAACGGAGAGGGAATCGCCGACCCGACCGCGCACCTGACCTGCTACAAGCTGCGGGCTCCGCGCTTCGAACGGCGCGACGTCGACGTGCTGAACCAGTTCGGGGAGTTCCGCTTGACGGTGCGCAAGCCGAACATGCTCTGCGTCCCGTCCGACAAGCAGCTCCTCGGCGACGACGATTAGCGCGCCTCGACGCGAGGCCGCGGCCAGACCGGTAGGCCGGGGCCCCTCGCGCACCGGAGAGACGCGAGACGCTGCGCGGAGAGCGGGCCGCGCGGCTACTTCGCCCGCAGCACCCTCGACGCGCGCGCGTAGTCCTTGGGCTTCACCCAGAGGAGCATGCCGTAGCGCTTGCGGCCGGCCGCCACCGCGTCGACCGCGGTGACGTTGATCTTCTCCTTCGCGAGCTTCGCGAGCTGTCGGTGACAGGCGCCGAGCTCGTCGCTCCCCTGCACGAGAAAACCCTTCTTCGTCTTGCTGAGGCGCCAGCCCTCCTTGCGGGCGACCCGCCGGACGCCCGCGAGGTCGTCGCTCACGAAATCGAGCTGCGCCTTCCCGCCCCCGATGGGGAAGCCCGTGAAGGCGAGCAGGTTCACGCGCGCGTCGCGCAGCTTCGCGAGCATCGCCGCGCCCTGACCCGCTCGGGAACCCACCTTCGCGTAGCAGTAGTTGATCTTGCGGACTCGATCAGCCATCGGACATCTCCCTCGCCCGGGTATTCGACTCGCGGAATCTCCCGGCGCTCGTGTCTAGTTGCGCCGCTTCCGTCTGCGCGCCGCCGGCTCCAGCAGACCCACCACCACTTCGAGGCTCTTGATGAGGTCGGGCGACCCCTCGCGCACCAGAGTGGTGAAGCGACGCATCAGGCGAATCTGTCGCGGCGAGTAACGCTCTTCGCGGCCGCGCGTACCAAAGCCCCACTTCGGATCGATCAGATCGATCAGACAAGCTCCCTTTGCGGTGACCGGGCAGCTCTTGTTGTGCTTCTCCGGCGGGGGCGGTTTGAGCAACTCGCTCAGCGGAACCCGGAGCGCCGTCGCGATCTTCTGCGCGGTCGGCACGGTGGGAAAGATCTTCCCGCTCTCGATCCGCGAGAGGTAGGAGGCCGCGAGGCCCGCGCGCTCTGCAACCACGGTTTGCGTGAGCCCGAGCTGGCTTCGATGGGCCGCCACCCGCTGGCCGAGGTCGGGTTTTTTCGATCTACGCGCCACGGTGTGCTCCTCTGTAATTGATATGTAATTACAGACCATTAACGGGAATATTAAGCGTGTCAAGGGCGGGGCGCACGGCCGACGCGGGGGCGCTCGGGGCGGATTCCGCGCCCATCCGGAGCGCCGAGGCGCCTGGACCGCCACTGCCAGGAGGCCGGCGCGGCGGAGAGGCCGCGCAGCCGGCCGCTAGCGCGCCAGCGCGGCCCCG
>JBFGGA010000220.1:0-5137 GCA_041579295.1 Myxococcota bacterium | reverse complement strand
GAGCGCTACGCGAGTGCCGGGCTCGTGGGCGACCGAGAGGCCGATGGCAAGGGGAGGTGGGCGATGAGTGGAGATTTTTCGGGCAAGCGCGTTCTCGTGACGGGTGGGACGTCCGGCATTGGCGCGGAATGTGCGCGCCTGTTCGCGGCGCGCGGCGCCGAGGTGATGCTCACCGGGCGCGACAGCGGTCGCGGTGCGGCGGTCGTCAAGCAGATCGAGCAGGCCGGAGGCATCGCGGATTTCACGGCGGGCGACGTGCGCGCGGTCGAGACGTGCGAGGCGATCGTCAAGGCCACGGTCGAGCGCTTCGGCGGCCTCGACATCCTGATCAACAGCGCGGGGATCTGGCACGCGGGGGCGACGCTCGACACGACCGACGAGCAATGGCACGAGACCATGGACGTGAACGTCACCGGCCTCTTCTTCGTCTCGCGCGCGGCGCTGCGGGTGATGGTCGAGCAGCGCAGCGGCAACATCGTCCACATCTCGTCGGATTGGGGGCTGTTCGCCGGGCGCGAGGCCGCCGCCTACTGCGCGAGCAAGGGAGCGGTCGTGATGCTCACGAAGGCGATGGCGCTCGATCACGCCGCAGACGGCATCCGAATCAACACCATCTGCCCGGCGGACACCGACACCCCGATGATGGTGGAGGACTACCGCCTGCGCGGGATTCCGTACGAAGAGGGCATGAAGCTCTCGGGCGCCAACAATCCGATGGGGCGCATGGCCGATGCGATCGACGTCGCGGAGGCCGCATGCTTCCTCGCGTCGGATGCGGCGGGGTTCATCACCGGGGTGGCGCTGCCCGTGGACGGCGGCGAGACCGCGCGCTGAAGGCCCGCCGGGCGGCCCTGGCTCTCAGCGGGAGTCGCTCCCGGCCGCGCTGCCGCCGGCCACCCACCGCGTGTAGATCGGCGGGGGGAAGAATGCGAGCACGATCAGCAGCGCCCCCAGCGTCGTCGTCACGACCATGATGGCGTCGAGAAGGAACGGATAGGAGCCCTGGGTGCCCGCCATTGCGGCACCGATCATGTAGAGCGTCTGCGTCACCATTCCGCTCGCCGCGTAGCCCGACCAGAGCAGCATCCGGTTCGTGACGATCGGGTCCGCGAGCCCGTGCATGCGGCGCTTTCGCATCTGCGCGTAGTACCGCGCGGCCTCCGCGAAGCACCAGGCGTAGGCGGCCTGCGTGGCTCCGAGCTCGAGCCAGAGCCAGATGCGGTCCGCCGCGAAGCCCGTCCAATCACCCAGGTAGATACCGACCGCCAGGCCCGTGAGGTGGATGGCGGAGGCGAGCAGCGCAAACGCGAGCGTCGCTCGGCTGGTCGGGCGGAAGACCGTGCGAACGAAGAGCAGCAGGCAGAGGATTCCCGCCGCGATGCCCGCGCGACAGCCCGCCGCGAGGTAGTCGGCGAGTGGGGTTCCCGCGAGCGGCGTGTAGAAGGCGAGCATCCAGAGCAGCCACTCGATTCCATCGAACGCGAAAGCGCCCCCGAGCAGGAGCTCGGGCAGCGCCTTGCGCGCTACGCCCTGCTTCAAGAGCCGGGCGCCAACGATCAGGTTGGCCGCGATGACGACGATATTGCAGGAAATTTCCACGCTCACCGGACCCCTCCTGGAGCATCTTTTTATCGCGTGGAGCTGGTTTCTACTTGACAACCATTTCAGCACCCCGGCCGCTTTGCGCCGTGCGCTTCGGCTGCTTCCAAGCACCGCAATTCGCGCCTGCAACGCGCGCAATGGGCTGTCTCGCGCGGCGGTGATGCCCGCCGGCCTGCGTCAAGCTTTTCGAGAATCGACCGATTCATCTCGCGGTGCCGAAGGTATTCGAATTGCCCCGGCCAACCGGTCCGCGCCTTCCGGAGCCGCAGCGATCGCATGGATGAGAATGCCTACGTCGTCGAAGCCGCCGCGGGCCTGCTGTACCTGCCCGTCGCCGCGCGGTTGCTCTGGCAGTCGGCGAAGACCGGGCAGCTACCCGAGCGGCTCCTGGGCGCGACCTTCGCGTTCTACGGTCTCACCTACATCCTCTTCGAAATCCCGGTGCTGGTCGCCGTCGGGCCGCTCGAGAACGCGTTCTACTTCCTCGGCAGGGTGGCGCTGGCCGCGGGCGTCTATGCGATCGCGGTCTTCTCGCGGCGGGTGTTTCGACCCCGCGAAGCCTGGGCGGAGAGCGCCCAGACGTTCGTCGCCTTTCTGATCGTCGCGGGCCTCGTGCTCTCGGCGCTACAGGGCGATTGGGAGGGCTCGGGGCTGCTCGGCGTCGGTTTCTGGCTCGAGTGGTTCTCGCAACTGATTCCCTGCGTCTGGGTCTGCGCGGAGGGGCTGATCCACTACCGGCTCGCCGAGCGCCGACGGGCGCTCGGCTTGACGGATGCGCTGAGCTCTCATCGGTTCCTGCTCTGGGGCGGGTTCGGTTTCGCGCAGCTCGGGGCGACGTGTTCGGTCGTGGTGCTCTACGTCGCCTACGAGCGCGATGGCTACATCCGCGCGTCGACGGACGCGCTGCTCGGCGGCTTCGAGCTGCTGTCGATCGCGTTGGTCTGGTTGGCCTTCTACCCGCCCGCCCGCTATCGCCGCTGGGTCTGCGCGGTCGCGCCGGTACGCCGGCCCGTGGGGCCCCGCTAGTGCGGCGTCCGAACCACCCCTGGAGGTGTGCGCGGGCTTAGAGGTTGTAGCGCTCGGCGTACTCCGGGTCTCGCTCGGCGATCAGCTTCGCGTAGGCGACCATCACCTTGCACTGCTTGACGCTCGCGTCGTCCTGCATCTTGCCGTCGAGCATCACCGCACCCGTGCCGTCGCCCATGGCTTCGATGATGCGCTTCGCCTCGTGGACCTCTTCGGGAGGTGGGCTGAAGACGCGGCGCGCGATCTCGATCTGCTTGGGGTGCAGCGACCACGCGCCCACGCAGCCCATCAGAAACGCGTTGCGAAACTGGTCCTCGCAGGCCAGCGAGTCCGCGATGTCGCCGAACGGTCCGTAGTAGGCGTAGATGCCGGTCGCCCGGCAGGCGTCGACCATGCGCGCCATCGTGTAGTGCCAGAGATCCTGCTGGGCAGTTGCGCGCGGCGCGTTCTCGTCGTTCGGGTCGGGATCGGCGCGAACCAGATAACCCGGATGGCCGCCGCCGATGCGCGTGGTCTTCATGCGCCGCGACGCCGCCAGATCGGCGGGCCCGAGGCTGATGCCCTGCATGCGCGGGCTCGCCGCGCAGATCTCTTCGACGTTGGCGACGCCCTGCGCGGTCTCGAGGATCGCGTGGATCAGGATCGCGCGCTCGAGCCCGGCCTTGGCCTCGAGCTGGGCGAGCAGCTGGTCGACGTAGTGGATGTCCCAGGGGCCTTCGACCTTCGGAACCATCACGACGTCGAGCTTCGCGCCGACCTCCGGGACGATGCGCAGCAGGTCGTCGAGCCCCCACGGGCTGTCGAGGCTGTTCATCCGCACCCAGAACTGGGTGCTGCCGAAGTCCGTCGCCCGCGCGATCTCGACCATCCCCTCGCGGGCCTCGATCTTCTTGTCGGCCTGGATCCCGTCTTCGAGATTGGCGAGCAGCACGTCGAGCTTGGCGACCAGCTGCGGAACCTTCTCGGCCATGCGCTTGTTGCTGGGATCGAAGAAGTGGATCATCCGCGATGGGCGCATCGGGATTTCGATCGGGGGTACCGGCGCGCCGACGGCGAGCGGCTTGGCGAAGTTGCGCGGGTTTCTCACGAGAATCCCTCCCGCCCGGCGAGCCTCTACTCGTAGAGCTTGACGACCTCGACGCTGTTGCTCGGCGCGGCCGAAACGCACAGATCGCAGAGCACGCACTCGTCGAGGTTCTCTTCGACGATCCGCAGCTCGCCGCCTCCGCCCTGCTCGAAGATGTCCACGGGGCACACCTCGACGAGCTTCGCGACGACCGCGCTGTCCTTCGCGGCCTCTTCGGAGACCTTCACGTCGATGAACAGGCCCGGCATCAGGCGGCCTTCCCGATCCGCTCGGCGATCAGCTTCGGAATCTCCTCGATGCGCTCGGCCACGGTGATTCCCGCTTCCCTCATTCTCTTGATCTTCTCGGCGGTGGTGTCCGCCTTGCCCTCCACGATGGTACCCGCGTGGCCGAAGCGCATGCCAGGCATCTGATCCATGAAGCGCCCGGCCATGAAGGCGACGACCGGAAGGCGCGAATCGCTCTGCTGGAGCCAGTCCGCGAGCTCGGCCTCCATTCTCCCGCCGGGCTCCGAGTAGATCGCGATCGCCTGGGTCTGGGGATCCGCTTCGTAGAGCGGCATCAGCTCCGCGTAGGTGGTTCCGATGATCGCGTCCCCTCCGATCGACACCGCGGTGGACTGTCCGAGCCCCGCCGCGGTGAGCGTGCTCGCGATCTCGGTCGTCATGCCGCCCGAGCGCGACATCACGCCGACCGGGCCTTTCGTGTAGGCGGTGTTGGTGTTGGCGGCCGGTCCGCCCACGCCGCCCATCTTGGCCTCTCCCGGCGAGATGATGCCGAGGCAGTTCGGGCCGATGATCCGGGCGCCGCGCAGCTTGGCGAGCTCGACCATCTGGGCGACCTCGCGACGCGGGATGCGCTCCGTGACGATGACGATCAGCTTGATGCCGTTCTCGAGAGCCTCGAAGACGGCGTCTCTGGTGAAGCGCGGCGGGACGCAGACGACCGCGCCGTCCACGCGCGCCTTCGCGGTGATGTCCCGCACGCAGTCGTAGACCGGGACGCCGTAGACCTCGCGGCCCGCGCGCCCGGGCGTCACGCCGCCGACGATCTTCGCCCCGTAGTCGAGGTTCTCGCGCGTGAGGTTCACGGCCTCGCGCCCGGTGATGCCCTGCACGATGAAGGTCGTTTCGGAATTGATCAGGATCGACAACGAATGCTCCGCTGGTTGCAGGCCCGTCTTGCGCTCACTGCATCTTTGCGACGGCGCGCGCCGCGGCCTCGTACATCGAGACGCTCCGGTCGCAGTAGTCGACGTTGTACTTCGCGAGGATCTTGAAGCCCTCCTCCTCCCAGGCGCCCGGGATGCGGAAGATCGCGATCGTCTCGGCGGGATCCTTGCCGGATTCGATGCAGCCCTTGATGACGCCGCGCGCGACGATGTCGACCCGCGTGTTCGACACGACGTTCATCATCACCGCG
>JBFGGA010000219.1:0-5233 GCA_041579295.1 Myxococcota bacterium | reverse complement strand
TCCGTGCACCGCCTCGTGGTGGTGGAGAGCGAGACCGAGCGCACCAAGCCGGTGGGCATCCTGTCGCTCACGGACCTGACCCGCGCGGGCATGAACGACGTATGGATGGAAGCAAAATGAGCAAGGAAGAGCGCGGCGAGTCTGCCGCGATCGAGATCAAGCGAACGCGAGCCAATCGACAGGCCGGCGCGATCCCCGCGCGCCCGTCGAGCCACGTGGAGTGGCCGCTCGTCAAGGAGCCCGGGGCCGCGCTGGAGTCGCACGGTGCCCACTTCTCGTTCCTCGACTTCGAGATCGACCTGGATCGCTACGTCGGGGAGTTCAACGAGCAGGTGATCGGCGCCTACGGCCAGGGCGAAGGCGCCGTGCTGCCGGCCGACACCGGCATCGCCCGCTCGCTGATCCCACCCGGAACGGGCGTATTTCGCGACTTCTCGCACGTGGCGCCCGCGCTGCCGGAGTTCATCGCGGACAAGTGCGTGGCCTGCATGGAGTGCGTGAACGTCTGCCCCGATACGGCGATCCTCGGTCGCATCGTGGAGGCGGACGCGCTCGAGCGCGCGACCGCCGACATCGAGGACGGCGGGGAGCGCGCGGACTTCTCAGCCCAGTGGGTGCGCACCTCGAAGTTCTTCGACGTGGTCGAGAAGAAGGGCGAGCGCGGTGGGATGTTCAACATTCACATCGACCCCACCAAGTGCAAGGGCTGCGGCGAGTGCGTGGTCGCCTGCGGCAGCCACGAAGCCCTCGAAATGATCGAGAAGACCGACGAGCTGATCGAGACATTCCGCACTCGGCACCGGCGGATTCAGGATCTGCCGGCGTCGCCCGAGCGCTTCCTGGCGCGCAAGCTTCCCGTCGACCTGATGCTCCACGAGGACCGCTGCCTGCTCTACGTGGGGGGCGCCGGCTCGTGCGCGGGCTGCGGCGAGGCGACCGCGATCCGCATGATGCTCGCGACCACGGGTGACGAGTACAAGCGCGACGAGATCGGGATCATTGCCGCTACGGGCTGCAACACCGTCTACGGATCCACCTACCCGTACAACCCCTATCTGGTGACCTGGAGCAACTCGCTGTTCGAGAACGCCCCGGCCGTGGCGATGGGCGTGCGGGCGCGCTGGGATCAGCAGGGCTGGCAGCGCAAGCGCCTCTGGGTGCTGGGCGGCGACGGCGCCATGTACGACATCGGCTTCCAGTCGTTGAGCCGCATGCTCTGCTCGGGCATGGACATCAAGGTGCTGGTCCTCGACACCCAGGTCTACTCCAACACCGGCGGCCAGGCGAGCACTGCCTCCTTCACCGCGCAGGAAGCCAAGATGTCGCCGTACGGGCGGGTGCAGCCGGGCAAGATCGAGCGGCGCAAGGAGCTCTCGAACATCGCCTTCATGCACCCCGAGGTGTACGTCGCGCAGACCTCCACCGCCTACATCAATCACTTCCAGCGCGCGATTCGCGATGCCAACGAGTTCGCGGGCCCGGCGCTCGTGAACGTCTTCACCACCTGCCAGCCCGAGCACGGTGTCGGCGACGACATGGCGATCGAGCAGAGCCGGCGCGCCGTGGTGAGCCGCGCCTTTCCGCTCTTGGTCCACGATCCGCGCAACGGGGAGAGCATGCGCGAGCGCATCTCGCTGCGCGGCAATCCGGCCGTCTCCGAGGACTGGTACACGGACGGCAAGACGGGCGAGCCGTACACCTTCATCGACTACGCGCGCACGGAGGGGCGCTTCCGCCAGCAGTTCTCCGCCGATGGCGAGCCCTCCGAGCTGCTCCAGCGCGCGCAGGCCGACCGACTGCGCAACTGGCGCCTGCTGCAGGAGCTGGCCGGTCTCAAGAAGTAGCGCCGCAGCGAGTCGCCGCGGCCCGCCGGGCCGCATCTCGACGCGCAGAGCGTCGCGCCCAGCCCGCCGAGGGCTCGCGCGGGCCCGGCCGCTCGCGCCGCGCGCGACTCCTGCGCGTCATGCGACCGCGCTTGCGCAGATGGAGGTCCCGAGCTGGCGCCGAAACTGCGAGAGCCGCGGCCGGCGCGCGAATCGGAACAGGTGGGCGCTGCACCCGCAATCCGACGCGCCGAACCCCACGCAGGGAATGGTCGCGCCGGCATCGCGCGCGAGCGCCGCGGCCCAGCCGTGCTCGCGCCGCACGCCATCCGCCGAGAACCAGATCTCACGCAGCGCGGTGTGACGGCGCAGGTAATCGATGTGCCAGTGCGGCGCGCGCGCCCGCCCGCGGTGGCGCGCCACCCGCGCGCGCAGCCCGCCGGGGCCGAGTGCGCTGCCCACGTAGGCGTAGAAGCCCGGCTCGACCTCGAGTGAGCCGAGCGCGCCGACCGACACCGGGCGTCGGGTCTGCGCGGCGAGGACGAGGATGTAGGTGCCGGGAAGAGCCGGGATCGGGCCGACGGAAGAGCTTCGCAACGCACGCCCTCGGTTGGTACGGCGAAGGCTAGCGCTTCCGCGCGGACGCGGGCGCGTCACGGCTCAGCGTCGGGGCCGGGTGCCGGTTTCGCATCTGCGCTCCGCGTGCGAGAGCGGATCTTTCGCCGCGCGCGTCGGGAAGGCGCCCAGCGCGGCCTGGATGCCCAGGGTCATCGGCTCGCATTCCGATGGGCGCGGGTTCCGATCCCAGCCCGACGGCCAGCGCCACATCGCCATCGCGTCGAGGTCCACGACGGAGGTGGCGCCGGATGCGACCCGGGCGAGGCGAAGGTATCGGAGTTCTCGGTTGCGGCCCGGTTCGATGCCGCCCGATGCGGATTCGCCGCCGCTTGGGTGTCGCGGCCCGCTTGCGCCGAGTGCGCCCACGCTAGCGGTCGAAGCGGCGCCTGCTCCCCGCGGGGAACAGGCTTGCGGCGCCGGGCGCCGCTTCAGAGCCCCCCCGAAACGGACGAAACGGCCTGCATGGGAGATGCGCCCTCGGTTCTCATCCTCGGCGACGAAAAGGAGCTCGCGCGGATCCAGACCCTCGTCACGCGGCTCGGGGTCGACTGCGCGCGCTGGACGGGCGGGTCGGATGCCGATCCGCCGCGGCCGCGCCACCTGCTCGTCACCACGGGCGCGCACGCGTTGGAGCTGCCCGCGCCCGCGGATCCGGCCCCGCAGGCCGACGGGCCGGTCTGGCTCTGCGTGCACGGCGAGGACTTCTTCCCGCTGCGCGACCGGCTGCGCGAGCGGGGCGTCCACTACCTCGTCCAGCGAAAGACCGGCGACGAGGCGCTTCGCCTGCTGCTTCAGCAGATCCTCTACCGGGGGAGGGATCGCCGCGGCGCGAAGCGGCTGCCGATGGACTGCCCGGTCGATGTGAGGATCGGCGATGCCGAGCGCAACCGCGCCACGCTGCTCGAGCTCTCGAGAGACGGCTGCCGGTTCGCCTGCGGGCGGGCGCTCGATGCGGGCACCCGCGTCACGGTCGCGATTCCGAAGTCCCTCGGCGGCATCGGGTTCGAGATTCCCGGCGAGGTGCTTCGATCGGAGTCGCGGCGCGACGGCATGGACGTGGTCGTGATGCAGGTGGAGCCGGTCGAGGCCGAAGTGCGCGCGCAGCTCGAAGCGATCATCCGCGGCGACCGGATCGGAACGCGCGTGACCCCCCTCGCTGCGATTCCCGAGCGCGAGCCCGAAGCCTACGTGGACGGCACCGGGATCCCCGACTGGGAGGAGATCGCGAGGCAGGGCGATCGCCGCCGCCATCCGCGCCGGCCGTTCCCGCGCCTCGTCGAAACCGCCCGCGGGCGGGACGCGGTCGAATCGTACAGCGCGATGGGGGTGGAGCTGTCGATCGAGGGCATGCGAATCGTCGGGCTCCCGGAGATCGCCGTCGGATCGGAGGTTCGCGTCGCGCTTCACAGCAACGCCGGTGCGGCGCCGATCGCGCTGGACGCGACGGTGCTGCGCGACGACGGTGACTCCGTGGCGCTGCGCTTCCGCTCGGTCACCCCGGAGCTTCGCGAGCAGATCGAGACCTTGATGGGCGAGGAGCCCTCCGTCGAGGACCTCCAGGCCGCGCACGTGCAGCAGATCGTGATGTCCGAGATCAGCTCCCTGGGATGCGCGTTCGAGGGCTGCTGAGCCGCACGCGCGACGCTCGACGGGGGCCCGATTGGCCAGGCTCCGCCGACGGTCTCACTCGGGGTGCTCGTCGATCAGCAATCCGCTGAGAGCCTCGGGCCGGCCCGGGCGCTTGACGACCGCACCTCCGATCATCACGAACGAGACGTCCTCGAGCGCTTCCAGGTTCTCGAGCGGATTTCCGACGACGGCGATCACGTCGGCCAGCTTCCCGGCCTCGATCGTGCCGAGCCGATCGTCCCACCCGAGCAGCTCGGCGTTCACCCGCGTGCCGGCCTGGATCGCCTCCATGGGCGTCATGCCCGCCTCGTGGAGGATCGCGAATTCGCGCGCGAACACCGTCGGATCGACGCCGTAGCCGCCGAGATCGACCCCGACGGTGATCTTGACGCCGGCCTCGTGGGCGCGCCCGATCGCGTCGAGGAAGTTCGCGCGGTCGTTCTCGATGTAGTCGTCGTTCTTCTCCTGCGCGAGCAATGCGTCGGTGCCCGCGTAGTAGTCGCCGATGTAGATCGTCGGCACGAGGAAGGTTCCGCGTTTCGCCATCAGGCGCATGGCCTCGTCGTCGATGAAGGTCCCGTGTTCGATCGAGCGCACGCCCGCCTGAACGGCCTGCTTGATCCCCTCGGCGGCGTGCGCGTGCGCGGCGACGGGCACGCCGAGCCGGTTGGCCTCGTCGACCGCGGCGCGAAGCTCCTCGGGGCTGAATGCGATGTTGCGGGGGTTGTCGCCGACGGACTGGAAGGCCCCGGTGACGAGCAGCTTGATCCAGTCGGAGCCGTACTTGACCTCGCGCCGCACGGCCTTGCGGATCTCCTCGGGGCCGTCGACGACGAGGCCGTCCGCGATCGCGTGCTGCTCGGGACTCAGGTAGTTGAGGTCGCCGCCTCCGCCGGTGATCGAGAGGTAGTGGCCCGCGCCGCTCAGGCGCGGCCCGAGGAAGATCTCGTCGTCGATCACCTTTCGGAGATCCTGCGCGGCGTAGAAGACGTCCGCGTCGCCCACGACCCGGATCGACGTCCAGCCCGCGAGCAGGTGCCGCTGGACGCCCGCGAGGCCCATCAGCGCCTTGCGGGCCGAGGAGCCCTGGAGGTGCGCGTTCTGGTAGTCGGACTCGTACATCAACGGGTGCTCGTGCGCGTTGATCATGCCGGGCATCAGGG
>JBFGGA010000218.1:0-5321 GCA_041579295.1 Myxococcota bacterium | reverse complement strand
TTCATGGATCTGCTCACCCACTACCGCACCCAGCAGGTCGAGATCGGGATCGATGGCGCGACGCCGTGCCTCCGCGGCGCGCTGCTCGACGGCACCGCGTTCGAGGGCTGCGACACCGTAGAGGTCTTTGGCACGCGCGGCGGGCGCCGCTCGGCCCGGACCCACTAAAGGAAGGCCACTGGAACGACCGTGACGCGACGAGCGCACGGAGAGCATGGGCGCAGAGGCGCGGGTTGGCTGCCGGCGGCAGACCACCCGATGGCGCCAGCGCGGGAGGACGAGCACATGGGGAAGCGAAACCCTCGAAGGATCGGCTCGTACTCGGCGCTGATCGGTTTCTGGCTCGTCGCTTGTGCCAGCCCGTACCCCGGTTGGCCGGACCCCCCGCCGCGAACGGGACTGCTGACCGACTACGCAAACGTGCTCGACTCCGCCTCGAAACAACGCATCGACTCCCTGTTGCTGGCACTACAGGAAGCAGCTCAGATCGAGTTTTCGATCTTGACGGTTCCCTCGATCGGGTCGATCCCAATCTCCGACTATGCACACCATGTCATTTCCAAATGGGGCCTGGAGAGCGGCCTGCTGCTCGTGATATCGAGCGGCAACGGAACCTTTTATTTTGCGTCCAGCCCAGATCTGGAGAGCGATCTACCACCGGATGGCGGCAGGATGATCGCGCAGAGATCGCTGCACCAGTACGAGCCCGTCGTAGGAATAGAGCGGTTCGTCAACCTCATCATCGATAGTCTCCAAGAGAGCCGTGGATTCTCGTTGAAACGAGCTGGCGCGACAAATCGCGAAATGCAGCAGACCGTCACGACTCCGCACTATCGGTTCGAGATCCCGGAGGGCGGAAGCTGGAGCGTCGAGGGGCCATTTGGCTCATCGGATGCAGTCCTACTCACGAAACAGCTCGAAGCGTCCGACCGCGGCCGAACGCTGGTCCAAATCAGGCTGATGCGACAGGCGATCGAGGATCCGGAGCTGGTCAAACTTTCCGCCAAGAAGAACGCCGATGAGATCCGGAACATCGAGAAACAAGTGATGCTCGAGCAGGGTGTGAAACCAGGTCTGTATCGACTCCACGACGTGTCGATGGGCGAGGAAGTCGTCGCGGGAAGACAGTTCTACTTGATGGACTATCGGACAGAAACTGTGACCGATCTTCAATTTTCATCGCTCTATCTGTTCTTTCCGCACGCGAGTCAAAACGAGTGGTTCATCATGGCGCACTACACCGAGGTCGCACCGAAGGAGATCGGTCCGACCGAGTATTCGAAGATGGATCTCCTGGAAGTATTGAGGACGCTGGAACTGGAGGATTGAGAAGGGTGCTCGACTTGCGCACCTTACAACCGCGTCCGGACGAGAAGAAGCTGCAATCTCACCCGGCCGATGGGCGCGCGCTTCCTCGGAGCCGATCTGGGAGCAAAGCGCGCAGCCGCGCTGCCGGCAGTGCGCTGCGGCGTGCCGTTCCGGCTGGCATCGTCGACGAAGGAGGCCGACTCTACAGGAGCGGCGGATTCGTTCGCCGCCGCGCCGTCTTCGTGCTTCTGGGCCTCGCGGCGCTGATCGCCTGCGCGTCCACCGATCTGCCTCCGATCGGTCAAACCGGGCGCGACTTCCGGCCCGAGACGGACGAGCAGAAGCTCTGGCTGCAGGCCGAGGCGATCGAGCGCGCGCTGGAGAACGAAGGGGTCATCTACGACGATCCCGCCCTCGAGGGCTATCTGAATCGCGTGTCCGAGCGGCTTCTCGCGGGGCAGCTCGCCGAGACGGGCACGAAAGTGCGCGTGCGGGTGGTCAAGAATCCCTTTCTCAACGCCTTCGCGCTGCCCAACGGCGCGCTCTTCCTGCATTCCGGGATGCTCTCCCGGATGGGAAACGAGGCACAGCTCGCTGCGGTGCTCGGCCACGAGATCGCCCACTTCACCCACCGCCACGCCGTGCGCGAGATGCGGCTGACGAAAAACCGCATCGTCGCCGCGAGCGTGACCGCAGCTCTGCTCGCGGGCCTCGCTGGCGATCCCCAGGCGGGCGCGAGCTTCGCGGAGCTCAGCCAGTCGGTTCTCGCGCTCTGGACGGCCCTCACGGTCACGGGCTACTCCCGGGAACTCGAGGCCGAGGCCGACCAGTTGGGGCTCGAAGCGATGATCGCGGCGGGCTACGACCCCAACGAGGCCACCGAGGTGTTTCAACAGCTGAAGCAGGAGCTCGACGAGATGGGCGTCGAGGAGCCCTACTACTTCGGGAGCCATCCGCGTCTCGACGAGAGAATCGAGAAGCATCGCCGGCTCCTGGCGGAACGCAAAGCTCCGCTTGCGGATCGCTACAGGGGTGCCGAGGCATACGGCGACTCCATTTCCGCAGTGCTGCTCGAGAACGCCGCCCTCGACCTGTCGATCGGCCGAATCGAGACGGCGAGGGCATCCGTCATTCGGCACCTGGCGGGAAACCCAGAGAGTGCACGCGGGCACTTCATGCTGGGAGAGTGCCACCGCCGTTCCGGGCGCGGCGAGCCCGAGACCGCCGCCGCGGTAACCGCCTACCGCGAAGCGATCCGGCTCGATCCCGAATACGCGGAGCCCCATCGCGCGCTGGGGATGATCTACCGCGGCGGCGATCGCGCGGACGAGGCGCGAGCCGAGTTCGCCCGCTACCTCGAACTCGCACCGAACGCCGTGGACCGCCCGATCATCGAAGGCTACCTGGCGCGGCCGGCGCACGTCGCTGCGCCGCCGCCCCCCTGATCAAGAGAGGACGAAGCCATGCATCGACGAATCTCCGTGACGGTCTCGCTCCTATCCACCTCGGTTGCACTCGGGTGCGCGACGACGCCGCCGTACGAGCCGTACCAGGTCCCGCGGGAGCAGTTCCACGCGAAGGTCCGAACCATCGGCGTCGCCGAGCTCGCCGTTCCATCCGACCTCGAGAACCCGGACGCCGTGAAGCAGCGGTTCGAGGCGATGATCATCCAACGCCTCGAAAGCCAGGGCTTCCGCACGGTGCCTTCCGAGAAGGTCATGCCGGTCTGGGACGAAATGGAGGCCCAGATGGGAGGCATGTTCAATCCGATGACGGGTGAGTTGGACCAGAAGAAGTTCGACACTGCCAGGCTGCACTTGCTCCAGGAGATCGCTACTCAGTTTGGCGCGGACGCGCTGCTCCACACGACGATCGGCGTGGTGGATGCGAAGTTCGAGTCTGGAACCGCGCACTGGTGCGGAAGCAGCCAGCGCATGCAATCGGTGGGTAGCACGCTGCTCGACGGGTTGGGGGGGATGACGAGCGCGGGGACGATCAAGGCGACCTGTCTGTTCGTGGTGATCGAAGACATGTCCGGCGTCGATCTCTACAAGGACATGGGCGGCATCGAGGTGCTGGGAAGACTGGTGATCGGTGGCTTCGAACCTCGCCCGCAGACGGAGCTCTTCATCGACGTCGAGCGCAATCACGCCGCCGTCGCTTCTGCACTGGACGCCCTCGCGCGCCCGGATGTGGCCGCGGCCCCGCGGTGAGTACCGACCTCGAGGTGGTCGCGGATCTGGCGAGCCGGGAGCGCACGGCGTGGCCGGTTCGCTGCTCCTCCAACCGAGCCATACCCGCTCCATCGCGTCCCTTCGAGGCGGCGCAGCCGCGCGCTCGAATCAGCGCGCGGGTGCGCAGGTGATACCCTCGCACGGCGCGAGCGGGAGGCGGTGACGATGTCCGTGTGGTCGCACGCGAGAGGCCTCGCAGAGCGCACCCCCGAGGCGCGCAATCGCTACGTGGATTTTCTGCGGGCGGCGTCGATTAGCGTGGTGGTGATCGGGCACTGGCTGATGGCGGCCGCGCACACCGACAGCGGCTCGCTCGAGCTCGACGACATGCTGGGCGTGTCGCCCTGGACGCAGTGGCTCACCTGGGCGTTCCAGGTGATGCCGCTGTTCTTCATCGTGGGCGGCTACGCGAACGCGGTCTCCTGGGAGTCCGCGCGGCGCAAGCGCCAGGGCTACGGCCTCTGGGTCGCGACGCGGCTGCGGCGGCTGGTGGGGCCCGTCGTGCCGCTCCTCATCGTCTGGTCGGCGATGGCCACCGTCGCCCACCACCTGGGCGTGCATCCCGAGATGATCCGGGTCGGTTCGCAGGTGGCGCTGATCCCGACCTGGTTTCTCGCGGTCTACGTGATGGTGGTGGTGGCCGCGCCCGCGACCCACCGCATGTGGCGGCGCTTCGGGGTCGCGTCGTTCTGGGCGCTCGCGCTCGGCGCGGTCGCGGTGGACGCGATCGCGTTCGCGAACGAGCTGCGCGCGCTGCGCTGGGCGAACTACGCGTTCGTCTGGCTGGGCGTGCACCAGCTCGGCTACCTCTGGCGCGACGGGCGCATCGCGGGCGTGGGGCACGCGCTGCTCTGGGCGGCGGGCGGGCTCGCGGTGCTGGTCTTGCTCGTCGGCGTCGCGGGCTATCCGGTCAGCATGATCACCGTGCCCGGCGAGGCGGTCTCGAACAGCCGCCCGCCGACGCTCGCGCTGCTCGCGCTCGGCGCGCTGCACGGCGGGCTGGTGTTCGCCGCAGAGGCCCCTGCGCGCCGCTGGCTGCAGCGGCTCGGGCCGTGGACCGCGACGGTGCTGGTGAACGGCGCAATCATGACGCTCTACCTCTGGCACGTAACGGTGATGGCGCTGATGATCGGCCTCGCGAACCTGCTCGGTGGCCTGGGGCTCGGCCTTGCGCCGGGCACGCCGAGCTGGTGGGCGACGCGGCCGCTCTGGATCGCGCTGCTCGCGTGCGTGCTCTCGGTCTTCGTCGCGCTGTTCGGGCGCTTCGAGCAGGGCGCGCGCGCGGGCAGCGCGGCGCCGCTCGCGGCCTGGCGCGGCATCGTCGGCGCGGCGGGGGTCTGCGGCGGCCTCGCGACGCTCGCGCTAAACGGCATCGGGGCCGACAACGCGCTCGGCATCCGCATCGGCAGCGTGCTGATCGCGCTCGCGGGCGCGGCGCTCATTCTCGCCGCACCGCGGCCCCAAGACGCCACCCGCTGACGCGCTATTCGCGGTCATCCTCCGACGACAGCCGCGGCGACATGCCGGGCTCGCGGCGGTCGTCGGCCGCAAAGCCCCCGTGCGCTTCGCGCCGGTAGACCTCGCAGACGAGCTCGCGGATCTGGCTCGCGGCGCGGTCCTGCTCGGCGAGGGATTCGGCCATGCGGGCGACCATCTCGCGATACGGGGTGCCGGTCTGCAGGCGGGGGAACTTGTAGGGGACGTCGTGGGTCAGCTGGCCGAAGGCGTCCTGCAGGCGCGTGCGGATCTGGATCTCGCAGACCATGGCGCGCGGGATGA
>JBFGGA010000217.1:0-5384 GCA_041579295.1 Myxococcota bacterium | reverse complement strand
GGGCGAGGGGGTGAACGTATCGCTCAAGATCGGCTTCACGCGCGAGTTCGAAGCCGAAGCCGATCAACTGGGCGCGATCTGGGTGACGCGCGCTGGCTACGACTCGGCCGCGCTGACGCACTTCCTCGAGAAGATCATCCAGTCCCAGCAGGGATTCCCCGACCATCTGCCCCCCTACTTATCGACGCACCCCTTCCCGGAGAATCGGATCCACGCGATCGAGGACGCCGCCAAGAACCTCCGACCCGTCCGCGAGCCGGATCCGGAATTCGCCGCCGCGCTGCCGCTCGTGCAGGCTCGCCTGGCATTCCTGCTCAAGAGCGGGCGCGTGAGCCTCAGCCAGGGCGTCGCCGAGACGAGCGACCCGCGCGTCGAAGCCGTGATCCAACAGGCGAACGCGGCCGCGGAGCGCGGCGATCGCGACGGCGCGCTGCTGCTGCTGGCCCGCATCGACGGGCTCGAGCGCGCGGACCCCCGCGTCCCATTCCAGATCGCGGAGCTGCTCTACGCGAGTGGGCGCTACGCGGAGGCCGTGGCCAGCTACCAGCGCGCGATCCAGCTCGACTCCTCGCGCGCGTTGGTCTTCTTCAAGTTCGGCCTCGCGCTCAAGGCGGCCGGCCAACCCCACCGCGCCGTCTTCGCGTTCGAACAGGCCGCGCTGCGCACCGCCGAGGCCAGCGAACTGCGCAAGCGCTCCGAATGGGAGATCTACAAGCTCACCTTCGCGCCGATCGAAGCCTCCGGCTTCGCGGACGGCTCACTCGCGGATGCGATCGCGCGGGCCCAAGAGCAGGCGGACGCGGAGCGCGCGGCGCGCCCCGCGGCGCCGGCCGTTCCCGAGTTCTCGCCCGAGGTCTCGCAGATCGCCTGGTGGGCCCAGCTCGGATCCAGGTTCCGGCAATACGCGGACCGCCTGGTCGTGCGCTGGATCGCGCCCTCCGGAGAGGTCTCGCAGCAGAAGCGCGCGATCCGGCGCGGCACCCAGCTGATCGGCTCGGTGCTGGATTTCGGCGGGGACCGGGTGGCCACGCAGGGCGTCTGGACGCTCGAGCTCGTGCTGAAGGACGACGTGGTGGAGCGGCAGACGATCGCCATCCGCGCGCGCGCGGGCGCGGCCCCGCAGCCGCTCTGACCGCCGCTCGAACCCGCGCCTACTCCTGAAGGCGTCGGCGCGCGATCTCGACCCAGGTGCCCGACGGCTCGAGCTGGAGGTAGCGCCGCCAGTGGCCGCGCGCCTTGCGGCGCAGCCCGATCTTCTCGTAGACCAGCGCCAGGCTCACGTGCGTGTCCGCGTACATCGGATCCGCGTCGAGCGCGACCTTGTAGTGGCGCAGCGCCATCTGGAACCGGCCCTCCTCTTCGAGCAGCGTCGCCAGGTTCAGGTTGGCCTCCACGTGGTGGGGATCGATCGCGAGCGCGCGTTCGAAGCAGGCCCGCGAGCTGGTGAGCCGGTCTTGGTTGAAGTAGACCGACCCGAGGTTGCAGTGCGCGTCCGCGCAGTCGGGATCGCACTGGATCGCGCGCCGGTAGGCCTCGATGGCCTCCGCGAAGGTGTTGCGATCGGAGTCGAGCTTGCAGCCCTGCTCGAACCACTTCGCGGCCAGCTCCTTGCGCGAGGCGCTCGACGCGGGCGCGCACAGCGACACCGGCGATGGCTTCGGTGCGGAACCCAACTCGAGCACGAGCTGCCCGTTGGGCTCGACGAGCACACCCTCGTGTCGAACCACGACGCGCCGCGAGCCATCCAGCCACGGTCGCAGCGAATCCAGCGGCCGGTCGACATCGGGGATGCGCGCGCGCAGCGCTTCGACGCTGCGGCGAATCCGGCGCAGCGACACGCCGCGATCGAGCAGCGAGAGCACGGAGCGGACCGTGACGAGATCGCGGAACTCGAACTCGCTGTCGCGGCGCCGCGCGGCGTCGGAGCCGCGCGCGAGTGCGGGCTCCAGCAGCGCAGTGCGCTCCCAGTACCGGAGCCGCGCGCGGGACACCCCGGTGATCCGCGCGACATCGCCGAGCGTGTAGGCCCCCACCGCGCGGGAGGGTACATCGACTCCGCGACAGCGTCATCCAAAAACCCGGCGGCTCCGCTCGGGGCGATCCGAGGCGCCGTCCCCGGCTGCTTCGGCTGCCAACGGACTCGATCCGGCTAGAATAGGCGCCCAGCGCGTTCTGGAGCCGCCGGAGACCGCCCAGATGTCCCTCTTCAGCGAGCGCGTGCGGCGCAGCGTCCTTCGCGTCGCCGCGTACGGGATCGCAGCCACGCTGATGGCGCTCGCGGTCGTCCGCCTCGCGAACGACGTCGACGTCCCAAATGACGAGGCGTCGCGGGCGCATCTCGAGCCGACGGGGCGCGCGCACCTCGCCGAAGCGGGAACCGAGAACGCCGAGGCCTTCGACCTCTGCGCTCGCGCGCGCGATCTGCTCGCGAGCGGGGCGGAAGAACAGGCTGCGAGCGCCATCGAGCAGCTGCAAGAGGCGCTGCGGCTCGACCCCGACTTCGCGCGCGCCCGCGCGAACCTCGGCCTCGCCTATCTGATCCGCAACCAACGCGACCCCGACACGCGAGAGGCTTTCGCGCTCGCCGAGCGCGCCGCAGACCAGGCCTTGGCGCTCGACCCGACGCTGTCCGAGGCGCTGGCGGTCCAAGCCGTGCTCGAAGCCGCGAAGCGCGACTGGCAGCGCGCGGGCGAGCGCTTCGAGCGCGCGCTCGCGCTGGAGCCGAACGATCCCGCGAGCCGGGCCTGGTACGCCCGCTATCTGTTCGCGATTGGCAGGCTCGAGGCGGCGTCGAGCCAGGCCGAGGTGTCGCTGAGGCTGCGGCCCGCAGCGCAGTGGCGGACGCGGCACGCGGCCGATCTCGGCTTCTACCGCTACGCACTCGGCGACGCCGATCGCGCACTCGCGCTCTGGAACGAGGTGACCGAGAAGGCTTCCCCGGCGTCCGTCGCAACAGCGCGCGACGCGTATGCGTTTCGAGCCGCGCACCACCAATTGGTCGGCGATCACGACGCGATGTTCACCGACCAGCTGATCTACCTACGCAGCGGCGGCGCCTCCGAGGACCTGCTGCCGTGGGCGCGTCGGCGCGTCGCGGGTCTCCACAACCCGAACCTCACGGCCGCGGTGATCAAGAAGATCCGGGAGGAGTACCGACGCGGCAACGTGAACCACGCGGACGTTGGGCTCTACGCGGCGGATCTCGGCGCCTACGGGTTGGCGGCCGAGATCCTGGAAGATCGGATCGCGAAGTCCTTCGAAGAGAGCCGGGACGTCCTCGCGCCGCTGATGTGGCTCTGGCATCCGCGATTTCGCGAATTTCGCCAGGACGAGGCGTTCAAGCGCCTGCTCGAGCGCCTCGGCCTCGTCGCGTACTGGCGCGAGCACGGCTGGGGGGAGGCTTGCCGCCCGCTCGACGGGCGCGACTTCGAGTGCCGCTGAAGCCCGCGCGTGCGCGGGGCGCCGCGGCGCCCGTCGCGAACCCGAGTCTCCAGCTCTGCGACGCGGCGCCCGAAACCGCCGCCGGGCCGGCCACAAGCCGCGGGTTTTCGGTAGAATCCCCGCCGGAAGCGATTGCCACGCTGGTGCGGGCCGCGGACTTCAAATCCGTAGGAGGGTGTGGCGACACAGCCTCGGCGGGTTCGATTCCCGTCCGCTTCCGCCGCCCGGCCCAATCGACGCCTCCCGCCCCCCAGCATCGCGGAGCCCCCACGCGCCGGCGCGCCGACCGGCCCGCCATCCGGCCGAAATTGCAGTCGGATTGGAGGTTTGCGCCACGCAAATGCGCGTCGAAGTCGCTCCGTTGGAGCCTCCGGTGGGCCGAAGAGCCAGCTGAACGCTGTGATATCATCGAGTGGAGGGTCGCCTGCGGTCCTCGTATGACGGGATCGGAGGGGCCCCGGAACCATTTGGGAGAGCACGCGATAAATGACGAAAAACCCTTCTGTGGTCATCCATTTCAGGGAAGTTGAACAAGACGAACCGCTGAGGGAATTCATCGAAAAGAAAGGCCAGCACCTCGGAAACTCGTTTCGCGAGGTCTCCAAGATCGAAATCAGCCTCGCGCCCAACGGGGCGGGTTTCGTCGCCAACGGCCACGTGACCGGAAAGGGAACCGACATCGCGACCCAAGTCGAGGCCAGCGAGCTATCGCCCGCGGTCGACTCGGTCTTCGAAAAGGTCGAACGCCAGCTCCGCAAGCTCCACGACAAGCGAATCTACACCCAGCGCCGGGAGGCGCAGCGCGAACCCGCCAAACGACTCAAAGTGACCTGACGGCGCGATTCGAGACGTGCGATCGCGCGACTCCGGCGAGCGGACGCGCGACGCGTCGCCTAGCGCCGCTCGCGGAGCGCGGCTCCGGTGAGCGATCGGCTGCAGCGCGCCACCGCGCTCGGCGGCCCGCAGGCGACGAGTTCGCCCCCGCCGGGGCCGCCCTCGGGGCCGATGTCGATCACGTAGTCGGCGCGCCCGATGACGTCGAGGTTGTGCTCGACGGCGATCACGCTGCCCCCGCAGTCGATCACGCGGTCGAGGCAGCGCAGCAGCACGTCGACGTCCGCGGGGTGCAGGCCCGTCGTCGGCTCGTCGAACACGAAGAGCGTCCGCTCCGCGCCCTGGCCGAGCGCCTGGGATAGCTGCAGGCGCTGCACCTCGCCCGACGAGAGCGCGGACAGCGGCTGGCCCAGCGTCAGGTAGCCGAGGCCGACCTCCGCGAGCGAGCGCAGGCAGGCCGCGATCTTCGCGTCGCCGCCGAACACATCGAGCGCGGCGTCGACGCTGAGCTCCAGCACTTCCGCGATCGAGAGGTCCGCGTAGCGCACCGCGAGCGCTTCCGGACGGTAGCGTCGCCCGTCGCACTGCTCGCAGCGCATACGCACGTCGTCCAGGAAGTGCATGTCGATCGAGACCTCGCCGATCCCGTCACACGCATCGCAGCGGCCACCGGGCACGTTGAACGAGAACCAGCCGGGCGCAACGCCGAGCGCCTTCGCCTCGCGCGTCGAGGCGAACAGGCGGCGGATGCCGTCGAAGGCCTTCGAGACGGTGGCCGGATTCGAGCGCGCGCGCCGCGCGGGCGGCTGCGCGTCGACGATCACGACCTCGTCGATCGCGGCCGCGCCCTCGATGGCGTCGCAGTCGCCGCGGTCGGGCTCGGCGCGCAGCTGACCGACCAGCACCGAGCGGATCAGGCTCGACTTGCCCGCGCCCGAGACGCCCGTGACCGCGACGAGCCGACCCAGCGGAATCTCGACCGTCAGATCGCGCAGGTTGTTGGCGCGTGCGCCGATGATCTTCAGCCGGCCGCGCGCCGCGCGCCGCGCGCGCCGACCCGCCCCGCGCGCGGCCATCGGCCCGCCGCCCCGCCCGCGATCGCCGGCGGC
>JBFGGA010000216.1:0-5422 GCA_041579295.1 Myxococcota bacterium | reverse complement strand
TGTCGCCCTCAGGCCCCCCCGTCACCCCGCCCAAGTGACGTCTTCTCGGCTCGACCCTCTATGTTGCGGTGGTTCTGTTGCACGCGCCGGCAGTGATTTGCTGGAGAGCCGGGAGGGGGAGGGTCCGAGCCACATGGGGTTGGAGCGAGCGGCCCTCCCCCTCCCGACTCTCCACCTCGCACCCCGCCTCTCACACGTCGCTGGTGAATCCTTCGGGAATTTCCGGCGAAGAAGGGGCGATCGTGAAGAGGGATCGCGTCGCTAGGGGTGGCGGTAGCCGGCGATGTAGCAGATCCAGGCGGGGTCGTCGGGCGCCTGCTTCCGCGGGCTGAAGACGTCGTTGCCCTCGCCGGTATCGCGGTCCGTCCCCTCCCAGTAGACCTCCGAGCCGTCGAATCCCGCTTCGTGCAGGAGCTCCCGGATTTCCGGGATCGACCAGAGTCGCCAGTCGTAGCGGAACGCCCGCTTCATCCGGCTTCCGTCGGGAAACTCGAAGTGGATGAAGTTGGTGACGCGGTTGCTGATCGGATCGAAGCGGTGCTGGTCCCAGACGTAGTCGAAGTCGTCGTCGACCTCGCGCGTCTCCACGCTGGTGCGCTGGGCGTCGGCACCGCCGTAGGCGTCGAGGATCAGCGCGCCTTCGGGGTTGAGGGTCGAATGCGCTCGTTTGAAGTAGTGCAGGAGCGATGCGCGCTCCTCGAACACGAAGTACGAGAAATTGAAGGCGATCGTGACGTCGACGCGTTCGTGGCCGATGTCGAGCACGTTTCCCTCGATCAACTTCACCCGCGCGGCCTGCTCGGCTCGCAACCGGCCGACGTTGTGCACGCGCCCCCACTCGAGCGGGACGGGGTCGAGGTCGATCGCCCAGGCGCGGTTCTGGCTCGATCTCTCCACCCAGCGCGTGGCCAGCAGCGCGGTGCCGCAGAAGTCCTCGCGGAGGGTCCGCGCGGGACGCGAGAACTGGCTGCGGAAGACGCGCTGGATCAGCGGGATGTCGGCGTCGGGCTCCTGGACCGCGCGCTGGTAGAGATCGTGCTTGTCGGCGCTCCTCGCCAGCTTGGCTGCTCGCCGTCTCGGCTTGCGCCGCTTCAGCTTCCCACCCATGGGGTTCCACCCTTCTCGTGTTGGGGCGCTACGCGCCTGCATCCTCGCTCAGAATTGGCTTTGGCTCAACGACCTGCCGGTTCCCGAGCCCATGAATATTCGCGGGATCGCGGCGTCGAACGGGTCAGCGGCAACGAGAGGAGGAGTCGCAATGATCCGGAATGCCCAGCTTCGAACGACTTGGCTCACCGCGCTCGTCGTCGGATCCGCCGCGATGGCGCTGGTCGCTCCCAGCGCAGCGTGGGCGGGCCACCGCCACGGCGACCACGACCGCCACCGAGACCACGGCCACTACCGGTCGCATTACGCCCACTACGAGCACGCTCCCCACGCGCGGCATCACCACGCGTCCCACAGGGGGCACCATTACGTCTCCCACAAGCGACACCACCATGGATCGCACAAGTGGCATCACAAGCGCGGGCGGCGGCTCGGACACCTGAAGCACCACGTCGATTACTACTGCAGGGCGTGCAACCACTACTTCGGCGCGCGAGCCGAGCTCTACGATCACGTCTTCTACCGGCATCGCGTTCCGTATCGGGACCTCGAGGTCGCGATCACCTTTGGCGAGTTCGGCTGGATCTTCTTGGGCATCTGATCGGGAAAGCCGCGCATACGGCCGCAGGCGACCCGCTCGTCCTGCGCCGCGAGACGGGGCGGCGGCGTGGGGGCGCCGCCGCCTCCGACTCCGAAGCCTCAGTTCGGGGAGGCGGCGGCCGCGGTGATCAGCGCGATAAAATCCGGGTCCCGCCATTCCCGATCGTCGCGGCCGAAGCGCGCGACCACGAGTTCCAGCGAGGGGATCACGTAGAGGCGCTGGTTGCCCGCGCCGGCCGCCATCGCGAGGTCTGCGGGTGCGCGGCCGCGGGCCGCGGCCTCAGGTCCGCTCGCATCGGACGCGCGCGTCGGGTCGGGCTCGCGGCCACCCAGCCAGATGGTGAGTCCGAAGCGGGGCTCGATCTCCCCGGGCGAGAGGCACGCTTCGATCGCCTCCGCGTCGATCACGCGCTGTCCGTCCCAGTCGCCCCGGTCTCGGATCAAGACGCCGAACTTCGCCCACTCGCGGGCCGTCATTCGCGCTCCGTTCGCGAGCTCGGGGTTGCCCGTCGCATCGCGCTGCCAACCCGCGATCTCGAGGCCGATCGGCCGCAGGATGCGTTGATCGAGGTAGCCGAGGGCGTCCAATCCCGCGGCCGCCAGCTTGCGGCGCAGCAGCTCGCCGAAGACCGCGAGGTGGCTCGGGCCGACCTGGAAGCGCTCTCCCGGAGCCGCGATCATCTCGAGCGCGAGCGCGCGCGCGTAGTGGTTTGTGGGACGCTCGCGCAGCAGCGGCCACACGCCCGACTCGAGGCCGCTCGTGTACTCGAGCAGCTGCCGGACGCGCACGTCTCGCTTGCCGCGCAGCCCCGCCCACTCGCCGATGGTGTCCGCCACCCGCTCGTCGAGGTCGAGCCAGCCGTCGCGCTCGGCGGCGACCGCGGCGGGGCCCCAGAAGCTCTCGCTCGCGCCGTGGAGCGGATGGGCCTCGTCGACGGGGTGTCCGTTCTGACCGAGCGCGAGCGCGACGCGGTCGCCCTCGATCACGACCAGCGCGAGACCGCCGTGCCGCGCGGAGTACGCGGCGGCTTCCGCGTAGGCGGCATTCTCGATCGCGGGCGCCTCGCTTCGCCCGACCGGTCTCGGGGTGCTCGCGGGCGCGGGTCTCGCGGGCGCGATGGGGACCGGGACGGGATCGAGCGACCCCGCGGGCGGCTCCGTGGACGGCGCAACGGGAGCCGGCGCCGAGTGGGATGCGCCGTTGCAGCCGGGCGCCGCGAACGCGAGCGCGGCCGCCACCAGCGAACCGAGGATCTTGCGCCTTTGCCCCATGCTCTCCCGGCCGCCGATCGGGCGCCGGATCCCACCCGATCTCAAGCAGCGGGATCGTACCCGAGGTTGGGCGCGAGCCAGCGCTCGATCTCCGCGACGCTCGCGTGCTTGCGCCGCGCGTAGTCGCCCACCTGATCGCGATCGATGCGACCCACCGTGAAGTAGTGCGCCTCGGGGTGGGCGAAGTACAGCCCGCTCACGCTCGAACCGGGCCGCATCGCACAGTTTTCGGTCAGCTCGATTCCCACGGCGGGAGCGTCGAGCAGGTCGAACAGCTTGTGCTTTTCGCTGTGGTCGGGGCAGGCCGGATACCCGAAGGCGGGTCGGATCCCGCGATACTTCTCCGCGATCAGGTCGGTGGGATCCAGATCTTCGTCGCGTGCATACCCCCACTCGCGCCGGGCGCGCTCGTGCAGGTATTCGGCGAACGCCTCGGCGAGCCGATCGGCGAGCGCCTTGATCATGATCGCGTTGTAGTCGTCGAGCTCGCGCTCGAAGCCGGCCGCGATCTCGTCGGTCTCGGGTCCCGAGGTCACCGCGAAGGCGCCCAGGTGGTCGCGGCCGTCCGCATCCGTGGGGCTGACGAAGTCGGCGAGGGATCGATTCCGCTTTCCATCTGCGCCCTGCAGCTGTTGGCGAAGCATGTTGAAGCGCACGCGCTCTGCGCTTCGGCTCTCGTCTTCGAACAGGACGATGTCGTCGCCGTCGCTCGCCGCGGGCCAGAAGCCGTAGACGCCGCGCGGGCTGAGCCATTTCTCGTCGACGATTCGGCGCAGCAGGGCCTGCCCGTTCTCGAACAGCTCGCGCGCGGCTTCGCCGTACTTCTGGCTCTCGAAGATCTTCGGAAACTTGCCCTTGAGCTCCCAGGTGCTGAAGAAGAAGGTCCAGTCGATGTACTCGACGAGATCTTCCACCGAGACATCGTCGATGATCCGGCGGCCCAGGAATCCCGGCACCGGCAGATCCTCGGCGCGAAATTCGAGCGCGAGCCGATTCTCGACGGCCTTCTCGTAGGGGAGCAGCGGCTGTGATTTCCTGCCTTCGTACACGTAGCGGAGCTGCTCCTGCAGCTCGCGGTTGTCGCGCTCGAACCCGGCTTTGAGCTTCGGGTTGAGCAGCGAGCTCACCACGCCGACGGCCCGCGAGGCATCGTGGACGTGAACCGCGCAGTGCTTGTAGGCGGGGGCGATCTTGACCGCCGTGTGCTGCTTGCTCGTCGTGGCGCCGCCGATCAACAGCGGTTTGTCGATTCCGCGCCGATCCATTTCGCGCGCGACGCTGACCATCTCGTCGAGAGAGGGCGTGATCAGTCCGCTCAGCCCGATCAGGTCGCAGTCCCGCTCGACGGCCGTCCTCAGGATGTCGTCGCAGTGGGCCATCACCCCGAGGTCGATGATCTCGTAGTTGTTGCAGCCGAGCACCACCCCGACGATGTTCTTTCCGATGTCATGCACGTCGCCCTTCACGGTCGCCATGACGATCCTTCCACGCTTCTCCGCCGCCGCCTCCTTCTCGCGCTCCATGAAGGGCTCGAGATAGGCGACCGCGCGCTTCATCGCGCGCGCGCTCTTGACCACCTGCGGGAGGAACATCTTGCCCGCGCCGAAGAGGTCGCCGACGATCTGCATGCCGTCCATCAGCGGCCCCTCGATGACCTCGAGAGGCTTGGCGGCCTTCTGGCGCGCCTCCTCGGTATCTTTTTCGATGAAGTCGACGACGCCGTGGACGAGCGCATACTTCAAGCGCTCCTCGACGGAATCATTGCGCCACGAGAGGTCGACCTCTCGCCGCTTCCCCTTCCCGGTCACCGACTCCGCAAACTCGACCAGCCGCTCGGTGGCGTCGGGTCGACGGTTGAAGATCACGTCCTCCACCTTTTCGAGGAGGTCCTTCGGGATGTCCTCGTAGACGCCGAGCTGGCCCGCGTTGACGATCGCCATGTCGAGGCCCGCCTCGACGGCGTGGTAGAGGAATGCGGTGTGCATCGCCTCGCGCACGGGCTCGTTGCCGCGGAACGAGAACGACAGATTGCTGACGCCGCCGCTGACCCGAGAGCCCGGACAGGTCTGCTTGATGATCCGCGTCGCTTCGATGAAGTTGCGGCCGTAGCCGTCGTGCTCCTCGATTCCGGTCGCGATCGCGAGGATGTTCGGATCGAAGATGATCTCCTGCGCGCGAAAGCCCGCGACCTCCGTCAGCAGCCGGTAGGCGCGCTGGCAGATCTCGACCTTGCGCTCGACGGTGTCCGCCTGCCCGGTCTCGTCGAACGCCATCACCACGACTCCCGCTCCGTAGCGCTTGATCTTCCTGGCCTTCTCGAGAAAGTCCGCCTCGCCTTCCTTCAAGCTGATCGAATTGACGAAGCCCTTGCCCTGGACGCACTTCAAGCCGGCTTCGATCACGGACCACTGGGAGCTGTCGATCATGATCGGCAGCACGGCGA
>JBFGGA010000215.1:0-5436 GCA_041579295.1 Myxococcota bacterium | reverse complement strand
GCGGGCGCCGACGCGCTCGACGACGCCGCGTCCGAGGCCGGCGATCCGGGTGCCGCCAGCGCCGCGGCTCCGGCACCCGGCACCGCGAGCGGCGCTGCCTCCGACGTGATCACCGCCCAGGAGGATCGGATCGCCGAGCTCGAGCGAACGGTCGCCATCCTCGCCGACGAACTCGAGCGCACGCGGCGCGAGCTCGCGGTGCCCGAGGACAAGCCGCTGTCGTCCAAGTACGGCCTCGCGCCGGCCGCCTCCAAGATCTACGACCTCGCGAGCGGCCTGTCGATCGGCGGCTACGGCGAGGGCTACTACCGCAACCTGGTCGGCGACAAGGGCGGTGCCAGGAACAGCGCGGACCTGCTGCGGATGGTGCTCTACACCGGGTACAAGTTCACCGACAGCATCGTCTTCAACTCAGAGATCGAATTCGAACACGCGACGACGGGCTCCACCGAGACCTCCGGCAGCGGAAGCGTCTCGGTCGAGTTCGCCTACCTCGACTTCCTGCTCCGCGACTGGGCGAACATTCGCGCGGGGCTGGTGCTCGTGCCGATGGGATTCGTCAACGAAATCCACGAGCCCGTCTCCTTCTTCGGTGTCAATCGCCCCGAGATCGAACGCCAGATCATTCCCTCTACCTGGCGTGAGAACGGCGTCGGAATCCTCGGCACGCTCTACGAGCAGGTCGACTACCAGGCGTTCGTGATCAACGGCTTCAACGCCGAGGGCTTCGATTCCAGCGGCCTGCGGGGCGGGCGTCAGAAGGGCAATCGCGCGCTCGCCGAGCACCTCGCCTTCGTCGCGCGGCTCGACTGGACGCCCGTTGCGCAATTCCTCGTCGGAGGGTCCGTCTATCACGGGAATTCCGGCCAGAACCAGAATGTGGGCGTGTCCGCGCCCTTCGGGTCCTACACCGTCGAGATTCCCGACTCTCCCACGACGATCTGGGAAGTGCACGCCCAATACCAGGAGTACGGGCTGCACCTGCGGTCGCTCTTCACGATGGCCCACATCGGTGACAACGCCGATCTGACGACCGCGCTCGGCCCGATCGCGCCCGGCGGAGGCACCGGCGAGCTCTCGATGGGCGAAGCGATCGGCGGGGAGATGCTCGGCGTCTACGGCGAGATCGCCTACGATCTCATGCCGCTCCTCTTCCCCGGAAGCGAGAGAACCCTCGAGCCGTTCTTTCGTTACTCGTACTACGACACGCAGCGCGACGTTCCGAACGGCTTCGCGAGCGATGGGAGCAAGGAGATCGAGATCTACACCCTGGGTTTCTCGTTCCAGCCGATCCCGCGCGTGGTGATCAAGGCCGATTACCGGAACCGCAGCGCGAAGTCGGGCCAGCTGCCCGATGAATTCAACCTGGGGGTCGGCTTTGTGTTCTAGGCTCGCGACCCTCGTCGCCACGCTGCTGACGGCCTGCGTCGCGCTGGATGCCGCGGCCAAGGTCTTCTACACCCAGAGCGAAGCGCTCGCACTCGCATTTCCCGACGCGGAGAAGGTGGCGTCGAAGACGTTCATCCTCGACGACGATCAGGTCGAGCGCGTTCAATCGCTCGCCAAGTGCGAGCTCGACTCCAAGCTCGTGACGATCTACACGGGGATGCGCGAGGGCGAGATAATCGGCCACGCGTTGATCGACGTTCACAACGTGCGCACGCTCCCAGAGGCGTTCATGGTGGTGCTGAGTCCGACGGGCGAGGTGCGGTCGCTGCGCGTGCTGGCCTTCCACGAGCCCCTCGAGTACAAGCCGACCAGCCGCTGGTACCGCCAGTTCGACAACCGCTCGATCGAAGCGCCGCTGCGCGTCGGGGGGGACATCCACGGAGTGGTGGGAGCCACTCTTTCCGCGCACGCCACGACGCGTGGCGTGCGCCGAGCCCTCGCGTTCTACGAGGTTCTGCTCAACGGCGGGGATTGACGGGTGCGGTTCGTGGTGACCGGAGAGTGGACGCGCAACCGCCTGCTCCAGATCATCGTCACGCTCTACGCCCTCTACGTGATCGGGCTGCTGGTCACGAACGCGCTGCTCTACTTCAACAAGATGGGCCTCAGCGCGGCCTCGGTGATCGACTACTACCTGGGATCCGAGGAGCGCTTCCTGTCGCCGCGCAGCTACCAGGGTCTGCTCGAGGTTTCGCACTTCCACCTCTTCGCGATGGGGATGCTGCTCCTCGTGCTCACCCACCTCGCGCTCTTCGTCCCGATCCACAACCGCGCGAAGGCCTGGCTGATCGTGGTTCCGTTCGCCTCCGCAATCCTCGACGAAGGCGCGGGGTGGTTGGTGCGCTACGCGAGCCCGCATTTCGCCTACGCGAAGATCGCGGGCTTCCTGCTGCTCGAAGGCAGCCTCGCCGTGCTCGTGGGCGTCTCGCTGTGGTCGGTCTTCGCGGGCTCGCAGCGCAACTACGACGGCACGCCCCCCGCGTCGCCCGACGAGCCAACGCGGCCTTGAGTTCGCGGTCGGTCTGCGCGGCGCTGCTGGCCCTGCTGGCCCAGGGCTGCGCGGGCGACCCGATCCCCGCGCGCGCGATCTCGGACGGTCGCCTCGCGATGGGGACCGTTCTCGAGATCGCGATCGAAGGCCTCGCGCCGCAGCCCGCGGCGCGCGCACTCGACGCGCTCTACGGCGAAGCGCAGCGCCTCGACCGGTTGCTCTCGATCTACGACCCCGAGAGCGCGATCAGCCGTATCAATCGCGAGGCCGGCCGGGGCGTGCAGCGCGTCGACCCCGAAGTCGTCGAGATCCTGAAGCTCTCGATCGCCTACGCGAGCGAGACGCGCGGCGCGTTCGACGTGACGGTCGGGCCGCTGGTCGACCTCTGGGTGGAGGCCGCGGCCAGGAATGCGCCGCCTTCTGCCGCCGAGCTCGCGTCGGCGCGCGCGCGCGTCGGCGCGCAGCGGATCTCGATCACCTCGGGCGACCGGGTCGCGCTCGCCGAGGCCGGGATGAAGATCGATCTCGGCGGGATCGCGAAGGGCTACGCGCTCGATCGGATGCTGCCGCTGCTCGAGCGACACGGGATCGAGCGCGCGCTGCTCAACTTCGGCCAGAGCAGCAGCTGGGCGCTGGGGGCGCCGGCGGGCAGCCCGGGCTGGCGGCTGCTGGTTCGCGCACCCGATGGCGAGTTCGCGGGCGTGATCACGCTGCGCGACCAGGCGCTCTCGGTCTCCGGCAGCCAGGGGCAGTGGGTCGAGATCGGTGGCCGCCGCTTCGGGCACATCGTCGATCCGCGCAGCGGCGAGCCGCTGATGCGCGCGCGTCAGGCGCTCGTGGTCGCGCGGCGCGCAGCCCTGGCCGAGGCGCTCAGCCTCGCGCTGCTGGTGCTCGACGCGGAGACGGGCCTCGCGCTCGTGGCCGCGCGGCCCGACTGCGAGGCGCTGCTGATCGAGGGCGACGGGGCGTTGCGCTCGACCCCCGGCTGGGCGGCCGCGGTTCGCTTCGAGCCGCTGTCCGCGCCCCGCGAATCGCGATCGACCACCGAGCGCCCGGCTCCGGTTCCCCTCCGAACCCGCGGGCCACTCCGCTCCGACCCGCGCGCGCTCGGCCCGGGTGCCCGCACGCGGCTCGCGAGCGCGGGCTTCGGGGGCGCTCAAGCTGCTCTCGGAACCCTCCGATCTCTGGGTGGATGGGACTGGTCGAACTCAGCTGTCCGATTTGCGACGCCGACTTCGCGCTCAGCGGCGACGAGAAGCCCGGGGAAGAGGTCTTCTGCAGCTACTGCGGCGCGCCGAGCCGGCTCACGCGAGATCCCTACGACGAAGAGTGCGAGATCGAAGAGGAGGGCTGAGGCCCGCCGCTCCTCGCTGCGCGTTGGCCTTCGGCCAAAGCTTTTGCGTCGTCGCGCGAACCCTGCGGGTTCGCGCTCCTAGGCCGCGTAGTCGATCAGGCGGTCGCCGACCTCCGCGAGCCGCGGTGCGCGGCGGTCCTTCTCGGAGAGGATCGGGGCGTCGGTCGGCCACGGGATGGCGAGGTCCGGATCGTTCCACGCGACGCTGAACTCGGCCTCGGGGTAATAGTATTCGGTGCACTTGTAGGCGATCTGCGCGACCTCGCTCACGACCAGGAAGCCGTGGAGCACGCCCGGCGGGACGTAGAGCTGGCGGAGGTTGTCCGCGGAAAGCCGCGTCGCGACGTGCTTGCCGTAGGCGGGCGAACCGCGGCGCGCGTCGACGGCCACGTCGAAGGCCTCTCCGGCGATGGCGCGCACGAGCTTCCCCTGCGGGTGCGGATTCTGCCCGTGGAGGCCGCGCAGCGCGTTTCGCACCGACGAGGAGTGGTTGTCCTGGACGAAGCGGCCGCCGATTCCGCCCTTCCGGAATGTCGATTCGCGGTAGGTCTCGAGGAAGAAGCCGCGACCGTCGCGGTGCACCTCCGGCTCGACGAGGATCACGCCGGGGATCGCCGTCTCGACGAACCGGATCAACGGGCGCCCTCTCTCGCGAGTCGCAGCAGGTAGGCGCCGTAGCTCGAGTTGCCCATCTGCTCGCCGAGCTTCGCGAGCGTTTCGCGATCGATGTAGCCCTGCCGGAACGCGATCTCCTCCAGGCACGCGATCTTCAGCCCCTGCCGCTCCTGGATGGCCTCGACGAAATTCGCGGCCTGGAGCAGCGACTCGTTCGTGCCGGTGTCGAGCCACGCCACGCCGCGCCCGAGCAGCTCGACGTGTAGCTCGCCGCTGCGCAGATAGGCGAGGTTCACGTCGGTGATCTCGAGCTCCCCTCGAGCCGACGGTCGCAGGCCCGCCGCGATGTCGAGCACGCGGTTGTCGTAGAAGTAGATGCCGGTGATCGCGTAGTGGGAGCGGGGTCGCTCGGGCTTCTCCTCGATCCCCACCACCTCGCGATGCTCGTCGAACTCCACCACCCCGTAGCGCTGCGGATCGCTCACCCAATAGCCGAAGACGGTCGCGCCGCGCGCGCGTTGCGCCGCGCGGCGAAGCGACGCCGGCATGCCGTGGCCGTAGAAGACGTTGTCGCCGAGCGAGAGCGCGACGCCATCGCTGTCGACGAAATCCCGCCCGATCAGGAACGCCTGCGCGATGCCTTCGGGCCGCGGCTGCTCGGCGTACTGGATGTCGATGCCGAATTGGCTCCCATCGCCGAGCAGGCGCCGGTACGAGCCGAGGTCTTCGGGGGTGGAGATCAGCAAAATCTCCCGGATCTCCGCGAGCATCAGCGTGGCCAGCGGGTAGTAGACCATCGGCTTGTCGTAGATCGGCAGCAGCTGCTTGCTCACGCCCCGGGTGATCGGGTCGAGGCGCGTGCCCACGCCGCCGGCCAGCAGGATTCCCTTCATGCGCTCCACTCCTCGGGGACGCTCGAGGATACCGCGGCGCTGCTCGCACGGCCGCGGCGGCGCCGCTTACGGCAGGAACTTGGTCGTCTGTTCGAGCTTGCGGGGCAGGTATTCCTCGATCACGTAGTTCAGGC
>JBFGGA010000214.1:0-5559 GCA_041579295.1 Myxococcota bacterium | reverse complement strand
CGAGCAACTAGAAGCACTGGGCTACATCATTGATTAGCGGAGAAAATTTTTTCGGAGAGGAGGCCACAGGAAACGCCGCGCCGTCGATGCGATCGAGCACTTCCCGGTGATCCGTGCGGACGCCCGCGATCCCGCAGCGCGCGGCATGGGGCTTCGGCCTCGGGTTCCCGCTCCGCCAATTCGGACGAAGGGCCCGTACTCCTTAGCAGTTTTGGCCTTCTGGCACCTGCGATAGACTCGCTTTTCCGCGCCGATCGAGCTCGCGGATCGGCCCGACGCGCCGCCCACCCCCTCGCCCCCGCGACGAGAACCGGATGACCGAGCGCCCGAAACTGCTCTTCCTCTGCCAGACGCTGCCCTATCCGCTCGACGGCGGCTGCTGGATCCGCACCTACCACGTGCTTCGGCTGCTCGCGCGGGAGTTCGACGTCACGGCGCTGTACTTCGAACGGATGGGGCTGTCCGCGCGCGCGGACGCGGCGCAGCTCGCGAACAGCCTCCGAGCGCTCGGGCGCTTCGGAGAGGCCCGCGCATTCGCCGTGCCGCAGACCCGCAGCCGCCTGCGGCTCTTCTGGGACCACGCGCGCAGCGTGCTGTTCCGGAAGGTCTACACGCGCTACGTCTTCGAGTCGCGCGAGTTTCGCGCCGCGCTCGGCGAGCTGCGCCGCACGCGGCGCTTCGATCTGGTCCACATGGACAGCCTCGACCTCTCCGGCTATCTGCCGATCTGCGACGGCCTGCCCGTGGTCTGCGTGCACCACAACGTCGAGTCCGAGCTGCTGCGGCGCAGGGCGCCCGTGCAGGGACGCGCGCCCGCGCGCGCGTACTTCCGCTACCAGGCCGACCAGATGCAGCGCGAGGAGCGCGCATGGATCGGGCGCCTCGCGCTCAACGTGGTCGTCTCCGAGGCGGACCGCGCGTTGCTCGCGAGCTTCGTCCCCGAGGCGCGCTTCGCGCTCGTCCCGAACGGCGTGGACGTCGAGGAGTTCAAGCCCGCGCCCGCGCGCGGCGATGGCCTCGCGTACATCGGCGGCACCAACTGGTATCCGAACCTCGACGCGCTCGATTTCTTCTGTGGGTCGATCCTGCCGCATTTGCGCGCGGCGGGTGCCGAGCTACCCGTGCACTGGGTGGGCAGTGCGTCGAGGCAGGAGCAGCGCCGCTACGCGGACGCGTTCGGCGTGACGCTGACCGGCTACGTGGACGACGTGCGTCCGTTCATGCGCGACACGCTGTGCAACATCGTCCCGCTGCGCGCGGGCGGGGGGACGCGGCTCAAGATCCTCAACTCCTGGGCGATGGGCAAGGCCGTCGTGAGCACGAGCGTGGGGTGCGAGGGGCTCGACGCGCGCGACGGCGAGAACATCCTGATCCGCGACGACCCGCGCGCGTTTGCCGAGGCCATCCTGACGCTGCGGCGCGACGAGGCGCTGCGCCGGAAGCTCGAGCAGGGCGCGCGCGAGACCGCCGAGCAGCGCTATTCCTGGGAGGCGATCGGGCCATCCATGATCGCGCGCTATCGAGAACTCTTGCCCGATCGGGCGTGACGGAGACGCCGATGCCCAGCGATCGCACCCGAGGCCGCGACCCGCGTCAGACGAAGACGGGCGTCGAACGAAGGCCGCGCTGCGCGCCTGCGAGAAGACCCTGATGCGCGCCCGACCGCGAAACGCCCGCTCCGCCGCGTGCCTGGCGGGGGCCGCGATCCTGCTGATCGCCTCGATCTTCTTCCCCTACTGGCGGCTGGAGCTGGTGGCGCCGCAGTACCCGGACGGTTTGCGGATCCACGTCTACGCGAATCGGCTGGCAGGGGACGTCGCGGAGATCGACGCCTGGAACCGCCACATGGGCGTGCCGCCGCTGGGCGAGATGGCCGAGCTGGAGAGGTCGCTCGCGGTCCCGGCCATCCTCGCGCTCGCGCTGCTGGCGATCGCAGCGGGCCTCGTGCGCTCGCGCTGGGCGCTCCTGCTCGGGCTGCCGGCCGCCTCGTTTCCGGTCGTCTTCCTGCTCGACCTCGCGTTCCGGCTCGCGGAGTTCGGCCAGCAGCTCGACCGCCAGACGCCCTTTCGCCTCGAGCGCTCGACCCCAGCCCTCTTCGGGCAAGGCGCGATCGGGCCGTTCGAATCCGCGGGCGGCGTCGAGCCCGGCTGGCTGATGGGCTGCGCGGCCTCGATCCTGATCCTCTCGGGGCTCTGGCTGCGGCGCCGGCGCGACGGGCCGACCGCGTCGCGCTGACTTCGCCGCGCCGTGCGCGCTTCCGGGCGCGCAGGTCGCGGCGGCCGCTGCGCGCGACCGCTCAGGCGAGGTGTGCGAGCGCGCTGATGCGGGCCTCGCTGCGCGCGAGCAGCCAACCGCCGATCGCCACCAGCTCGCCGTCCGCGAAATCGCGCCGGCAGCGCGCGCGGACGGCGCGGCGGAGCGCGTCCGGATCGTCGATCAGACACCGCGCCTCGTGCGACGTGGCGTCGCCGATCAGCGAGGCCACCAGGCGCTCGACGTGCGCCTCCTCGGGTTGGCGCTCGAGGTAGGCGCGCCCGACGGCCCGCGCGCTCGCGCGGCGCCCGGGCAGCGCGGCGATGCGCCGTGCGAGCGCCTGCGCGGCATCGGTGGCGGGCGGCGTCGCCGCGGCCGCGCGGAGCTTCCCGAATCCCAACGCCGCGAGCGCGAAGCCCGCGAGAACCAGGAAGCGCCGGCGCCCGAGCGAGGGTTCGCGCTTCACGACAGCTGCTCCGCGATCCGGTCGCCCAGGCGCAGCGCCAACGCGATCAGCGTGAGCGTCGGGTTGGCCTGACCGGCCGTCGGAAAGACCGAGGATCCGGCGACGTAGAGGTTCGAGAGTCCGTGAACCCGGCAGTGCTCGTCGACGACCCCCTGGCGCGCGTCGACGTGCATGCGCGTCGTCCCGATGTGGTGGAACGAGCCGACGACGCCTTCGACCCAGGCATCGCCGTCTTCCGCGATGTCCATCCGGACCCGCCCCAATCCGAGCCGCCCCATCTCCGCCGCGAAGAGCTTCAGCGTCTTGCGAATCGTCTCTCCCTCGAGGCTCGGCGTGAGCCGCCAGTCGAGCATGATGCGGGGTTGGCCGAGGCTGTCGGGCTCGGAGGACAGCAGTACGCGGCTTGCCGGGTTTGGCGCGGGCTCGACGTCCTGCCAGATGTCGAAGGCGATCTCACCGCCTCGCCAGGCGTCCCACCAGCGGCGCCAGGCCGCCCGGGCGTCGCCGCCCAGCCCCTTGAGGACTTCCCAGGCGTGTGTGCCCAGGCCGCGATCCGCTTCCGCATCGCTGGGGGGAGACCCTCCCTCTGCGCCGGGAGGGTCACTCGCCTGCTCGACCTCGCGCAGGCGCACCGGGGTGGCGTGCAGGTGGATCGA
Source organism: Myxococcota bacterium (assembly GCA_041579295.1). Taxonomy (GTDB): domain Bacteria; phylum Myxococcota_A; class UBA9160; order UBA9160; family SMWR01; genus JACZVU01. Next base: position 2,184 of record JBFGGA010000214.1, on the reverse strand, counting down.
CGAGTTGAGCACGCGGTTATCGCGTTGCCAGGGCTCCGAGATGCCGAGGAAGCCGTTGACCCCGCATTCCTCGAGCCGGTCGTTCTCGAAGAACGGCTCGATCGCGCGCGCGTCGACGGGTGCGAATATGCCCGAGCGACAGTTGACGCGCTCCATGAAGAAGCGCCCGACCAGCCCGTGCTGATTGCCGAGGCCGTCGGGCATCGCGCTGCGCGATAGCAGCAGCAGTCGCGCGTTCTCGATCGCGTGCGCGGCCAGCACGAAGTACTTCGCGGTCACCGAGAAGCGGCCGCCCGCGAGCGTGCCGGCGCGCACCCGCGTCACCGTTCGAACGGATTCGTCCGCGTCGAGCTCGAGCGCATTCGCGTAGAGGTAGGCCGTCACGTTCTCGGAGCGCCAGATGTCCTCGCGGTACGCGCTGCCGAAGTGCGTGGGTGGGCTGAACTGCGCGATGCGCGGCTGGATGAGCTCGCCGTCGATCGGCAGCGGCCGCTTGCCGCGCCGCGGCGTCCAGTAGGCCTCGCGATACTCGTACGGCCCGAGCTCGCAGGGCTCGTGGGCGCGGCGGTAGTACGGCTCGAGCGAGCGAAGCTCGAGCGGCCAGCCGCTGTGGGGCACCCACGGCCGCGCCTCGAAGTCGATCGCGTCGAAGGGCAGGCACATGCCTCCCCAGGTGGCCGTCGTGCCCCCGAAGTAGCGGTTGCGCGAGCCATCCAGCGGGTAGTAGGCGTGGCCGATGATCTCGCCCTGGTAGAGGGCCTGGGTTTCCGCGTCGGGCTCGAACCCGCCGCTCTCGAGCAGGATCACCCGGAAGCGGTGGCTGCGAAACTCGCGCGCGAGGCTGATGCCGGCCGCGCCCGCGCCGATGATGCAGACGTCCGCCTCGAGGGTCTGTCCGTCGGGGATGTTTCGCGCGTCGTGGATCATCGGCCGTGTCGTGGGTCGCTCGCTGTTGGGGACGCCGAGCGTATGCGAAGAAGCGGCGCGCCGGTAGTCGGGATTTCAAAAAGAGGCATGTTTTCACGCAGGTTCGGTCGTAACAGCAGATCCCGCGAACCGTCGACGCGCGGCCTGGCCGTCTCGCGCTGCGCCGGATGGGCCACCTCCTGGGTCGGTCGAGAACGCGGAGGTGCGGCGCGCGGCAGCGATGCTTCTAGTTTTTCCTCGGCGCCCTCGGCTATCCTGCTGCCACGGGCTCGAAGGTTTGGCGGACGACTCGAGTGGGTTGCGCGGCGAGCCCGAACTGCGACGAACCGGAGGATGAGAAAGATGTACAAGCTGTTTTCGAGTAGGACCCGGACGGGTCTGATGCTGGGCACAGCGCTGCTATGCGCCGCGATTGGCGCAACGGGTGCGCTCGCCGACGGCACCGAGACCCTCGGAACGCCGTCGATCCCGATCGGATCGGGGACGGGCATCAGTGTGGGCGGAGTCGGCCTGGCGGGCGGCGCCGCGAGCTTCGACGTGACCGTTCCACCTGGAGCCAGCATCGTCCAGGTGTTGCTCTATTGGAGCGGCGGTTTTCGGTCCATCACCGACGATTCGCTCACGATCGACGGAGTGCCGATCACCGGAACCCTGATCGGCGGTCCGACCAATTTTTTTAGCAACGTCAATTTCGCGACCTATCGCGCGGACGTGACGGGGGTGATCCCGGTTTCCCCGGGTCTCAACAGCTTCCTCGCCGACGGTCTCGACTTCGGTGTCGAAGACCACGGCGTCGGGATGGTCGTGATCTTCGACGAGGGCACCACGCTTTCCACGATCGACATTCGCGACGGCCAGGACCTCGCTTTCGTGAACTTTGCTCCCCCGCTGGACACGACCGTGAAGCAGATCTTCACGTTCCCCGCGGCAGCGGTCGATCGCGATGCGATCGTCTCGATGCTGTTCGGCAGCGTGGGCAGCCCGCCGCCCGTCCGGCCGAGCGCGATCGAGTTCACGGTAGGCGGTGTGACGACGACCCGGGTCAACGCGCTCGGCTCGTTCGAAGGCGACTTCTGGGACGTCTTCTTCCAGACCGTCACGATTCCCGCGGGCGAGACGAGCCTGGAGGTTCAGGCGTTCTCCCGAAGCGACGGAAGCGACGAGCTGCCGGCTTCGTTCAGCTGGGTCGCGGCGGCTCTCAACGTGCCGGGCGTCGAGGCGGACGTGGCCTGCCGCATGACCGGCGGCGGCGCCAAT
>JBFGGA010000213.1:0-5591 GCA_041579295.1 Myxococcota bacterium | reverse complement strand
GCCGGGAGGGGGAGGGTTCGAGCGACATGGGGTTGGAGCGAGCGGCCCTCCCCCTCCCGGCTCTCCACCTCGAACGCCGCCTTCGACTCGTCGCTGAAGCTCGCTGTGGACTCGCTTGCGGCCGCGGGGATCAATCCGCGTAGCCGAGGGAGCGCAGCCGATCGCGCACTTCGTCGCTCGCGTTGAGCCGCTGCTGCGGTGGGCGGCGGTTCCAGCGCACCTCCGAGAGCGCGCGCAGCTCCGCGGCGGACGCGGAGGCGCGGCCGAGATCGCTGCGTTGCCGCGGGTCGACGAGCATGTCGTAGATCTCCTCTCGCGCATCGGCGTGCCGGATGTACCAGAGGCCGGGCCGCATGACCGACAGCTGCAGCGGGCTCGCGCGGAACTCGTTCACGGTGCGCAGGCCGCCCTCCTCCCACCACTGGGAGAACTCCATCGCGTAGCGATGGCGCTCTCCGGCCGCGGCGCCGCCGCGCGCGGCCGCCGCCATTGGCACGCCGTCGAGGCCCGGCGGAACCGGAAGCCCGACGAGTTCCAGGACGGTCGGCAGCACGTCGACGAGCGAGATCGGAGCCGAGATGCGGCGGGCCGCGACCATCGGGCCGCGCATCATCAGCGGGATCCGGATCACGTCCTCGTGAAGCCGTCCGCCGTGATGGATGCGGCGGTGCGCGAAGTCGAAGCCCTCGCCGTGATCGGACAGGAAGACCACCAGCGTGGAGGCCGCGAGCCCGGCCGCGTCGATCGCGTCCATCAGCCTGCCGAAGCCCGCGTCCAGGTTCGCGAGCTCGCCCCGATACAGCTCCGCGAGAACCGGCCAATCCTCGGGGCAGGCCGTGCGCCCCAACATGCAGCGCAGGTATTCGGCGGGCTCGCGGAGCTGCGATCGCTCGAGCGCTCCGCGGCTCGCGTCGATCGCCCAGGGATGGCGCTGGAAGTAGTTGTGCACCGCGTAGGTCTGCAGGAAGAGGAAGAACGGCGGATCCGACGCCCGGCGCTGCGCGATGAACGCGATCGCGCGGTCGAAGAGCGCGCGTCCCGGATCCGGGTGCGGCTTGCCGCCGCGGGGCAGCTCGGAGGCGAGAGGTCGAGACTCCTCTGGCGACCAGCCGTCGTAGTGCGCGAATCCGCGGCCGAAGCCGTACCGCCGGTCGACGAAGCCCCCGTCGGTGAACGCCAGCGTCGCGTAGCCGGCTGCGGCGAGCGCGTCCGCGAGCGTCTCGATCCCCGAGGCGATGCGGAGGTCCCGATGCGTCGCCCCGTGCCGGTCGGGGTAGAGACCGGTGAGCAGCGACGCGTGCGCGGGAAGCGTCCACGAGGACGTCGAGTGCGCGTCGAGGAAGACCGCAGCCTCGCGCGCGAAGCGATCGAGGTGGGGCAGCGCGGGCGCGTCGGCGTCGAAGGGCGCGAGGCCCGAGCGACTCAGCGTATCGATCGAGACCAGCACGACGTGGGTGCCGCGATCGCCCGGCGAAGGCGCACACGTGAGGGCTACCGCCGCGAAGGCCGCTGCCGGTAGGAGCCGACCGTTCCGTCGTAGGCGCTGCGAGGTTCCGATCGCGTCCCTCCGGCGAGGATCAACGGGTCCCCGCAGACGGCGTCTCTTGCGATCGGAGGATGTTATCGCCTGTGGCGGCGCGAATCAGGCGTTTGCGAACCGTTTCCGGCCGCGGGAGCCGTTCGCGGCTGGACGGCCCTGCGACACTGGACCCAGGCGAGGAAGGCCGCGCCGACCGCCAGCTGCAGCGCCGCGTGGGGCTCGGGCACGGGCGAGATGTGCTCCACGCCGCGAAGCGACAGATCGAAGCTGATGTCGGGATTCGAGCTCGAGGCGTCGTGGATCTCCACGGCCAGCGTGTTGGTGTCGTTGGGGAGGAACGCCGCCGTGTCCAGGTAGAAGGTGCCGAGGCTGTTCTCCGTCGGAGACGACGCGTAGGTGGAGGCGTCGATCGCGCCCGCGGGCAGGTTGTCGCGCAGCACCTCGACGCCGTTTAGATAGACGACCGCCGCATCGTCGCGCAGCAGCTCGAGGATCAGATCGTCGGGCGCGTCGCCCGCGGAGAAGCTCGTGCGGAACAGGTAGGTGACCCTGCCCGCCGCGACGAGCGTGTTCTCGTCGCCGTCCCCGTAGCCGAACTCACCGGTACCCGTCGCCCAGCCCGAGTCGTCGAAATCGGGATCCGTCCAGAAGCGACCCAGGCCGTCGAGCGGATAGCTGGGATCGCCCGCCGCGATGGCGTCGTGGAAGCTCCAGACGCTTCCGAGAGGCCCGGCTTCCAGGTAATCTCGCTGCACGCCGAGCACGAGCAGCGGACCGATGCCGGACTCGAACGCCGCGAACCCCAGGTCGTCGTTTCCGGTCGGCAGGATCCCCCAGCCGAAGTTCGTTCCGGGCGCCGCCGCCCAGGCCTGGACGCTCGGGGTGACCTCGATCTCGTGGGCGCCGACGCGCATGTCGGCCGTGAGGGCGTCCGGATCGGGCTCCGCGTTGACCCCGGGAAGCACGCCGCCCCCCATGCCGTTCCAGGTGGTGCTCTCGTCGAAGCCCGCGCTGAGGCGGTGCAGATCGCCGGCGTCGCCCTCCTCGACCACTTCGAGGCGCAGAAATGCGCGGAAATCGGGATTGCCCGTGACCACCGCGGGATCCACCGGGCCGCCTTCGTCCTGGAAGATCGGGAAGTAGAGCAGCGCGTGGTTCTCGCCGCCCGCGTCGCGACGGTCCCAAACGCAGAGCGGGCCACCGCCTTGCGGGGTGTCGGGCGACGCCTCCCTCACGAAGGTGTCGGTCCCCGTCGCGATCGTCACCGCCGACGCCGTCTGGATCCAGACGATCGGCAACAAGCAGGCAACGCCGACGCGGAGATGGAAATGCAGAGCCACTCTTCCCATGAGCCTTTGTTAGTAGGCAAATCCCATGCCAGCGTGGCCCGTGAGCGGCGGAGCGCGTGCAGGTGGCATTCGATCCGTTGCAACCGACGGCATTTGTGATCTGGAACACAAACTTCAAAATCGGGCTTTACAGCTTTACTAGCGCGCAACAGCTGCGCAGAAGTGACGATTCTCGGCGCTCGCGCGGCACAAATTGGAGTCGATTCCACACGGATCCCGCCTCGGCCCTGCGGAGCGAAGAGGGCGTGGGTCCGACGCGGCCCGCGTGGGCGCCACGGCGGGCGTGGACCCGCCGGCCCGCGCTCTGTAGCCTAGTTGTCCGCCTTTCCGCGGGGCGGGGAGGTCTCGGAGCTGCGAGGATGCCGATCAAGATTCCCGACAAGCTGCCGGCGCGCACCGAGCTCGAAGACGAGGGCGTGGAGATCATCACGCAGGAGACCGCGCTGCGGCAGGACGTCCGGCCGATACGAATCCTGCTGCTGAACCTGATGCCCAAGAAGAAGGAGACCGAGGTCCAGTTCGCGCGGCTGCTGAGCAACACGCCCCTCCAGATCGAGCTCACGCTGATGACCACGGCGAGCTACAAGCCGCAGAACACCTCCGCCGACTACCTGCTGCAGTTCTATCGCAGGCTGCCAGACGTGCGCGACGAGTTCTTCGACGCGCTGATCGTCACGGGAGCGCCGGTCGAGACCATCGACTTCGAGAAGGTGGACTACTGGTCCGAGCTGACCGAGATCATCGACTGGTCGCAGAGCCACGTGCTGCGACGCATGGGCACGTGCTGGGGCGCGCAGGCCCTGCTCTACCACCTGCACGGCGTGACCAAGTTCGAGCTGCCCGAGAAGCTCTTCGGCGTGTTCGACCACGCGCTCGATCCGGGCCGGCAGCGCGTCGGCCTGCTCGCGGGCTTCACCGATCGCTTTCCGATGCCGGTATCGCGCTACACGGGCAATCGCGAGGAGGACATCGAGGCGGCGCCCAACCTCTCGGTGCTCGCGCGCGCGCCGGAATCCGGGGTCGCGTTGGTGGTCGACGATGCGACCAAGGACGTCTTCGTGCTCAACCACCTGGAGTACGACGCGGATACGCTGGCCAACGAGTACACGCGCGACCTTCGGGCAGGCCTGCCGACCAAGCTCCCGGCCCACTACTTCCCGAGCGACGACCCGTTGCTGCCGCCCGTGAACCGCTGGCGCACCCATGCATTCCTGCTGTTCGCCAACTGGATCAAGGACCTCTATCACGACGCGCCGTTCGACCCGAGCGCGCTGCCGACCCTGCGGCGTTGACGGGCTGACCCCACCCGGCGCCAAATCGCCGACCGCAACGGATGCCGACTCGCGGAGCCCATCCGGCGCGGGCTCTCCGACAGTGAGCGGCGCGGCGCGCGCTTCGCGCCCGACGCATCCGATGCGGCGCGGCGAATCCAGTTGCACGCAGACGTGGCCCGCGTGTTAGACTGCGGCGCCACCCGATCGAGGAGGACCCGAAAGATGGCTCACCGCCCCGAGACGCAGGCTCTGCACGCGGGCTACCGATCCGATCCGACCACGGGCGCCGTAGCGGTGCCGATCTACCAGACCACGAGCTACGAGTTCCGCGACACCAAGCACGCCTCGGATCTGTTCGCGCTCTCGGAGCTCGGGAACATCTACACGCGGATCATGAATCCGACGACGGACGTCCTCGAGCAGCGGCTCGCCGCGATGGAGGGCGGAGCGGCCGCGCTGGCGCTCTCCTCGGGCCAGGCCGCGTCGCTCTACTCGATCCAGAACATCGCGCAGGCGGGCGACAACTTCGTCTGCTCGACACACATCTACGGCGGCACCTGGAACCTCTTCAACGTGACGGCGCGCGACATGGGCATCGAGGTGCGCTTCGTCGATCCGACCGATCCCGAGGAGTTCCGCAAGGCCACCGACGACCGCACGCGCGCCTACTACGGCGAGACGCTGCCGAACCCGAAGCTCGAGATGTTCCCGATCGCCGAGGTGGCGGAGATCGGTCGCGAGCTCGGGGTTCCGCTGATCATGGACAACACCGCCGCGCCCATCCTCTGCCGCCCCTTCGACCACGGCGCCGCGGTGACGATGTACTCGACCACCAAATATCTCGGAGGCCACGGCACCTCGATCGGTGGCGTGCTGATCGACGGCGGAAATTTCGACTGGGAGGGCCACAAGGATCGCTTCCCGCTGCTGACCCGCCCGGATCCGGGCTACCACGGCGCGGTGTGGCTCGAGGCCGCCAAGCCGCTCGGCCCGATCGCCTACGCGCTCAAGGCGCGCGTGACGCTGCTGCGCGACAGCGGCGCGTGCATGTCGCCCTTCAACGCGTTCCTGTTCCTGCAGGGCATCGAGACCGTGGCGCTGCGCATGCGCCAGCACTCGCAGAACGCGATCGCGGTGGCCGCGCACCTCGCCGAGCACCCCAAGGTCACCCAGGTGATCCACCCGAGCCAGCAGAGCGGCGAGCCGCGGCGGCGCGCCGACGCCTACCTGAAGGGCGGCTACGGGGGGCTCGTGGGCATGGAGCTCGAGGGCGGAGCGGCCGCGGGTCAGTCCTTCATCGACAACCTGAAGCTGCTCTACCACGTGGCGAACATCGGCGACGCGCGCAGCCTCGCGATCCACCCGGCCAGCACCACCCACAGCCAGCTCAACGAGGAGGAGCTGCTGGCCTCGGGCGTGACGCCGGGC
>JBFGGA010000212.1:0-5656 GCA_041579295.1 Myxococcota bacterium | reverse complement strand
TGGCGAGCGCGTCGACGCGCGCGGCTGTGATATCGTCGAGCGCCCGACTCCGCAGGGGAAGACCACATGGCGCGCGCGCATTGGCTCGTGAAGTCCGAGCCCTTCAAGTACTCGTGGGACGATCTCGTGCGGGACGGATCCACCTACTGGGACGGCGTGCGCAACTACCAGGCGCGCAACAACCTGCGCGCGATGAAGATCGGCGATCGCGCGCTCTACTACCACTCCAACGAGGGCAAGGAGATCGTCGGCGTCGCGAGGGTCACGCGCGGCGCGTATCCGGATCCGACCAGCGACGACGATCGCTGGGTGGTGGTCGACGTCGCGCCCGTCGTGGCGCTGAAGCTGCCGGTGACGCTCGCGCAGATCAAGGCCGATGCGCAGCTGCGCGGGATCCCGCTCGTCACCCAGTCGCGACTGTCCGTGATGCCGATCGAGAAGGCGCACTACGATCGGATCCTCGAGCTCGGCGAGGTCCCGGCAAGCCGCCGCTGAAGCCGAAGCGCGCACGCGCGCAATTCCGTCCTGTGCCGGCTCGGTCGCTGGCCCGTGTGGCCCGCGCACCCAGCCGCGTGGCGCACGCACTCGCGCGCGCGCCCGAGCGGCGCGCTCAGCCCCCGGTTCCGCGGGGCATCCTCACTCGAGCAGATAGGCGGACGCGAGCGCGTCCGCGTATTCGTTCCAGCGCGAGCCGTCGTGCGCCTTGATCCACTGCAGCGTCACGCCCGTGTGCGCGCCGGCGAGCGCGTAGAGCTCGCGCACCAGCTCGAGGTTGGCGATCGGCCCGGACTTGCGCCGCCAGCCGCGCGCCTCCCAGCCGGCCGCCCACTCGTTGACGGTCTTCACACAGAGCTGGCTGTCCGAGTAGACGGTGATCCGATGGTCCTCGGGCAGCATCCGGTAGGCGGCGATCAACGCGGTGAGCTCCATGCGGTTGTTGGTCGTGGAGGGATCGTTGCCGCTCGCCCGCTCGACGATGCGGTCGTCTTCGACCCAGACGACCCCCCAGCCACCCGGCCCGGGGTTGCCCTCGCAGGAGCCGTCCGTGAAGACGCCCGTCCTGGGCCCCGCCGTGTAGCGGCTCAGCACCTCCTCGGGCGTCAACAGCTCGCTCGCGCCGCGATTTCCCATCGACTCCTCCACCCCATCTACCGCGCGGTCCGTCGGCTCGGGCTGCCGCGGCTGCGAGGGCTGCGTCCACCGCGGCCGGATCGCCGCGTCCGGACGCGCGGGACGATAGCGACGGCGCGCCCGCCCGCTTCAAGATTTCGCGGCGCCCCGAGGTCTCGCGCCCGCTTTCGAGCCCGGCGCTCGGCGCGAGCGCGCGCCTCCCCTCGATCCCGACCCTTCGCCCGAGCGCGCCTCGCCCCCGAGGTAGGCGGCGAGGAACTCGCGGCGGTGTTCTTCGAAGCGCCCCGCGACGATCGCCTCGCGCGCTTCGCCGACCAGTCGCTGGTAGAAGTGCAGGTTGTGGATCGAGGTCAGCACCGCGGACAGCACCTCGTTGGCGGCGAACAGGTGGTGGAGGTAGGCGCGCGAGTGGCCCCGCGCGCAGGCCGCGCAGTCGCAGGAGGTGTCGATCGGGTAGGCGTCGCGCCGGAAGCGGCGGTTGGTCAGCCGGATGCGGCCGCGTCGCGTAAACGCGGTGGCGCTGCGCGCGTAGCGGGTCGGGATCACGCAGTCGAACAGGTCGATGCCGTAGCCGATCGCCGCGAGCAGGTCTTCCGGCAGGCCGACGCCCATCAGGTAACGCGGCTTGGTGTCGGGAAGCAGCGGCGCCGTGTGCTGCGTCACCCGGCAGAGCAGCTCGTGCCCCTCGCCGACGGAGACGCCGCCGATCGCGTAGCCCGGCAGGTCGAGCGCCACGAGCGCCTCCGCGCAGGCGCTGCGCAGCTCGAGATCGACGCCGCCCTGCACGATCGCGAACAGCGCCTGCTCGGACTCGAAGCCGCGGTGCGCCTCGACGCAGCGGTCCGCCCAGGCGAGCGTGCGCCGCACGCCGTCGCGCAGCGTCGCGGCGTCGGCGGGATACGGCGAGCACTCGTCGAAGGCCATGATGATGTCGGCGCCGAGCGCGTGCTGGATGGCGATCGCGCGCTCGGGTGTGAGCTCCATCGCCGAGCCGTCGACGGCGTTCTTGAAGCGCACGCTCCCGTCGTCGATCTCCGCGCCGGGCAGCGAGAAGACCTGGAAGCCGCCGCTGTCGGTGAGGATCGGCCCCTCCCATCCCATGAAGCGGTGCAGCCCGCCGAGCTTCTCGACCGTGCGCTCGCCGGGGCGCAGCGCGAGGTGGTAGGTGTTGGCGAGGACGATCTCCGCGGAGGTGGCCCGGACCTGCTCGGCGGTGAGCGCCTTGACGGCGCCGTGGGTCCCCACGGGCATGAAGGCCGGCGTGCGGAAGCGGCCGTGCGGCGTCGCGAAGCGACCCGCGCGCGCGGCCCCGCTGCGGGCCTCGAGCTCGAACGAAAATTGCTGCTGGCGCGCCGCGGCCACCGCCGGCGGCCCCGCGTCAGCGGTAGGTCTTGCGCGCGCCCGAGCTCTTGCGCAGCCGCGCCCGCTGGTGCTTGGCCTTGCGCTTGGCCCGGTGACGCGCGGACTTGCCGCGATTGCGGTGCGGCAGCGGCTTGGCTTTCTTCACGGTGGCTCCGGGCGCGGGGTTGGCGGGCGACGATCCTAGCAACGCGCACCGGGGTGTCCACAGCGGGCCGGGCGCGCGCCCCGGGGGGCTAGGCTCGGCCGGCTGCGTCGCGGGAGGTGAGATGGGGACGACCGAAATGCGCGCCGAGCTGCTCGAGCTGATCCTCGAGCTCTCGTTTCGCCGCCAGAAGGTGACGCTCGCGAGCGGCGCCGAGAGCGACTTCTACCTGGACCTGCGCCAGACCCTGATGCGGCCGCGCGGCGTCGCGCTGGCCGGCGCGCTCGTGCTCGAGCGGCTGCTCGCCGGGCCCCCGGTGCAGGCCGTGGGCGGCATGGCGGTCGGCGCGGTGCCGCTCGTCTCGGCGGTGCTGGCCGCCGCCGCGGCGCGCGACCCGGCCAGCGCGCTGCTCGGCTTCTTCGTCCGCAAGCAGGCCAAGCAGCACGGCCTCGCGAAGCGGATCGAGGGCGGATTCGAGTCCGGCCAGACGGTGGCGCTGCTCGAGGACACCGTGACCACCGGCGGCTCGACGCTCGAAGCGCTCGACACGGTCGAGGCCGAGGGTGGTAAGGTGGTCCGGGTCCTGTGTCTCGTGGACCGCGGCGAGGGCGCCGAGGCGGCCTTCGCGGCGCGCGGCATCGAACTCGAGGCGCTGTTCGGGCGGGCCGATCTCCCCGTCTGACGCCGCGCCGCGCAGACCAGCAGGAGGGAGCCGATGCAACTCAACCTCGGGTTGATCTTGCGCGAGAGCGCCGTCCATCGGCCGGATCACGTCGCGCTTCGCCTGAACGATCGCACGCTGAGCTACGCGCGGCTGGACCACGAGGTCCGCGTCGTCGCGACGGGGCTCCGGGAGCTCGGCGTCGCGCCCGGCCAGACCGTCGCGCTGCTGGTCCCGAACGTCCCGGAGTTCACGACCGCGTACTTCGCGATCCTCTACGCCGGCTGCACGGTGGTGCCGCTCAACGTGCTGCTCTCCGCGCCCGAGATCACCTACCACCTGCAGGACTCCGAGGCGAAGCTGCTGATCGCGCACCCGTTCTTCGAGCAGTCGGTGCGCGTGGGCGCGTCGGAGGCGGGCGTCCCGATCGTCTGGACCAACGGCGAGGGCAGCGACACGCTCGAGGCGATGGGCTCGCAGCCGCCGCTCGCGGACCTCCACCCGACGCTTCCGACGGACACCGCCGTCGTCCTCTACACGTCGGGCACCACCGGCAAGCCCAAGGGCGCCGAGCTCACCCACTCGAACCTGTTCCTCAACTGCTCGGTGGTGGTGCCGCGCCTGATGCCGTTCGATTCCGAGCTCGTGACGCTCGCGACGCTGCCGCTGTTCCACTCGTTCGGCCAGACCGTGGTGCAGAACGTCGCGATCGCCGCGGGTGGAACCATCACGATGCTGCCGCGCTTTACCCCCGAGGACGCGCTGCAGATCATGGAGCGCGACCACGTGACCGTGTTTGCGGGCGTGCCGACGATGTACTTCGCGCTGCTGCATCACCAGGCGGAGCGCGAGTACGACCTGTCCGCACTGCAGCACCGCATGTCGGGCGGGGCGCCGATGCCGCTCGAGGTGATGAAGGCGTTCGAGGAGAAGTTCGGGGTGGCGATTCTCGAGGGGTACGGGCTCTCCGAGACCTCCCCGGTCGCGAGCTTCAACATGGCCAGCCGCCCGCGCGTGCCCGGCTCGATCGGCTACCCGGTCTGGGGAACCGAGATGCGCATCGTCGACGACCAGGACCGCCCGCTTCCCGACGGCGAGCCCGGCGAGGTCTGCATCCGCGGCCACCACATCATGAAGGGCTACCTGAAGCGCCCCGAAGAGACCAAGGAGGCGCTGCGCGGCGGCTGGTTCCACTCCGGCGACATCGGCACGCGCAGTCCCGAGGGCTACTTCACGATCGTCGACCGCAAGAAGGACATGATCCTGCGCGGCGGCTTCAACGTCTATCCGCGCGAGGTCGAGGAGGTGCTCTACACCCACGACGCGATCGTCGAGGCCGCGGTGATCGGCGTCCCGGACAACGAGAAGGGCGAGGAGGTCAAGGCGATCATCGCGCTCGCGCCGGGCGCGAAGCTCAGCGCCGAGGAGGTGATCGCGTTCTGCAAGGAGCGGCTCGCGGCCTACAAGTACCCGCGCATCGTCGAGTTCCGCGACTCGCTCCCGAAGGGCTCGACGGGCAAGATCCTCAAGCGCGAACTCTCCTAGCAGCGGAGACGCGGCGCGCCGATCAGGCCTGCGCGGCGATCGCGGGGGCGTCCTGCGCCAACCACTGCAGCGCGTCGAGGCTGTGGCGGAAGACGTCGAACGGCAGGCCGTGCTGCTCGGCGTAGACCGAGGCCATCCTCCCGAGCCCGTAGTGGATGTCCTTCTCGACGAGCAGCGCGATCCGCACCGGGACGCCGCGAAAGATCGCGCCCCATCCGCGCACCAGCTCGCGGACGTCTTCGCGGCTGGGCTCGAATTCGGATCCGTGATCGACGATCAGGATCTGCAGCGGCGTCGAGCCGTCGAACTCGGCGCGGATCTCCGAGAACGCGGCGTGGACGTGGCCGACGTCGAACGAGCCGTCCGCGATCACCGTGATGAGGTCCCGCTCGATCGAGTAGCTCAACCCCATGGCCGCTCCTGCGCGTCCCGGGCGCGAACGCCGGCTGGCATCCCGCGCACCGGGCTACACCATCATGCCATCCGGGCCTCGAAACTGGAAGTCACTTTTTTGTGATGGGGAAACTCCCCCAGCCGGCGCGCCGCCCGGGAGCGCCGCTGCGGCGGCGCAGCGCCGGCCGCGGAGCGTCGGCCGCGAGCCCGCCGGCCGAGAGGCGTCGGCGGTCGGGAGTCGGCCGCGGAGCGTCGGTCGCCGAGCGTCGGCGCCGGCGCGAGGGCTCCCGCTAGCGGCCCTCGTCGAGCGCGTGCCACGCCGCGAGCGGAATGTCGCGTCCCGGGTAGGCGGGGTTGGAAAACGGCCACGCCGAGGCCACCCACTGCTTGACGGTCTGGAACAGCCTGCGATCGAGCCCGCC
>JBFGGA010000211.1:0-5690 GCA_041579295.1 Myxococcota bacterium | reverse complement strand
GGGCCCGAAGGGCAGCCACGCGGGCACGCTCACGGTCATCCCCGCGATGGCGTCGAGGTTCGCCTGGATCCCCGCGAACGAGACCGCGGGGGTTCCGCTCTGCGAGAGCGCGCCGAAGAGCACGAAGAAGCCGATCAAAAAACCGAAGTCGCCGATCCGGTTGACGATGAACGCCTTGCTCCCGCAGTAGGCGTTGAACTCGTCGCTGTACCAGAAGCCGATCAGCAGATAGGAGCAGAGGCCGACGCCTTCCCAGCCGAGGAACATCAGCACCAGGTTGTCGCCCAGCACCAGCACCAGCATCGCGAAGGTGAAGAGGTTCAGGTAGCAGAAGAACCGCTGGACGCCCTTGTCCTCGCGGTGATCGTCGTCCATGTAGCCGATCGAGTAGATGTGGATCATCGAGCCGACGAAGGTGACGATCAGGATCATCACGGCCGAGAGCGGGTCGAGCCGGAACGAGACTTCGGCGCTCAGCGCGCTGTCGCCGATCCCCGCGCCGATCCAGGTGTAGACGTTGTCGATCAGGATCCGCGAGTCGGACGGCAGTGCGAGCAGATCGCGGAACGCGTAGCACGAGATCACGAACGAGATCAGCACCGCCGCGCACGACAGCAGCCCGGCCAGCCGGGGCTCCATGGGTCGGCGCACCACGCCGATCGCAATGCCGTGGAAGGTCGCGACCAACAGGGGCAGCAGCGGGATCCAGCGCAGCAGATCGCTCTGTGTGCCGACGTCTACCATTTGAGCAGATCGACCTCTTCCACGTTCACCGAATCGCGGTTTCGGAACATCGCGAGCAGGATCCCCAACCCGACCGCCACTTCGGCCGCCGCCACCGCGATGACCATCAGGACGAAGATCTGCCCGTCGAGCGCCGGCGCGCCGTCCACCTGGGCCCAGATGCGGTTGAAGGCGACGAACGCGAGATTGACGGCGTTGAGCATCAGCTCGATCGACATCAGCATCACGATGATGTTGCGGCGCGTCGCCACGCCGAGCACACCGATCGTGAAGAGGATGGCCGACAGCGCGATGACGTGGTTCATCGGCAGCATCAGTCGATCTTCCTTTTGGCGAGGATCAGCGCGCCCACGATCGCGGCGAGCAGCAGCAGACCGGCCATCTCGACGAGCAGCACGTAATCGGTGTAGAGGGAAATGCCCACCTGCCGGTACCCCCCGAAGCCCTCGGGTACGGTCTCGGGCTGCGCGGCGAACAGCGGCTGGCGGTCCAGCGCAACCAGCACCTGCGCGAGCACCGCGACGCCCGCGATCGCGACGGCCAGCTTGACGATGCGCTGGCGACCGGGCGGGAACTCGTCCGTCGCCAGATTGAGCAACATCACGACGAACAGGAACAGCACGACGATCGCGCCGCCGTAGACCATGATCTGGAGCGCGGCGATCAGGTACGCCTCGAGCAGCAGGTAGATCGCCCCGAGGGAAATCATCGTGACCACGAGGCTCATCGCCGAGGCCACCGTGTTGCGGGTGTTCAGCACCATCCCGAGCGCCGACACCACCGCGAGGATCGCGAATACGTAGAAGAGAATCGTCTCGGCGCTCATCGCGCGATCACCCCCTCGCCCACAGCAGCACGAGGCCCGTCACGAAGATGTTCGCGATCGACAGCGGCAGCAGGATCTTCCAGCACAGGTCCATCACCTGGTCGTAGCGGAAGCGCGGTAGCGACCAGCGCAGCAGCATCTGCAGCCAGATCATGAAGACGACCTTCGCCATGAAGGTCGCGAAGTGGATCAGGATGCAGATGCCCGTCGCGAAACCCACGCCGAACCACGGCGAGATCACGCCGATGATCGCGTCGGTCGACGCCCAGGGAACCGCCCAGCCGCCGAGGAAGATCGTCGTGGTGAGCGCCGCGATGATGATGATTTCGATGAACTCCGACATGAAGAACAGGCCGAAGCGCATCCCCGAGTACTCGAGGTGGTAGCCCGCGACGATCTCGGACTCGCCCTCGGGGATGTCGAACGGAGCGCGCTTGTTCTCTGCCATCACCGCGGTCAGGAACATCACGAAGCCGAGCGGTTGGTAGACGATTCCCCAGGCTGGAATGCGGATGTGGTCGATCAACCAGCCGATCACACCTCCACCCAGACCGAAGTACAGCTCCAGGAAGCCGAAGACGCGGAAGGTGGTGTCCTGCGCGAGCGCCATGTCGGTGAGCCGCAGCGTCTCGAACACCATGAAGATGCCCACGACGGTGAGCCCCATCGTGACCTCGTAGGAGATCATCTGCGCGGAGGCGCGCAGCCCGCCGAGCATCGACCAGTTGTTGTTGCTCGCCCAGCCCGCGATGACCGTCCCGTAGGCGGCGATCGATCCGATCGCGAAGATGTAGAGCAGGCCCCAGTCGATGTCCGCGCCGACGAGGTTGAGGGTCTTCTCGCCGAACTGGTAGACGCCGCCAAAGGGGATCACCGCGAACGCGATGATCGCCGGCACCGCCGCGATCAGCGGACTGAGCAGGTGCATGACGCGGTTCGCGCCGGCCGGCACCACGTCTTCCTTGGTCATCAGCTTGATCACGTCGGCCGCGGGGTGGAGCAGGCCCAAGATGGTGATGCCGCCGAGGTCCGCGCGATTGGCGCCGATGCGGTCCTGCATCACGGCGCTCTGCTTGCGCTCGATCCAGGTGATGATCGGCGCGAGCCCCATCACCATCACGGCGAAGATGAAGAGCACCTTGACGACGGGCTCGATCGGCATCTAGCGCTCCGCCCCGGAAGCGGGCGCATCCGCGAGCGGCAGGCCCGCGTCGCCGACCGTGCCGAGGTCGATCCCCGCGAACGCCGGGTTGGCGGCCGCGAGATCGCGCGCGACCTGCCTCGCGTCGTAGCTCCCGTCGAATCCCTCGAGGCCCAGCGCCGCACCGAGCTTCGCGATCACCTCGCCCTCCGCGTACGCCTCCCAGGGCGACTCCACGGCGGGGATGACGCGCTGCACGCGGCGCGCGCAGTTGACGAAGCTGCCGAGCTTTTCGGCCGCGTGGCGCACCGGAACGATCACGTGCGCGACGCGCTGCAATTCCGACGCGCGCGTGTCGAGCACGATCACCGTGTCGAGGCCGGCGAGCGGCTCTTCGCTCTCGAGCAACCCCTCCTGCAGCACGTCGTGTCCGAGCGCGATCACGGCGTCGATCGCGCCGCTGTGGATGCGGTCCACGACCGCGCGCGCATCCCCGAACCCGATCGCGCGCGCGCCGGCGGCGTTGGGCGCCTTTTCTTCCTTGACGAGCAGATCGTCGGCCTCGCCGCGCACGACCGCGAAGCCGGACGTCTCGGAGCCGAGCGCTTCGAGAAAGCGCCAGAAGGTGAACAGGTCCTCGTTGGTGGCGTGCGCGGAGGCGAGCCCGGCGATGACGCCCGCGCCCTTGGACTCGACGAGCGCGCGCAGCCGGTTTGCCGCGAAGTCGATCGCGCGATCGAGGCCGACGACGTCGCGCTTGCCCGACTCGTCGCGCACCACGCACTCGCGCAGGCGGTCCCGGGCGCCGATTTCGCGATAGCTCATGCGCCCGGCGTCGCAGATCCAGGTGTCGTTCACCGCGTCGTTGCGCCGCGGCGTGTAGCGGTAGACCTTGTTGTTCGCGACGCCGAGGTGGATGTTGCAGCCGTTCGCGCAGCCCGTGCAGATCCCGGGCACCTCCTCGAGGAACCAGACGCGGATCTTGAAGCGGAAATCCTTCGTGGTGAGCGCTCCGACCGGACAGATGTCCGCGACGTTCATCGAGTAGTCGTTCGCGAGCGGCATGCCCGGGAACGTCTCGATCACCGAGTGATCTCCACGGTTGACGACGGCGAGCTCGTTGGTCTTGGGAATCTCGCGACAGAAGCGCACGCAGCGGCGGCAGAGGATGCAGCGCTCCTGGTCGAACACGATCGTCGGCCCGAGGTCGACGTTCTTCTTGAGCGCGCGGCGGGGCTCCTTGGTGCGGGAGGCCTTGACCCCGTAGTCGTAGGCGTAGTCCTGGAGCTTGCACTCCCCGGCCTGATCGCAGATCGGGCAGTCGAGCGGATGGTTGACGAGCAGCAGCTCCATCACGCCCTCGCGCGCGGTCTTGACCCGATCGTTCTGGGTGTGCACGACCATCCCGTCGCGCACCGGCGTGTCGCAGGCGATCTGGAGCTTGGGAACCCCTTCGACCTCCACCTGGCACAGGCGGCAAGAGCCGTCGACGGCGAGCTTGGGATGCCAGCAGTAGTGCGGGATGTCGACGCCGTTCATCAGCAGGCCCGCGTCGTCGAGCGCCTGGAGGATGGTGCGCCCCTCGGCGGCCTCGATCTCCCGGCCATCGACCGTGAACTTCGGCATCAGAGTTCGAAGCTCCCCGCAAACGGGCACTTGCGCTGCCGCACGTGCTCGACGAAGTCGTCGCGGAAGTGGCGCAGCAGCCCCTGGATGGGCCACGCGGCCGCGTCCGCAAACGCGCAGATGGTCTTCGCCTCCATCTTTCCCGCGACGTCGCCGAGCACGTCGATGTCGGCTTCGTCGCCCGCTCCGCGCTCGATGCGCTCGGCGATCTTGTTCATCCAGCCCGAGCCCTCGCGGCACTGCGTGCACTGGCCGCACGACTCGTCGCGGAAGAAGTAGGAGATCACGCACGCCACGCGCACCATGCAGGTGGTTTCGTCCATCACCATCACGCCGCCGGTGCCGAGCATCGTCTTGCGCTCGCGCAGGAACTCGTTCGCCATCGGCACGTCGAGCTGCCCGGCCGGGAGGATCGGCATCGACACGCCGCCGGGGATCACGCCCTTCGCCTTGCGCCCGTGCGGCACGCCCCCCGCGTGCTCGAAGACGATCTCGGACAGCAGCGTCCCGAGCGGCAGCTCGTAGAGGCCCGGCCGCACCACGTGACCCGAAACGCCGAAGATCGTCGTGCCCGGGCTCTTCTCGGTTCCGAACGAGCGAAACCAGTTCACGCCCTTCGCGATGATGTGCGGCACGTGGGAGAACGTCTCCACGTTGTTGACCGTCGTCGGCATGCCGAACGCCCCGTACTGCGCGGGAAACGGCGGCTTCTTGCGCGGCTGGCCCTTCTTGCCCTCGAGCGACTCGAGCAGCCCGGTCTCCTCGCCGCAGATGTAGGCGCCCGCGCCGCGCGTCACCTGGACGTCGTGGCGGAAGCCCGTGCCCATCACGTTGTCGCCGAGGTACCCCTTCGCGTAGGCCTCGGCGATCGCGCGCTCCACCTGCTGCGCGGGGTAGGCGTATTCGCCCCGGATGTAGATGAAGGTCTTGCACGCGCCCGTCGCCCAGGCGGCGATCAGGATGCCCTCGAGCATCTGGTGGGATCCGCGCTCGAGCAGGATGCGATCCTTGAACGAACCGGGCTCGGACTCGTCGGCGTTGCAGACCAGGTACTTGGGGCGCTCGTCGTCCTTCGGCATGAACGACCACTTCAACCCCGCCGAGAAGCCCGCGCCTCCACGACCCTGCAGCCCCGCGGTCTTGACGGTTTCGATCACCTCTTCCGGGGACATCTCGGTGAGCGCCTTGCGCGCCGCCTGGTAGCCGCCGACGCGCTCGTAGCCCTCGAGGGTCGGGTAGTCGGGCTCGCCGAAGTGCTCCGTGAGGTACTGGGTCACGTAGGGGGTCTCGAGCAAGGCGCGGCTCCTACTCGCCGAGCGCGTCGAGGATGCGCTTCGCCTTTTCGACGTCGAG
>JBFGGA010000210.1:0-5713 GCA_041579295.1 Myxococcota bacterium | reverse complement strand
GCGTTCGCGCCCATCGACGCGAGCAAAGTCGGGACCGTGATCGACGACGATTCCGGGGATCAGGAGGCCCGACTCCCGGACGCGACACGCGCCCATCAAGCGGCGCCCCTCGCGCGCGAGGCGAAACACCAACCCGCGTCTGCGATCAGTCCGCACGACGCGACCGCCGACGCGAGCGCGTCCATCCAACCACTCGTCGCGGCGATCGCGCACGAAATGCGCAATCCGCTGTCCACGATCCGAACCTTCGCCGAGCTGCTGCCCAGCCATTACGACGATCCGGAGTTCCGCGCGCGCTTCGCGGAGCTCGTCGGTCAGGACGCACAGCGCATCGAAGCCGTCATCGGACGGCTCACGGAGCTCGCGTCCCTCGACCCGCCCGCCTTCGCCGCGGTGGACGTCTCGGCGCTGCTCGAGGAGCTCCTGCGCGAGCGCACCGAGACCGTGCGAAGCCGCGAGCTGCTCGTCCTCAAGGAGCTCGACGAGCACCACGGCGCCGCGATCGGCGACGCGCGCCAGCTGCGCTTCGCGCTGGAGTCGGTGATCGACAAGTCCTTCGATCTCGCTCCCGGGGGCGGCGACGTGTTCATCGCCTCGCGCCGTCAGCCGGCCGGCCTGCGCGGCGGCCCCGCGGTGCGCGTGCTCATCCGCTTCGGCAAACACGAGAGCGCGCCGGCCGGCGTGCGCGTGGCCGGGACCTCTCCCGCGGAGAACGCGCTGGAGTACGCGATCGCCGCGGCGGTCATCCGCGCGCAGGGCGGCACCTTCACGGTCGATCCCGGGGACGGCAACGAGACGGCCGTGCTGATCGATCTCCCCGCCTGAGTCGCGTCTGATAATCTCCCACGTCGATGCCGTGCCTGCTCGTGGTGGACGACGAACAGGGCGTGCGCGAATCGCTGCGCATGCTCTTCAAGCGCGACTGCGACGTCGCCACCGCGGGCTCGGTCGACGAGGCCGAGCAGTTCCTCCAGGGGTCGAGCCCCGACCTGATCCTGCTCGACCTCGTGATGCCCGGGCGCAGCGGCCTCGACCTGCTCGCCTCGCTCGCCGAGCAGCTGGACCCGCCGCCCGTCGTCGTGCTGACGGCCACCAAGACCGTCGCCACCGCGGTGGAGGCGATGAAGCGCGGGGCCGTCGACTACGTCACCAAGCCCTTCGAAGTCGAGGCGCTGCGCATCAAGGTCCGCAAGCTGCTCGAGCGGCGCGACCTGGAGCGCGAGTTGGTGCGGCTGCGCGCGGAGGTCGACGGCCAGGAGAGCCTGGGCGGCCTGGTCGGCGCGAGCCGCCTGATGCGGGAGCTGTTCCAGACCGTCCGCAGGGTCGCGGCGGCGCGCGCGACGGTGCTGATCCAGGGCGAGAGCGGAACCGGCAAGGAGCTCGTCGCGCGCGCGATTCACGACCTGAGCGAGCGCGCCGAGGGCCCGTTCGTCGCGGTCAACTGCGCGGCGATCCCCGACCCGCTGATCGAGAGCGAGCTGTTCGGCCACGAGCGCGGCGCGTTCACCGACGCGCGCGAGCGCCGCATCGGCAAGTTCGAGACCGCGGCGGGCGGGACGCTCTTCCTCGACGAGATCGGCGAGCTCGGGATCGCCGTCCAGGCGAAGGCGCTGCGCGCGCTGCAGGAGAAGCAGATCGAGCGGCTCGGGGGCTCGACGCCGATCGCCGTCGACGTGCGCGTCGTCGCGGCCACCAATCGCGATCTCGAGGCCGACGTCGCGGAAGGCCGCTTTCGCGCCGACCTCTTCTACCGCATCAACGTCGTTCCGATCGAGCTGCCGACGCTCGCGGAGCGGCGCGAGGACATCCGCCGCCTCGCGGAGCACTTCCTCGCCGCCGCGCGAGCCGACGCGAGCCGCGGGCCCCGCGCGATCTCGCGCGAGGCGATCGCCGCGCTCGAGCGCTACCCGTGGCCAGGCAACGTGCGCGAGCTCGAGAACGCGATCGAGCGCGCGGTCGCGCTCGCGGAGGGCGAGGTGCTGGAGGTCGGCGACCTGCCGCCCGCGATCGTGCGCGCGGGCGAGCTCGAGTCGCTCGGCGAATCGGTTCGGACCGGCAAGCTCGGCTTCGAGGACGCGCTCGGCAACTTCGAGAAGACGCTGATCCTCGAGGCGCTCGAGCGCGCGGGCGGCAACCAGACCCGCGCCGCCGCGCAGCTGCAGATCACGCGCCGCGCGCTCAAGCTCAAGATGGACCGGCACGGCATCGC
Organism: Myxococcota bacterium; assembly: GCA_041579295.1. Classification (GTDB taxonomy): domain Bacteria; phylum Myxococcota_A; class UBA9160; order UBA9160; family SMWR01; genus JACZVU01. The sequence continues at coordinate 3,504 of JBFGGA010000210.1, read as the reverse complement.
GCCGCCCTGAGCGCGCCAGCCCGCCGCGCGCGCGGCCCTTCACCGGCAGCGCGCGGCCGACGGCGCGCCCAGCCCGCGCCCCCATGCCACGCGCGCTTGCTCCAGCGCGCGGGTGTTCCGTTGGGAACACCGGTAATACCCTTTTTAAATCAGCCAGTTTCGGGGACGCGCCCGGAAAGGTGTTCGGATCCGAACGGATTTCGAGCGCTCCGCGGCGCGCGGAGCGACGGCCTTGGAATTCGTCTTTTCTTTTCATTCCAGCAGGTTGCAGAGTTAGTTGCGCAACCAGCTCGAGCTGGCACGGGGCTTGCGATTGCAGTCGCGCGAGCGACATCGGAGGCCCGCATGAGCGAAGAACGAACACCGACAACCATCCTCGTCGTCGACGACGAGCGCGGACCGCGGGAATCCCTGCGGATGATCCTGGCCTCGAACCACCGGGTCCTCGAGGCGAGCAGCGGCGCCGAGGCGCTCGAGTGCATGCGCCGCGAGCCCGTCGACCTCGTCACCATCGATCTCAACATGCCGGGAATGCACGGCCAGGAGCTGATGCGCACCGTGCGCAGCGAGTTCCCTCAGGTGGAGGTGGTGATCATCACGGGCTGCGGGAGCATCGAGAGCGCGGCCGAGGGGATCCGGGCCGGCATCTGCGACTACATCCAGAAGCCCTTCGACGTGGTCCAGGTGGGCGCCGCGGTGGGCCGCGCGCTGGCTCGCCGGCGCGCGCGCAGCCGCTTGACCTCCTTTCTCGACGAGCTCGGCCAGGTGGTCGGACACGACCGCGGTGCACAGGCCATCCTCAGCGACCTCCAGTGCAGCGAGAAGCTGCGCGAGCGCGTGGGCGCGATCTTCCCGGATCGGCGCGCGGACGGCGCGAAGCCGGCCGACGAGCCGCGCACGATGGAATTCCTCGAGGTTCTCGCGGAGACCATCGAGGCCAAGGATCGCTTCATGCGCGGCCACGCGCGGCGGGTCTCCTTCTACGCGGGGCTGCTCGCGGAGCGGCTGTCGCTGACGCCCGAGGAGATGGAGGAGGTTCGCGTCGCGGCGTTCCTGCACGACCTCGGGAAGGTCGGCGTGCCGACGGACCTGCTGCTTCGCGCGGGCTCGCTCGACGCGAACGAGCGCGCGCTCGTCGAGCAGCACCCGGCCATCGGCGCGCGGCTCGTCAAGCCGCTCGCGATTCCCCATGCGATCGCCTCGGCGATCCAGCACCACCACGAGTGGTGGGACGGCACCGGCTACCCCGACGGGTTGAAGGGCGAAGAGATCCCGCGCACCTCGAGGCTGATCGCCGTCGTCGACGCGTTCGACGCGATGAGCAGCGACCGACCCTACCGCCGAGCGCTCACCCGCGAATCGGCGATCAACGAGATCCGACACTTCGCGGGCATCCAGTTCGACCCGCTTTTCGCGAAGGAATTCCTGGTCATCATCGACTCGGGAGCGTGTGACATCGACGTGGGAATCGTGGCGGATGCCGTCGCCGACGCGCACTCCACCACCCGTTCGGCCGATCCGGCCGCGCAAATGGGAGCCCAGACATGACCTCTGCAGTGCCGAAACTCGGATCGAAGCTCGACGAAGCCCAGATCGGGAACGCGGCGCAAGCGCAATTCTCACCGGTCCGCCGCGAAGAGCGCGTCAACGCGATTCGAGCCGCGGAGTACACGCCGTTCCCGCGCACCCGAGCGAACGAGACGCCGCGCCGCGGCTTCACGCGCGACGCGTCGCCGCTGGGAATGTGCCTCGGGGTGGATCTACCGGAGCCGATCGGCGCGCTGCTGCGGATCGAAGTTCGAGAGCTCGACGGCCAACCCATCGGCGCGACGGTCGGTCGCGTCGTCTGGTGCAAGCCGACGCGAGACGGTCGCTACTGGATCGGTCTCGACCTGCTCTGCGAGGCGGACGGCATCCGTTCGAAATGGCACCGGCAAATGCTGGAGCGTCAGAGCTAGCCGGAGAATCGTCTCGGATTCGCCGCCCTTGCGGTCGGTCGATGCGAAGCGGTTGTTGGGGGGAGCGGGGGGTCGTGGGCAATCGCCCCGGCCCCCCGCAGGCATCTCGGGGGATTGCTAACTTTCGTCGGCAAGCGCCCGCGGAGCCCCATGTTCGGCATCGGGATGACAGAGCTCTTGGTGATCCTGACGATCGGGCTGATCGTCATCGGACCCAAGAAGCTGCCGGAGCTCGCCCGCTCCCTCGCGAAGGGGCTCGCCGAGTTCCGCCGCGCGTCGACGGAGATGCGGCGCGAGTTCCTCGAGGTCGCCGACGAGGCCCGGATCGACTCGCCGAACCGGCCGGCGACCGAGCCGAGCCCGCCGAACGCATCGGCCGAACCGGCCGAGGCGGACGCATCGACCGAGCCGAGTGCGTCGACCGGGCCGGCCGAACCGAAGCCATCGACCGAATCGAGTGCGTCGACCGGGCCGGCCGAACCGAAGCCATCGACCGAATCGAGTGCGTCGACCGGGCCGGCCGACCCGAAGCCATCGACCGAGCCGAGCGCCGATCAGGCCGCGAAGGAGAAATCGTCAGAAGGGCCCAAGGGTTCCGACGTTGGATGACGAGAAGCTCCCGCTCACGCAGCATCTCGCCGAGCTGCGGACCCGCGTCATGCGCGCGCTCGGCGCGTGGATCGTCGGCTCGGTGCTCGCCTGGAACTACAGCGAGTGGATCTTCGGCTTCCTGCTCGAGCCCGCGGTGGCCGCGCTCGGCGAGGGCGATCGCACCCTGCAGGCGATCGCGCCGACGGAGATCTTCTTCACCTATCTGAAGTGCGCCGCTCTCGCGGGCTTCGTGATCGCGCTGCCGGTGATCTTCTGGCAGATCTGGGCGTTCGTGGCGCCGGGGCTCTACGCGAGCGAACGCAGGACGATCGTGCCGTTCGTGCTGATTTCTACGCTGCTCTTCGGCGGCGGGGCCGTGTTCGGCTACGCGGTGGTGTTCCCGCTGATGTTCGAATTCTTCACGCAGTTCGACAGCGACTTCGTCCGATCGGCCTGGACGATGCGCGAGGTCTTCAACCTGACCACGCGGCTCTTCCTGGCGTTCGGGATCGCGTTCGAGCTGCCGGTGCTGGTCTTCTTCCTCTCGATCGCGGGCATCGTCGACGCGCCGACCCTGTTCAAGAAGACGCCCTACGCGGTGCTCGTCGTGTTCATCACGGCGGCGATCCTCACGCCGCCGGATTGGGTGAGCCAGATCTTCCTCGGCATCCCGATGGTCGCGCTCTACCTCGTCGGCGTGGGCGTCGCCTACGTCTTCGGCGGCTCCAAGCGCACCCGCACCGACCCCGAAAGCATCGCCGGTTGACCCGCACACTTCCTCCCTGGTGACGCACCGCCGAACACTCGCGCTGGCCCGAGTGGCCGGGGCGGAGCGGCTCCGCGAACCTGGAAGACTCAGCGCGACGATCCCAACGCGGCCTTCGAGGAGGAGAGCCGGGAGGGGGAGGGCCGCTCGCTCCAACCCCATGTCGCTCGGACCCTCCCCCTCCCGGCT
>JBFGGA010000209.1:0-5777 GCA_041579295.1 Myxococcota bacterium | reverse complement strand
CGCCGGCCGCGAACGAAGTCGCGGCCGGGAAGCTGCCGTCGCCGTTGCCGAGCAGCACGCTCACGTCGTCGGTACCGCTGTTGGCGGTGACCAGGTCGGACACGCCGTCGTCATCGAGATCGCCCACCGCGACGGATTGAGGGCTCTCGCCGGCCGCGAACGAGGTCGCGGCCTGGAAGCTGCCGTCGCCGTTGCCGAGCAGCACGCTCAGGTCGTTGCCGCCGACGTTCGCGGTGACGAGGTCGGGAATCGCGTCGGCGTCGAGATTGGCCACGGCGACGAAGACGGGACCGTCGCCCGCCGCGCTGGAGGTCGCGTCGTCGAAGTCGCCGCCGCCGATCCCGAGCAGCGCACTGACGTCGTTGCTGTCCCTATTGGCGGTGACGAGGTCCGCGATGGTGTCGCCGTCGAGGTCGGCCACGGCGACCGCGAACGGGCTGAGGCCCACGGGGAAGAAATCGGGCGGCCGATACGCGGGCGCCGCGATCGCGGGCTCCACAACGCCGATCGCCGCGGCGGCCAGCAGAGCCCCTGCGATCGCGCAACGCGCGCGGCCGAGCCGATCGCCAGACCGGAGGCGAGGAAATCCGGGGTACACGGCAGGCGTCCATCGACCGGGCGAGCGCACGGCAATCCTCCATCCACGACCCCTGCCGCACGGTGATGCGCACGGTCTCGTCGGACAGTGGCAACGCGGCCTAGCCTAGCCGTTCTCGAAGCTTCGTAAACACGACGCCGCGGAGCCGACGCCCGCTGCGGTATGCAGAGGTTGTCCCGCGCCGTCTAGCCGGGAAAGAACAGCCGCTCGGGCAGCAGCAGCACGAGCAGCGCGCCCGCGGCGATCGCGGGCCCGAAGCCGAACGGAGCGTTCCAGCGGCGCGTCGCGAGCGCCCAGCCCACGCCCATCGCCAGTCCCAGCAGCGAGGCCGCGAGGATCGTCTCGAGCACGCCGATCGGCCCGAGCACCGCGCCGATCATCGCGAGCAGCTTGACGTCGCCGAAGCCCACGCCCGGAAACCAGATCCAGTAGTCCAGGCTGGTCGGTTTCGGCAGCGCCTCGCCGGGGCCGGGCCAGTGGTCGAAGCGGCGCCCCAGCGCGCTGGAGAGGCGCGCGTGCGCGAAGCCCACCGACCAGAGCGCGCCGCCCCCCACCGCGGCGCCCAGCGCCGAGCGGATCCACTCGCGCGCAAACGGCGCGCCCGAGAGCCACTCGACGGCCGGCACCGCGACCAGCGCGGCGACGAGGCCGCCGACGGAGATCTCATCGGGGATGATGTGGTGGTCGTAGTCGATCACCGAGGCCGCGATCAGCGCGGCTGCAAACGCGCACCAGACGGGCGTCATCGGCACCGCGCCGTGCTGCCAGGCGATCGCCGCGAAGACCAGCCCGGTGAAGCCCTCGATCGCGGGGTAGCGCAGCGAGATCCTCGACCCGCAGCGGCGGCAGCGCCCGCGCAGCCAGAGGTAGGCGAGCAGCGGCACGTTGTCCCAAGCGGAGAGCGCCGCGCGGCAACCGGGGCAGCGCGAGCCGGGCCGCACGAGCGACTCGCCGCGCGGCAGCCGATGGATGACGACGTTCAGGAACGATCCGATCGCGAGCCCGAACCCGAACGCGACGGCGGCGATGAACGCGGGCGGAAGCGCGCGGAGCTCGACCATGGCGACAGTCTAGCCGCCACCCACAGCAACTGGGCCCCCGCCAGCACCCGGTAGCGCACCACCGGGAAGGAACTGCGTGGGCTAGCCCGCACGATTCATGATCCCCGGTTTCATGAATCATGCGGGCTAGAGCGGCGCTATCGAAAATCCCGCCGCTCGAAGATCAGCGTCGCGGAGGCGAGCACGATCACCACGTAGCCGGCGCCGTAGAGCGCGGGAAGCCAGACGTCCGAGGCCGCGACGGGCAGCTGGTGGGCCGCTTCGATCGAGAGGTTGAAGCTCTCGAGATCCGGCAGGATGCGGTGCATCCAGGCGGTCGCGTCGCGCACCAGCGCGCTCTCCGCGCCCGCGCCGTGGTCCCGCAGATCCCGCGTGAGGTGGCCCGCGAGCCAGATCCCGCAGGAGAAGAACGACGCGAGCAGCGGCGTCGTGAACGCCGAGAAGAGCGTCGCGAGCGCCACCACCAGCGCGAGCTCCACCGCGGTCAGCGCGAGCGCCGCGAGGTGCGCGAAGCCGAGCGGCGCGCCCATCAGCAGCGAGATCCCGGCGAAGAAGGCCGCCATGATCGCGACCTGGAGCCAGATGACGAGCAGCAGCCCGGCGAACTTGCCGATCAGGAACTCCGCGCGCGAGAGCGGCTTCGAGAGGATGGTGTAGACGGTGCGTCGGTCGACCTCCTTGTGGATCAGGCCCACGCCCACGAAGACCGCGATCGCCACCGAGAACAGCCGGATCGAGCCGAACGCGAAGTCCTGCATCATGCGCTCGCGCTCGACGTAGGAGAGCGTGGACAGCACGGTGCCGAACGCGATCATCGCCAGCGCGAAGAACAGCAGCGTGTAGAGCAGCTTGTGGCGGATCGCCTCGCGCCCGGTGTTCAGCGCGATCGCCCAGATTCGACCGCTCACCGCGAGCCCTCTGCGGCGCCGGTCTCGCCCACCGTCGACAGGAAGATCGACTCCAGCGAGACGCGGTGGGGCGTCGCCGAGATCAGCTCGGCGCCCGCGTCGAGCGCCACGCGCAGCGCCTCGCGCGAATCCTTCTCGGCGATGCGCAGCTCGACGCGCTCGCCGTGCCCGCGCAGCTGCGCGTCGAAGCGCTCCTCGAGGCGGGCCGCGGCCTCCGAAGGCAGGTTGGCGAAGACCAGGTCCACCTGCGGCTCGCCGGCGTGGAGGAATTCGTCGATGGCGCCCTCGTAGCGGATCTTCCCTTCCGCGATGATCGCCACCCGGTCGCAGACCATCTCCACGTCCGAGAGGATGTGGGTGCTCATGAAGATCGTCTTGCCCTCGGCGCGCAGGCGCAAGATGATGTCCCGAACCTCCTTGCGGCCGACCGGGTCGAGCCCGCTCATCGGCTCGTCGAGGAACACGACCGTCGGGTCGTGGACCAGCGCCTGCGCGACGCCGATGCGCTGCAGCATGCCCTTCGAGTAGCTGCGCAGCCGCGTGTCGCCGGCCTCGGCGAGGCCCACGAGCGAGAGCAGCTCCGAGACCCGACGCTCCCGGCGGTCCTGGGAGACGCCCGAGAGCTTCGCGTAGAAGCGCAGGATCTCGCGGCCCGTGAGGTAGTCGTAGAAGTAGGGCTGCTCGGGCAGGAAGCCGATCTGACGCCGGAAGGTGATCTCGCCGACGTCGTGGCCGAGGATCGAAGCCTCGCCGGAGGTCGGCCGGATCAGGCCCATCAGCACCTTCAGCGTCGTCGTCTTGCCCGCGCCGTTGGGCCCGATGAAGCCGAAGATCTCGCGCTCGCGCACCCGGAAGGAGATGCCGTCGAGGATGCGCTTCTTGCGCAGCCCGAAGCCGGGTCGCATGTCCTTGACGAGATCGTCGACCCGGACGATTTCGGCCGCAGCGCTCACGTGCCCTCCCCCGCGCGGCCCGCGCTCTGCTCGCGCCAGCGCCGCTTGCGCGCGCGGTCGCTCGCGGTTTCGTGGAGCCGGTAGCGGTTCCGGTAGTACGACGACACGATCTCCCCGGTCTCGGGATCCAGGATCCACTCGAAGCCGTCGAGGTGAAGCTGCGCGCGCGGCAGCTCGCGCAACACCGGATCCGGCCCCGCGAGCAGATCCGCGACCCGCTCGATGTCGCGGCCGTTGCGCCGCCAGTACTCGACGCGGGCCGCGTCGAGGAAGCGCGCCCGCCGTTCGATCTGGATCTCGTCCAGCGCCTTCAAGTATTCGGCTCGCTTGTACTCGTCTTCGGCCGATTCCGCCATCTGCATGAGGAAGGTGGCGGCGACCTCCAGCCCGCCCCGCTCGCTGCGCAGTCGGGCCACCAGCGGCGCGAAGTAGTTCGGCGCACCCTCGAGGCCGATCGCGCTCTCCAGCACGTCCGCGGCGCGCAGCTTCTCGTCGAGGTAGTAGAAGTGGTTGAAGGCGAGATGGTAGCGGTTGCGCCAGTCGAGCGGGTGGTAGCTGATGCCGCGCTCGAGCAGTTTGTTGCCGCGCTCGACCATCGCGCGATCGCGGGTGAGCCAGACGGCCGCGAAGCGATAGGGGTGGTCGACCCAGGGGTCGACCTCCGTCACGACGTCGATCAGGTCCGCGAGGATCTCCCCGTGCTGCTCGACCGGGCCGGTCTCCCCGCCCACGATCCCGATCGCGCGCAGCCAGTAGTAGTCGGCGACCGCGGCGTCGAAGCCCAGCGAGAACAGGCGCGCGTACTCCGGGCGCGGGACGCGCAGCTGACCTGACTGTGCGCGCGAGGTGGTGTCGAGCTTCGAGTGGGCGACGCCCGTCGTCGCGACGGCCGCGATCAGGATCCCGATGCGCATCGCGCTGCGCTTTCGCAAACAGCCCCGCTTCAAACGCCACCCCCCAGAGTCGTTTGATCGGCGTCCGCCGGCGGATCGGTCAGTACTGGTCGAGAGACATCTGGATGGCCACCCGGTCGTAGATCGGGTTGCCCCCGCCGTCGACCGGTGTGCCAAAGCCGAACAGGCCCGAGGGGCACTCCCCGACGACACCCCCGCCCGCATCGGTCTCGGGATGGACGTACATGACCGCGGAGTTCAGATCGTCGTCGTCGACGTCGCCCGCGGCCGTGGCCGTGAAGCAGACCAGGCACGTGCAGGGCGTGGCGCCGGTGTTGGTGTCGTAGGCGTAGAAGACCGCGCCTTCCGGGCTCCATCCGAGGCCCGCGTACGCAGTCTCGGAGGCCGCGTCCCAGGTCATCTTGCGCGTGCTCAGGCCGCCGTAGGCAGTGAAGTCCGGCCAGGCGCCGGCCTCGAAGTACTCGCCCCGCTCGGCGTGATAGGTGTTCTGCAGGCGCGCGACCGCCGCGAGGTTCACGTAGGCCTCGCTGCGCCGCGAGCGCGCCTGGTAGGAGATGAAGTTCGGGACCGCGATGGCGGTGAGGAGTCCGATGATGCCGACCACGATCAGCAGCTCGATCAGCGTAAAGCCCGCTTCCGAATTCGACCGCACCCTCATCTCTGCTCTCCCGGGGGATGGAAGGATCGGAGGAGGGCCGGCCGCAGCCGGCCCTCCTCGACTTGCACTCGAACGGTCTCTAGAAGACGCTCTGACCGTAGGTGGCCAGGCACGGACCGACGACTTCCGGCGTCAGCTGCGTGCTGTCGCAGTCGATCAGGCCGTTGCCGTGCGGACCGCCTGCCGTCGTGCCCTTCCGGTAACCCCAGGTCTGGCCCACGCCGTCGGCGTCGATGTCCGCCTGGGCGCTAGCCGTGAACTCCGAGTACGCCGCGTTGGCCTTGACGACGTAGTTGAAGAACACCCAGCCCTCGGGCGACCAGCCGAGCCGGTCGAAGCCCGCGTTCGGGCCGTTCGCGACGTTGTCGAACGCCTTCTTGAGGTTCTTGTCGATCGTCGGCGGTGACGCGAGCGCCGATACGTAGAGGCCGAACTCCGAGTAGTAGGATTCCTCGGCGGTGCGGATCGCGGCGAGGTTGGTCTTGCCCTCGCTCGACTTCGCCTTGAGCTGGAATCGCAGGAAGTTCGGAATCGCGATCGCTGCCAAGATCCCGATGATGGCGACCACGATCATCAGCTCGATGAGCGTGAACCCGCCCTTGCGCTTGTGAAATCTCATCATCTCTGAGTAACTCCCATTGTTCTCGAGTGTCGCTCCGGGCGGAACCTCTCTGCCCGCTGCGGT
>JBFGGA010000208.1:0-5789 GCA_041579295.1 Myxococcota bacterium | reverse complement strand
GGCCAGCCAGCTGAGGCGCGGCTCGAGGGTGGGGAAGTATCGGCTCGATCGCAGGATCGGCCGCGGTGCGTTCGCGGAGGTCTGGAAGGCGCGCGACACCGTCGAGCGCCGCGCGGTCGCGATCAAGCTGACCCACCCGGAGGCGGTCGCGGAGTGGGGGCGCGACAAGATCGAGCACGAGGCGCGCGTCGCGAGCCGACTCGATCACCCGGGCATCGTCGCGATTCGCAACGCCGATTGGATCGACGGGCGCTTCGCGCTCGTCACCGACCTCGCGGTCGCAAACCTCGCCCACTACGGCCGGGCGCGCCGCTCGGCGAACACCGCGCTCGAGGTCATTCGCGAGGTCGCCGCGGGACTCGCCTACGCGCACGAGCGCAAGATCTTCCACCGCGACGTCAAGCCCGAGAACATCCTGATCTTCGCGGACGGCCGGGCGGCGCTGACCGATTTCGGCGCTTCGCGCTTCGCGAAGGGCGCCGAGCGCACCGTGACCGACGCCGGCACGCTCGGCTACATGGCGCCCGAGCAGGCCTACGGTCGGGGTCGGCTGACGTCGGACGTCTTCTCGCTCGGGCTGATCGCCTACGAGGTCCTGACCGGCGTGCTGCCGACGTGGCCCTTCGACTGGCCGCCCGAGGGCCACGATCGATTCGTCGCGAAGGTTCCCGAGGCTCTGCAGCCGGTGTTGCGCAGGGCGGCGCGCTTCGATCCGCGAAGGCGTTACGCAGACGCGGGCGAGCTCTACACGGCACTCGAGCGCGCGATCAGCCAGGCTTCCCGACCCCCGGCCGCGCGGCGGGTGCGGCGCAAGCGCAAGGCGCCGCCGTCCCCGCTCGCCGTGCAGGCCGACGCCTTTCGCCGCGTCCACGGCAAGGGCCTCGGCATGCGCTACTCGTGCCGGCGCTGCGACAGCCCGATCGCGGAGGAAATGCAGTTCTGCCCCTGGTGCGGAACGTCCGACAACTCCTATCGGGACGTGACGCGCTTTCCACTGGTCTGTGGCGACTGCGAGCGCGGTGTGCGCCCCGAGTGGGACGCGTGTCCGTGGTGCTACTCGGGGCGCTTCGAGAGCAACGGCAGGACGCCACCCGAGGACGCGAAGGCCACCCGCCGCTGCGCGGCGCGCGGTTGCGAGGGGCAGCTGCGGCCCTTCATGCGCTACTGCCCGATCTGCAAGCGCAAGGTCAAGCGCGTCTGGTCGCATCCCGCGTTGCCCGACCGCTGCCCGCGTTGCCGCTGGCCGACCTCGTGTGCGTTCATGCGCTTTTGCCCGTGGTGCGGTCGCCGGGAGCCGCGCGCGGGCTCGTTCATGCGGACCCGCTGAGGGCCGCGGCCGCAAGCGCCAGCCGCGAGCCGGGAGCCGACCGATCGCGCGTCGAAGACGAAATTCGCGCCGCCGCGGGAAGCGGGGCTCGCCGCCCGCATCCGAAACCGAGGAGCGCATCGAGCTCGCGATCGAGGCGCTCGCGGCCGGTGGCGACGGCGTCGGACGCGCGCCCGACGGTCGGGTCGTGTTCGTTCCCTTCACGGCGCCGGGCGACCGCGTTCGCGTCCGGGTCAGCGCGCGCAAGCCGAGCTACGCGCGCGGCGTCGTCGAGGCATTGCTCGCCCCCGGCCCCGGGCGCGTCGATCCCGTCTGCGCGGTCTTCGGATCCTGCGGCGGCTGCGCGTGGCAGCACGTCGACTACCCGGTCCAGCTCGAGGCGAAGCGCGACATCGCCGCCGCTGCGCTGCGCCGCATCGGCGGGCTTGCGCTGCCGGACGATTTCGTGCCGCCGATCACCCCATCGCCAGCCCCCTACCGCTATCGCACCCGCAGTCGCGTGGTGGTCGCGGGCGGGAAGGTCGGATATCGCCGCCGCCGATCGCACGCCGTCTGCGCGACGCGCCGTTGCCCGGTGCTCGTCGAGCCGCTCGAGGAGCGCCTGGCCGCGCTGGCCGACGACCCGCCGGGGGCCGACGGCGAGTGGGAGCTTTGCGCGGGCCAGAGCGCCGAGCTCGGCGAATCCGTCGCGCGCGCGGTGACGCTGCCCGCGAGGGGCGGCTCGCGCGTTTGGCTGCGCGTCGCTGAGGATCGAGTGGGCGTCTCGCCGGGTGTCTTCGTCCAGTCGAACGGGGGCCTGCTCGAGGCGCTCTCGCGCGCGGTCGCCGACGCCGCCGGCGCGGGTCGGCGCGCCTGCGATCTGTTCTGCGGGGCGGGCTTCTTCACGCTCGCCCTCGCGCGGAGCTTCGCCGAGGTGGTGGCCGTCGAATCGGATCCGGCCGCGGTCGCAGACCTCGAGGCGAATCTCGCGGCGGCGGGGATCGGCAACGTTCGCGTGTTCGCGAGGTCGGTCGCGGCCGCGCTCGACGACGCGGACTTCGCGCGACTCTCGCCCGACCGGGTGGTGGTCGACCCACCGCGCAGCGGGCTCGGCGAGGCCGTCGCCGAGCGCATCGCTGGACTCGGAGCCGAGCGGATCGTCTACCTCTCGTGCGACCCCGCCACGCTCGCCCGGGATCTCTCGGTGCTCGATCACTGCGGCTACCGGCTGGACTCCGCCGAGTGCTTCGACCTCTTCCCCCAGACGCCGCACCTCGAGATGCTCGCCGTGATGCGGCGAGGGCGGTCCGCGGGCTGAAGCGCGGCGCGGTCGAGCGGAACGAGCCCGCCCCGCGCGGATCGACGAGGGGTGGACGCGCGCGGGGCGAATCTGCTGACGGCGTCGGGCCGGGTGAATGCGCTCGGGGCGGGATCGCGCGCGCGCGCTCAGGCTTCGATCAGGCCGTGGCGAACCGCGTAGCGCACCAGCTCGGTCGCCTTGCGGACGCCGAGCTTGCGCATCAGGCTGGTGCGGTGCGCCTCGACGGTCTTGGTGCTGATGCCGAGCTGCGCCGCGATCTCCTTGGCGGCGAGGCCCTCGGCGATCAGGTGGAGCACCTCGCGCTCCCGCGCCGAGAGCAGCGAGAAGGGTTGGTCGACGGCGGGCCGCGGATCGCGGATCTGGGCGACGATCTCGCGCGCGACCGTCGGGCTGAAGTAGCTGCCCCCGCGCACGACGGCGCGAATCGCCGAGAGGATCTCGCTCTTTCTCGCGTTCTTGAGCACGTAGCCGTCCACGCCGAGCGCGACCGCGCTCTGGATCATCGGCGGATCCGCGTGCACGGAGAGCAGGATGGTCTTGGTGCCGGGGTGTTTCGAGCGGATCCGCTCGAGCGTCTCGAGGCCGCTCAGGCGCGGCATCGAGATGTCCAGGATCACGAGATCGGGCTTGTTCTTCTCGACCTGCTCGAGGACTTCCCGGCCGTCCGAGGCCTCGGCGCAGATGTCGATGTCGGGCTCGCTCTCGATCAGGTGGCGCACGCCCTCTCGCACCACGCTGTGATCGTCTGCGATCAGAACGGAGATCATGCAGTCAACTTACACCCGAGATCGACGGTTGCCAAAGAAATTGCGCGCGAGGGCTGCGCCCGGCCTGAAGCCGCGGTCCGAATGTGGTCTAATAGGGGCGAAGATCCATCTCCCCCCAGGGGCGCGTCTCATGTTGCGAATCGACCCCGTCGCGAGTCCATCGCGCCAGGACCCCAGCCGCTTGATCCTCTACGTGGAAGGTCCTCAGGACCGCGCGATCCTGCGGGCGTGGGCGTATCGCCTGTTGCCGTCGATGGGCGGCCGTCTCTTCGGCGCGTCGGTGATCCTCGGTGGTCGCCGTCCGGCGCGCGCCGTCGAGCACTTTTGCCGCGCGGGTGGCTCGGAGGCGGGTCTGGTCGGCGTCTGCGTGCTGGATCGAGACGACGGCGTGCAGCCGCGGTTTCGCGACGCGGGCGTGCCGGGCCTCGAGTTCTTCACCTGGGGGCGCCGCCACATCGAGAGCTATCTGCTCGTGCCCGCCGCGATCCAGCGCACCCTGGGCGCGATCCCCGCCGCCGACGCCAGGATCCGACGCGCGATCGACGCGGCGCTCCCGGCCGCGCTCGACGAGGCCGCGTACGGCCAGCTCGACGCGAAGCGGCTGTTCGGTCCCAACGGCGAGCTGCCGCGCGTGGTCGGCCGGCCGATCTCGGTCCAGCGCGTGGCGCGCGCCACGCGCGCAGACGAGCTCCACCCCGACGTGCATCGACTCTTCGACCGGCTGCGCGAGCGGCTGGGGATCGAGTCCCCGCGCGCCTGAGTTGGATTGCGCCGTGAACCTCGACCCGTCCGTCCGGATCTGCCTCGCGAACGCGGTGACCCGAGCGCTCGAGTCGTCGGTCGCGGGCTCCGCGGCCGGGCTCCGCGGCTCGCTCGCGCGCGGGACGAGCGATCGCTACAGCGACATCGACGTCTTCTGGGAGGTGCCCGACGCCAAGTTCCACGACGCCGTCGCCGAGCTTCCCGGAGTTCTGGCTTCGGTCGCTGCGGTCGAGTCGGTTCGCTCGGACCCGATGCTCCAGCACTCCGACAAGCGCCGGCTCGTCTTCGTGCAGTTCGCCGAGGTGCCGCTCTACTGGCGGCTGGACGTCGAGATCTTCGCGGAGTCCATCGAGCGGGACGACACCTACGACCTCGACAACGCCGAGGCCCGCGGCGATTGCTGGTCACTGACCCACAGCGCGGTCGCGAACGCCGTCAGCGCGCTCAAGGCACTGCTGCGCGGCGACGCGGACCGAGCGCGCGAGTCGCTGCGCACCGCCTACGCGCGAATCGATCGGCCGCCGCCCGATGGCGCGCCGTTGGACCAGATCCGCAGCCTCGCCGAGCTCGTCGGCCGGCTCGATCTCGAACAGGCCGAGCTCGTGCGGCGTCTCCAGCTCCACTGCGAGGCGGCGCGCGGGGCGCTCGCAGACGAGCCCGCTTCCCGCCGCTGATCGCGAGGGCCGAATTTGGCTAGGCTCCGCCCGCCTTGCCCCGACTACTCGCCCTCGACTTCGACGGAGTGATCTCGGATAGCGCCCCCGAGTCGTTCGCGGTCGCGCTCCTGACCTACACACAGATGATCGAACGCTCGCGATTCGACGATCGACGCGCGGCGCTCGAGGATGGTCGTCTGCCGTCGCCGGGCCGCTTGACCGCAGATCCCCTCTACGCCTCGTTCCTCGGCTTGATGCCGCTCGGCAATCGCGCGGAGGACTTCGCGATCAGCCTCGCCGCGATCGAGGTGGAGAGGAAGCTCGCCGATCAGGCCGATTACGACGCGTTCCGGGCCGAGCTGGACGAGGGCTGGTTGCTGCGCTTCCACCGGCGCTTCTACGACAATCGCGCGGAGCTCTCGCGACGCGACCCGCAGGGCTGGCGGCGCATGATGGGACCGTACCCGCGGTTTCTCGAGATCCTGCAGCGCCGGGCCGGCGACGCGCTGCTCGCGATCGCCACCTCGAAGGACCGGATCACCGTGGACGCGCTGCTGCGCGACTACGGGATCGAGGCGCTGTTTTCGCCGGAGCGCGTGCTCGACAAGGAGACGGGCGTTCATAAGGACGCCCATCTGCGGCGACTGCGCGAAGCGGTCGGAGTCGACTACGAGGCGATGGTCTTCGTCGACGACAAGGTCAATCACCTCGATCGGGTCGCCGCGCTGGGCGTGCGCTGCGCGCTCGCGGCCTGGGGGTACAACGGCGAACGCGAGATCGGGGTCGCGCGGCGTCGCGGCCATCGCGTCTGCACGCTCGACGACGCCGAAGCGCAGCTGTTCGACGCATAGCTGGCGAACCCGTCGGTTCGCTTGCTGCGCTCGCTGACGCTCGCCTGACCGGCGAACCCTCCGGGTTCCTTTGCGGCGGGCTTGTCGTGGAATCCTCATGCGGTCGTTTGGGTGCTGGCGTGGGGT
>JBFGGA010000207.1:0-5791 GCA_041579295.1 Myxococcota bacterium | reverse complement strand
GTAGAACTGGAACAGCTGGCCGGCCGGCGACTGCATGTAGACGCCGTCCTGGTAGACGGCGACGGCGCTGGCCGCGTTGGCGTTGTAGTCGTCGAGACCCACGCCGCGGATGTAGATGGTGGGATTGGAGGCGGCGAAGGCGCTCTTGATCTCGAGGCTCGGAGTGAAGTTCGAGAGATCGCGGATGTCCCTGATGCCCTCGACTTGGAGAACACCCGGGTCGAATGTCATGACCGAGATGGTACTGTCCTTCACCAGCATTCCCCCCGCCTCGCCTCTGACCACGATCTCGTCGAGATCGGGCGATGGCTCCGCGCTCGGCTCGGAGGCCTCGGGGGCGAGATCCTCGCCGGGATCGGCGCCGCCCTCCGGTGGGCGCTCACCCTCGTTGACCTCGTCGGTCGCGGATTCGACCGCTGCGTCGGTCGCTGGTTCGGCCACCCTCTCGGTCGCGGACTCGACCGTCTGGTCGGCGGGCGTCGTCTTCGGGGGTGTTTCGTTCTGGGCGAACGCCGCGAAACCAAACAGCAGCATCGCGATGAAGCATGCGAGCCCCTCTTGCCCCTGACTCGATCGCGTTTTCGCGCGCATTGGTTTCATGTCTATACCAGAGATTGGCCTGCGTTTTCGCAATACCGAGTCATCACGGCCCAGGCCTTGGGTGCGCTCGGCTGCGCAATTTTCTTTGCCATCTTCGGAACAACGCGCTGTACCAAGTATCTCACCGGTCGCTATGTCTTTCTCGCCTTGACGTGCACTGAATCGTGAAATTACGCGCCGCAGAGTTAATCCCTTGCAGGTTCGCCAGCGCGAGCAGCATCGAGACGCCGCCGGCCGATTGCGGCTAAGTGGTCGAAGCAGAAAGTGATTCTCACATAGTGCAGCATGCGCACCAGCAGCGCCTACGTCGACGTTCTCTCGAACGTGCTTGGATACGCGGTCGATCTCGAGCTCGTCGAAACCAAGGCCGTCGCGACGTTCCGTCAACCCATTCGGCGCCGCTGGCTCACGAAGCGGGCGCCCCTCGGAGGGGTAGCCGAAGGTTCGCGCAATCGAGCGTATCTGCGGTTGCATCTACGAGGGTCTGCGCGACACTCGTGCGAGCAGCCTCGTTGCTGCAGGTGCTCAAAATGGCTACGTGTCGGCGCAACTCGGGCACGCGGACGTTGCGGTTACCGCTCGTCACTACGCGAAGTGGATCGGCGGAGAGATCTACCGTGAGCCGTTGCAGCTGCGGCAAGGGGATGTTCCAGCGGACTTCATTGCGCGTTCTGCGTGAGAATCTGCGTAAAGCCCCCCACCAGTTCCCCCACCAAGAAAGCGGCCGGTGACAGCGAATCGCCAAGTCACCGGCCGCTCTTGCGAAACCTGGTGGAGCTGAGGGGGATCGAACCCCTGACCCTCAGACTGCCAGCCTGATGCTCTCCCAGCTGAGCTACAGCCCCACGGGCATTGCAAGCTACCGCCGGGTCGGGGAGCTGTCAAAAGCCGCGCGCCGCCGTGTTTTGGGCGCGCGCGGGGCGTGGTATGCTGCGACGCCACGGGGCCGGAGTGGCGAAACTGGTATACGCAGGGGACTCAAAATCCCCCGGCTTCACGGCCGTGCGGGTTCGACTCCCGCCTCCGGCACCAGCGCATTGCGCGCCGCGCGGCGCGGCGAGGGGGTGGGGGATGCGGAACGGATCTCGCGGGTGCGCGTGCGCGGCGTTCGCGGGCGCGGCGCTCGCCGCGCTGGCGGTTGCGCTGGTCGCCCCGAGCCCGGCCGCCGCGCAGCTCCGCGAGTTCTCGGGCAAGGTCACCGAGATCTCGGGCGACAAGCTCGGGGTCGACAATCGCCGCGGCGACCGCGTGTCGTTCCGGCGTTCCGAAGCCACCGAGGTCACGGGCGCGAAGTCGAGCTGGCAGGCGATCGAGGCGGGCGACTGGGTGAGCGTGTCGTGGGAGATGGTCGACAGCCCACGGATCGCCTACAAGATCGTCGTGCTTCCCCCGAAGCGAGATCCCGCCGACTAGCCGCGCGCAGCGGGGCCCGCCGGATCCGCTGCGACGCAGCGCTCGCAGAGCTCGCCCGGCTCCGATAGCGTTGGTGCGATGTCCGGCTCCCGACCACCCCTGCGACCCGAGCAGTTCGAGCGCTACCGCAGGCACCTCAGCCTGACCGAGCTCGGCGTCGACGGCCAGCTCCAGCTGCTCGAGGCCCGCGTGCTGCTGATCGGCGCGGGCGGCCTCGGCTGCCCGCTCTCGCAGTATCTGGCGGCCGCCGGGGTCGGCTCGCTGGGCATCGTCGACTTCGATCGCGTGGACGCCACCAACCTCCAGCGGCAGATCCTCTTCACCACGGCCGACATCGGCAAGCCGAAGGTCGAGGTCGCGCGCGCGCGCATCGAGGCGATGAACCCCGACGTCGAGGTTCGCACCTATGCGGTGGAGCTCGGCTCCGAGAACGCGCTCGAGATCTTCGCCGACTACGACGTCATCGTGGACGGCACCGACAACTTCCCGACCCGCTATCTCTCGAACGACGCCTGCGTGCTGCTCGGCAAGCCGAATGTGCACGGATCGGTGTTCCGCTTCGACGGCCAGGCCACCGTATTCGACGCGCGCTACGGCCCCTGCTACCGCTGCCTCTACCCCGAGCCGCCACCACCGGGCTCGGTGCCGTCGTGCGCGGAGGGCGGCGTGCTCGGCGTGCTGCCGGGCCTGATCGCGCTGATCCAGGCGACGGAGACCGTGAAGATCGCAACCGGCCTTGGCGAGCCGCTCTACGGGCGGCTGATCCAGTACGACGCGCTGCGCATGGAGTTCAGCGAGTTCCGGCTCAAGAAGGATCCCAAGTGCCCCGTGTGCGGGGAGCAACCCAGCGTCACGGAGCTGATCGACTATCGGGGATTCTGCGGCCTGCAGCGCGAGGGCGAGCCCGAGCTCGCCGAGATCTCGGCGGCGGCCGTGCAGGCGATGCAGGCACGCGATGACGAGTTCCTGCTGCTCGACGTCCGCGAGCCCGAGGAGTTCCTGCGCGCGCGGATCGAGGGCTCGCGGTTGATTCCGCTCGGCGAGCTCGAAGAGCGCCTCGCGGAGATCCGCGAGTGGAAGGAGCGCCCGGTCGTCGTGCACTGTCACAAGGGCGGGCGCAGCGCGAAGGCCTGCAGGCTGCTCGGCGCTGCGGGCTTCATTCGCGTCACCAACCTGACGGGCGGCATCGACGCGTGGTCGCTGACGGTGGACGCGGACGTTCCGCGTTACTGAACCAACCGGATGGGCGCGGGGGGATCGTGGGCAAATCGAAGCTGCCGGGGCCGATCGCGCGCAGGCACCTGGTCGAGCGCGAGATGAGCGACGCGCAGGCGCTGCGCTACGCGGAGGCCTATTTCGCCGAGGGGCTCGAGATCGATGCGCTCGCGTTCCTCGTCAAGGCGGAGGCGGGCGAGCCCATCCAGGCGCTGCGCGCTCGCGCGATCGAGGCCGGCGACGCGTTCCTGCTCCGGGCGGTGGCGACGGCGACCGGCGTCACGCCGGAGCCCGAGGAGTGGAAGGCGCTGTCCGAAGCCGCGGCGCGCGCGGGCAAGGAGCGCTACGCCGCGGAGGCGCTGCGTCAAGCGGAGCGGGGGGAGAGCTGAGCGATGGTTTCGACGTGTCGTGTCTTCCGGGGTCTGGTGCGGGAGGTCGAGGAGGAGATCAACCGGTTTCTGTCGACCGCGAACGTGCGCGTGCTGCAGCTCGCGCAGAGCGAGACCGGTGATCACATCACCGTCACGTTGATCGTCGACCCGGCGGAGGGTTCCGGCGAGGATGGGCGCTAGGCGGAAATCCGCGACGTCCGGCGCGGCACAACAGCGCGGAGCTGCGGCGACGCACATCGCCGTCGAGAACGCGCGCTCCCACAACCTCAAGAATGCGAGCTGCCGCGTCCCGCTGCGCGCGATCACCGCGATCACCGGCGTCTCGGGCTCCGGCAAGTCCACGCTCGCGTTCGACACCCTCTACGCCGAGGGACAGCGCCGCTTCGTGACCTCGCTCTCGACCTACGCGCGCCAGTTCCTGGAGCGCCTGCCGCGACCCGCGGTGGATCACATCTCGAACCTTCCTCCGGCGATCGCGATCGAGCGGCGCAATCGGGTGACCGGAGCGCGGTCGACGGTCGGCACCGCGACGGAGATCCTCGACTACCTGCGCTTGCTCTTCGCAAAGATCGGCGAGACGCGCTGTCCGGATTGCGAATGCCGCGTCGAGCGCAGCAGCCCCGAGCGCGTCGCCGATGCGATTCGCGCGCGGTTTGCCGGTACGAAGCTCTCGCTCGGCGCGCCGCTGCGCTCCGACAAGCGCGAGCGCGCGAGCGCCTGGCGCGAGCGCATGCTGCGCGACGGCTTCACACGGCTGCTCGACGAGCACGGCCGCGTCGTCGAAGTCTCGGAGCTCTCCGCCAGGGCGATCGACGCCCAGCGCAAGCGCGCGCTGCTGTTGATCGACCGGCTGGTGCCATCCGCGACGGGGAGCCGCGCGCGCCTGACTGAAGGCGTCGCGAACGCGTTCGCGCGCGGCGCGGGCCGCTGCGTGGTCGTCACGGCCGCAAACGAGCGCGCGAGCTTCCTCGAGGGCTTCGCGTGCGATGGCTGCGGCCGCCGCTTCACCGAGCCCCGCCCCGCGCTCTTCTCGTTCAACAGCCCGCTCGGCGCCTGCGCGCCGTGCCAGGGCTTCGGTCGGATCGCGGTTTTGGACCGCGCGCGCGTGGTTCCGGACCCGACGCGCAGCCTCGCGAACGGGGCGATCGCGCCGTTCGAGACGCCGTCGGGGCGGCGGATGCGCTCGAAGCTCCTCGCGGCCGCGCGCGCGGCCGGTGTACCCGTCGACCGCCCCTTCGAAGCGCTCAGCGCCTCCGAGCAGGACTGGGTGTTCGAGGGCGACGGCGAGGGCTGGCGCGGCGTGCAGCGCTTCTTCGACCGCCTGCAGCGCAAGCGCTACAAGGTGCAGGCCCGCGTGCTGATCGCGCGCTATCGCAACTTCGAGCGCTGCTCGGAGTGCGGGGGATCCCGGCTGCGCTCGGACGCGCTCTGCGTCGAGGTGGGCGGCTGCCACATCGGCGCGCTGGCCCGCTTGAATCTCGGCGAGATGGCGCGCTGGCTCGAGGATCTGAGTCTCTCGCCCGCGCAGAGCGCGCGCTCGAAGAGATTGGTCGACGAGCTGCGCGCGCGCGTCGCGAGCTGCGTGGCCGTGGGCCTCGACTACATGGCCCTCGACCGCCCGATGCGCACGCTCTCGGGGGGAGAGGCGCAGCGCATCCAGCTCGCGACGGCGCTTTGCGGCACGCTGACCGCGTCGCTCTACGTGCTCGACGAGCCGTCGGTCGGCCTGCATGCGCGCGACGCCGCCCGCCTGGTCGACGTGCTGCGCCGGATTCGCGACCAGGGCAACACGGTCGTCGTCGTCGAGCACGCGCCCGAGATCGTGGAGGCCGCGGATCACCTGATCGACCTCGGCCCGGGCGCCGGCCGGCACGGCGGCGAGGTCGTCGCGGAGGGGTCGGTCGACGCGGTGCGCGCCTGCGCGCGCTCGCTGACCGGGCGCGCGCTGGGCGGCGAGTGGCGCGGCGCGCGCGCGCCGGCGCGGTGCGCGGCCGCCGGCGATCGGGCGCGCGGCCGCCTGAAGATCGTCGGCGCGCGCGCCAACAACCTGCGCAATCTCACGGTCGAGATTCCGCTGGGTCGGCTCGTGGCGGTCACGGGCGTCTCGGGCGCGGGCAAGTCGAGCCTGATCCGCTCGGTGCTGGTCGGTCAGCTGCGCGCCGAGCCCGACC
>JBFGGA010000206.1:0-5837 GCA_041579295.1 Myxococcota bacterium | reverse complement strand
GGCTGTAGGGCGTGGTCTTTCCCGCGGAGGTCGAGACCACGGCGCCGACGCCGCGGCGCGCGAGCTCGCCCGCCCAGGGCTCGTAGCCGCTCACCGTCCGATACAGGATCCCCTCGCCGCGCGTGTCCGACAGGAACTCGCTGCGGTAGCCGAACAGGCCGCGGCTCGGGACCGTGAACAGGAAGCGCACGCGGCCCTCCCGGTGCTCCATCGAGGTCATCCGTCCCCGGCGTTCGCCGAGCTTCTCCATCACGGCGCCCGCGCAGCCTTCGGGCACCTCGATCGCGACGTCTTCGACGGGCTCGCAGCGCACGCCGTCGATCTCGCGCTGGATGATCTCGGGACGCGACACGCCGAACTCGTAGCCCTCGCGGCGCAGCGTCTCGATCAGCACCGCGATCAGCAGCTCGCCGCGCCCGGCCACCACGAAGGTGTCGCGCTGCTCCGAGGGCTCGAGCTGCACCGAGACGTTGCCGAGCACCTCGCGCCCCAGGCGGTCGCCGAGCTGGCGGCTCGTGACGAACTTCCCCTCCTGGCCCGCGAACGGCGAGTTGTTGACCGAAAACCGCACCCGCACCGTCGGCGGATCGACCTCGATCCGCTCGAGCGGCTCGGGATGCTCAGGCTCGCAGACGGTGTCGCCGATCTCGATCGCGTCGATGCCCGCGATGACCGCGATGTCGCCCGCCGCCGCGGCCTCGCGCTCGACGCGCTCGAGCCCCTCCGCGCCGAACAGCTTGGTCAGCCGAAACGGCTGGGGGGCGCCCGATGCGGGGATCCGCACCAGGCGCGCGCCGCGCACCAGCCGACCCCGCTCGACGCGGCCGATCACCAGGCGCCCGATGTAGTCGTCGTAGCCGAGCGTCACCGCCTGGAACTGGAGCGGCGCCTCGACGTCGACGCGCGGCGCGGGCGCGTGCTCGAGGATGGTCTCGAGCAGCGGCCGCAGGTCCTCGAGCGGCTCGTCGAGCGAGCGCGCGGCAGCGCCCTGCTTGGCGGAGGCGAAGACGACCGGGAAGTCCAGCTGCGCGTCGTCGGCGCCGAGCTCGACGAGCAGGTCGAAGACCTCGTCGATCACCTCCTCGGCGCGCTGCTCCACCCGATCCACCTTGTTGACGACGACGAGCGGCCGCAGGCCGCGCGCGAGCGCCTTGCCGACCACGAAGCGCGTCTGCGGCATCACGCCCTCGACCGCGTCCACCAGCAGCAGCACGCCGTCCACCATGCCGAGGACCCGCTCCACCTCGCCGCCGAAGTCCGCGTGACCGGGCGTGTCGACCAGGTGAATCCGCACCCCCTCGAAGACGATCGAGGTCTCCTTGGAGTGGATCGTGATGCCGCGCTCGCGCTCGAGGTCCTCGTTGTCCATCACGCGCTCGGCGACCTGTTGGTTTGCGCGAAACGAGCCGGTCTGGCGCAGCAGGCCGTCGAGCAGCGTCGTCTTGCCGTGATCGACGTGCGCGATGATCGCGAGGTTGCGGAGGTCCTTGCGGGGTTGCTGGCTCATGGGGCGCGCAAGCTAGCAGATGGACCGCGCCGACAGAACACCCGCGGGCGGGCGTTGCGCCGCCCCCGCACACCGGGAAGCCGGCTCGCAGCGGGCCCGCCCGAATGTCCGCCGGGGCAATCCGGCGCCAGCGGAGCGCTCCGCCCCCACGCGACGCCCGCCCGGGCCCGCGGCGGCGGATCGCCGCCGGCTCCCCGGGATCCCCACCGGCCCCTAGGGATTCCCACTGTCCCCTAAGGATGGGAGGAAGGCCACCCGAAAAGCCGAATGCAATCAGCTGTCAATCGAGGCGGATTCGGGCGCGCCGAGTCCGGCCGGCGGCGCCCATCGGCGGGCGGACGCTTCGATCAGGGGTGGAGCATGGTTCGATTCGCAACGGCAGGTGTGCGGGGTCGCTGGTCGGCCGCGCTTTTCGTCGGGCTCGCGATGGCGCTCGGATGCGCGCCCCACACGGCGCCGGACCCGCTCGAGGACGGCGTGACGGCGTATCGCGAAGGGCGCACCGCGGACGCAGAGCTGATCTGGCAGCAGGCGCTCGCCGAGGCCCAGGCCGTGGGCGAGGACGACCCCCGCCTCGCGCAGAGCCTGTTCGTGCTCTCGAACCTCGCGATCCACCAGCAGCGCTACGACGAGGCGAAGTCGCTGCTCGAGCGCTGGCTGGCGATCCAGGAGTCCAAGCACGAGATCGGGGACGAGACGTTTGCGGCCGGCGTCGAGGCGCTCGCGGGCATCTACATGGTGCAGGGCAACTACGTCCGCGCCTCGGAGCTCTACGAGCGCGCGCTCGAAATCCGCCAGAACGACACGAACGAGGACAACATCGCGATCGCCGAGAGCCTCGAAGAGCTCGCCAACGCCTACGAGGCACAGGGTCGGCGCGACGATGCGACCCCGCTCTACGAGCGCGCGATCCAGATCCGCGAGGAGGTGCTCGGCGCCTACGACGTGACCCTCGCGGACAGCCTGCACAACTTCGCGGTCGTCAACCACGACCGCGGCAACTTCAGCGCGGCCGAAAAGCTCTACCTGCGCGCGCTCGAGATCCTCGAGGCCGAGACGGGCGCCAAGGGGCTGCGCGCCGCGAAGGTGATGACGAACTTCGGCTCGCTCTACCGCGTGATGGGGCGCTACGAGGAGGCGCTCGCGCTGCTCGAGCGCGCGCGCGAGATCCGCGAGAGCAACCTCGGCGAGTACCACGTGCAGAGCGCCGAGACGATCAACGAGATCGCCGCCATCTGGGCCCACCAGCGGCGCCTGGAGCAGGCCCTGGAGCTTCACACCAAGGCGCTCGGGATCCGACAGAACGCCTACGGATACGAGAGCCGGACCGTGGCCTCGACGCTCAACAACATCGCGCTCGTCCACCAGTACATGGAGAACTACGACGAGGCCGAGGAGTACTTCAACGAGTCGCTCGCGATCCGCATCAGGCTGCTCGGATCGCGTCATCGCAAGGTGGCGGCGGTCCACAACAACCTCGGCGTGCTCCACAAACACCGTGGCGACTTCGCGGCCGCGGAGGCATCCCACCGCACCGCGCTCGACATCCAGTCCGAGGTCTTGCCGCCGCTGCACCCCGAGACCGGCATGACGCTGCACAACCTCGGCGACGCGCTGCTGTTCCAGAAGAAGTACGAGCAGGCCGGTCCGGTGCTCGACCGAGCGCTCACCAACAAGGAGATCGCGTTCGGCGCCGATCACCGGCACGTCGCCGAGACGCTCGCCGCGCTCGGCTCGCTCTACCTGGCGCGCAACGAGTACTCGGCGGCGAACCAGGCGCTCGAGCGCGCGCTCACCATCTGGAGGACGTCCCCGCCCGACGAGCCGCTGAGCCTGGCCGAGGCGTACTCGAACCTCGCGCTGCTCCGTCAGGCGCAGTCCCGACACGCCGAAGCGGTCGAGCTCTACCGCAAGGCGATCCCGATCTTCGAAGCCGAGCTCGGCATCCACAGCCGCAGCGCCTCGCGCGCGCGCTACAACGAGGCCTCGAGCTGGGCGGCCCAGCGCAACTACAGCACCGCGATCACGCTCTATCAGCGGGTGCTCGAGATCGAGGAGCAGCGCGGCCCCGACAACCCGTCGATCGCGGAGCCGCTCGTGGGCCTCGCGACCGTCCACCTCGAGATGGGCCTCTACGGCAAGGCCCAGGAGCACTACGAGCGCGCGATCGCGATCCTGGAGAGCAACCAGCCCGTCGAGACGCGCGCCCTCGCCTTCAGTCTGGGCGGGCTCGCGCAGTGCCTGATCCACCAGGGGCACATGGCGGCGGCCGAGCCCCACTACGTGCGCGCGATCGCGATGCTCGAGGAGCAACAGCGCGTGAACCTGCGGGAGCTCGGGGCGCTGATGGCGAACCTCGCCTCGATCTACAGCGCGACGAATCGCCCGAAGCAGGCGGAGTCCCTGTACGAGCGCGCGCTCGAGGTGCTCACGACGGCCTACGGCTCGAAGCACGAGGTGGTCGCGCGCGTCAACTACGAGCTCGCCGAGACCCGCCAGGCCCTGGGCAAGGAGGTCGATGCCGAGGAGAGCTACCGGGTCACGATTGAGATTCGCGAGGGTCGGCTCGGACCCGACCACCCCGACCTCTCCGAGCCGCTCAACGGGCTCGGGATGCTGCTGCTGGAACGCGGCGAATACGCGCGCGCGGAGGCGCTATTCCGGCGCTCGGTGGAGATCCAGCAGAAGAGCGGCGCGCCGGACCGCCTCGAGCTCGCGCGCAGCCATCGACATCTTGGCGATGTGTTCCAGCGACAGGACTCCTACCGCAACGCGCAGACCCACTACGAGCGCGCCCTGCCGCTGCTGGAGGCGACGCTGGATCCCGACGGCGTGGAGTACGCGCTGTTCTTGAGCGACCTCGGCCAGATCTACGCCGCGCAGCAGAAGCTCGCCGAGGCCGAGAGCACGCTGGGCCGCTCGCTGGCGATCCTCGAGCGCGAGCTCGGTTCGACCGACCTCGCGCTGCTCGAGGCCCGCACGAGCTACGAGACCGTCCGCCGGGCCCTCGGAACCAGCCCCGCCTCGACGCCCTAGCCCGCGGCGGAAGCCGCGCGCTGCGGCATCCGATCTCGGGCCGCCAGGGCTCGAGTCACGCGTCGATCCGCCGGTACTTGATGCGGTGGGGCTGGTCGGCGTCGGCGCCCTTGCGCCGCTTGAAGTCGCGCTCGTACTCCTGGTAGTTGCCCTCGAACCACGTCACGCAGCTGTCGCCTTCGAACGCGAGGATGTGCGTCGCGATGCGGTCGAGGAACCAGCGGTCGTGCGAGATCACGACCGCGCAGCCCGAGAACCCGAGCAGCGCGTCCTCGAGCGCGCGCAGCGTGTCGACGTCGAGGTCGTTGGTGGGCTCGTCGAGCAGCAGCAGGTTGCCCTGCTGCTGCAGCACCTTCGCGAGGTGGACGCGGTTGCGCTCGCCGCCCGAGAGCGCGCCGACGAGCTTCTGCTGGTCGGCGCCCTTGAAGCCGAACGAGCTCGCGTAGCCGCGCGTGCTGATCTCGCGGCGTCCGATCGACACGCGTTCGTGCCCGCCGCTGATCTCCTCCCAGACGCTGTGCTCGGGATCGAGCGAGGCGCGGCTCTGATCCACGTAGGCGACCTTCACGGTCTCGCCGAGCCGCAGCTCGCCGGAATCCGGCTTCTCCTCGCCGACGATCATCCGGAACAGCGTGGTCTTGCCCGCGCCGTTCGCGCCGATCACCCCGACGATGCCGCCGCGCGGAAGCTTGAAGCTCAGCTCGTCGAACAGGAGCTGTCCGTCGAAGCCCTTGCTCAGCCGCTCGGCCTCGACGACGACGTCGCCGAGCCGCGGCCCGGGCGGAATCGCGATCTCGACGCTCTCGGGCAGGCGCGACTGCTCCTCCGCGACGAGCGCCTCGTAGGCGTGGATGCGCGCCTTGCTCTTCGCCTGACGCCCGCGGGGCGACATCCGCACCCACTCGAGCTCGCGCTCGAGGGTGCGGGCGCGCGCGCTCTGCTGCTTCTCCTCGGTCGCGAGCCGCTGCCGCTTCTGCTCGAGCCACTCCGAGGAGTTGCCCTTCCACGGGATGCCGCGCCCGCGATCGAGCTCGAGGATCCAGCCCGCGACGTTGTCGAGGAAGTAGCGGTCGTGCGTCACCGCGACGACGGTGCCCGCGTACTCCTGCAGGAAGCGCTCGAGCCAGGCCACGGACTCCGCGTCGAGGTGGTTGGTGGGCTCGTCGAGCAGCAGCAGATCGGGCTTCTGCAGCAGCAGGCGGCAGAGCGCGACGCGACGCCGCTCGCCGCCCGAGAGGTGCGCGACGTCGGCGTCGCCCGGCGGCGCGCGCAGCGCATCCATCGCGACTTCGAG
>JBFGGA010000205.1:0-5838 GCA_041579295.1 Myxococcota bacterium | reverse complement strand
GCCGTACTCGTTCCGATAGATCCACATCCCCGGGTCGAGACTGATCGCCCGCTCGTACTCTTCTCCGGCGCGCGCGTCCTCCCCCAGCTCATCGAAGATCCGCGCCCGCCAGCGTCGCGCCTCGGGGTTGAGCGAGTCGCGCTCCATGACGCGCTCGATCGTTTCCAGAGCACGCTCGGGCCGTCCGGAGCGCAGATACATGGCCGCGACCGGGACGAGGACCTCGGCCTGGCCCACCGAGAGGTCTTCGGCGCGCGCGCAAGCCTCGCGGGCCGTGCTGCGCGCGCCGGCGGGCTGGCCCCGGCCCGCCTGGGCGAGCGAGGGACGGGCGATCGGCGCCGGCGAGCTCGGCGATTACCTG
Source organism: Myxococcota bacterium (assembly GCA_041579295.1). Classification (GTDB taxonomy): domain Bacteria; phylum Myxococcota_A; class UBA9160; order UBA9160; family SMWR01; genus JACZVU01. Next base: position 5,477 of record JBFGGA010000205.1, on the reverse strand, counting down.
ATCGAGATCAGCCGAAGCGAAGTCAAAGCCCCCGCAGCGCTGCCGGGCCCGCGCTGAGCGTCGCGCGGCCAGCCGATCCGATCGGGATGCGCTAACGATCGGCCGATCGACGGCGAGGGGGGTGGACCAGGACGTGTGCGGGATCGTCGGCATCCACTCCCTTCGCGAGCCCCGGCCGATCGAGCGCGACGTGCTCCAATCGATGAACGACGCGATTGCGCATCGCGGCCCCGACAGCGCGGGCCTGCACCTGGAGACCGATCGCGTCGGGCTCGCGATGCGGCGGCTTTCGATCATCGACGTCGAGGGCGGCGCGCAGCCGATCGCGAACGAGGACGAGAGCGTCTGGATCGTCTTCAACGGGGAGATCTACAACTTTCGCGAGCTGCGCGGCGAGCTCGAAGCCCGCGGTCACCGGTTCCGGACGCGCAGCGACACCGAGACGATCGTCCACGCCTACGAGGAGTTCGGAGACGACTGCGCGTCGAAGCTGCGGGGCATGTTCAGCTTCGCGATCTGGGATTCGCGCAGGCAGCGCCTGCTGCTCGCGCGCGACCGCGTGGGCGTCAAGCAGCTCTTCTACACGGTGATCGACGGCCAGCTCGTCTGGGGATCAGAGATCAAGGCGCTGCTTCAGCATCCCCGCGTGGAGCGCCGCCTGCGACCCGCCTCCGTCAATCACTTCCTGACCTACTCCTACGTCCCCGAGCCGCTGACGATGTTCGACGGCATCGACGAGCTGCGCGCGGGACACCTGCTGGTGGTGGAGGGCGGCGAGATCCGCTTGCAGCGCTACTGGCAACTCGGCTACGAGGTCGATCGATCCCTCGGCATCGAAGAGGCCGCGGAGGGGCTCCGCGCGGAGCTCGACGATGCAGTGCGACTGCGCCTGATCTCGGATGTGCCGCTCGGCGCCTTTCTCTCGGGCGGGATCGACTCGGGCGCAATCGTGGCGCTGATGGCGCGACACTCCGCCGAGCCCGTGAATACCTTCTCGATCGGCTACGCGTCCGGCGGCGACGCCTACGACGAGCGGGCCCAAGCGCGCAGCCTCGCGCAGCGCTACGCGACCCACCACCGCGAGTTCGAGATGCAGCCGGACCTGATCTCGATCCTGCCGAGCATCGTGCGCGCGTTCGACCAGCCGAGCGCGGATTCGACCGCGATCCCCACCTGGTATCTGTCCGAGCTCACGCGCCAGCACGTGAAGGTGGCGCTCTCGGGTGTGGGCGGGGACGAGGTGGCGGCCGGCTACGAGCGCCATCGGGGCGCGGTCTTCGCCGAGCGCTTCGGCTGGGTGCCCGGCTGGCTGCGACGGCGCGTGCTGGCGCCGCTCGTCGACGCGCTGCCCGATCCGCGCAGCGGCCACCCGTGGGCGCAGCGCGCGAAGCGCTTCGTCCATACGCTCGAGCTGTCGTTCGACGATCGCTACTTCGAGCTGATCTCCCTGCACAACCGCTCGCTGCGGGCGCAGCTGCTCACGCGCGAGATCTGCGAGCAGATCGATCTCGACGAGCCTTGCACGCACTACCACTCGATCATCGACCTCGTGCGCGACGCCGATCCGTTGAATCGCGCGCTGTTCGCGGACCTGAAGCTCTTCGTGCCCGGAAACCTGCTCACGCTGACGGACCGGATCTCGATGGCGCACTCCCTCGAGGTCCGGGTGCCGTTCCTCGACCACGAGCTGCTCGAGTTCGCCGCGAGGATTCCGCCCGACCTCAAGCTGCGCGGCGTCGAGCGCAAGCACGTGCTCAAGCGCGCCGTGGCCGACCTGCTGCCCGCCGACTTCCTGCGGCGGCGCAAGATGGGCTTCTCGGCGCCGATCGCGGTGTGGTTTCGCGGGGCGTTGCGGCCGTTCGTAGAAGATACGCTCTCGCCAGAGTCGCTGCGCGCCGCGGGCGTGTTCGAGCCGGCCGCCGTGCGGCGCCTGCTCGACGACCACTTCGAGCGCCGGGCGAACTGCGACGATCAGATCTGGGCGCTGATGGCGTTCTCGATCTGGCACCGCGAGTACATCGCGCGCTGAGCGGCCAGCGGAGGACCGAGCGGGATGAAAGTGGCGGAGCGGTTCGCCGGGAGCGCCATCGGCTTCGAGCCGGTGCCGGGGCCGCGACGCCGGCGCGCCAGGTGGGCGTGGACGTGCGTCGCGCTCGCGTTGCTTGCGCTCGTACACCTCGTGGGACCCCCGAGGCGGACGCTGGCCTGGGTGACCGCGCTCGACGTCGGGCACGCTCCGCTGTTCGGCGCGATCGCGCTGGCGATGCTCCAGTTCCTGCTGGCGTCGCCGTTCGCGAGCCGCGGCCGCGCGCGGCTCTACGGGCTGGCCTGGCTCGTGGCGGTCGCACTCGGAGCTGGCTCCGAGCTGTTGCAGCTGGGCGCCGATCGCAACCCCGATCCGCGGGACGTGTGGAGCGATGCGCTCGGCGCGGCGGCCTGCTTGCTCGCCGCCTCGACCTTCGATCCCCACACGCCGTTTTCCGCGGCCAGCCGAAAGCGGGCCCGCGCAATCTGCCGCGCGCTCGCGCTGGCCTTGTTGCTGCTCGCGTTCGCGCCGGCCCTGCGCGTCGCACACAGCTACGCGGCGCGCGCCGCGGCATTCCCCGCGCTGTGCGACTTCGCGGGGACCTGGGAGGCCGACTTCATCGCCACGCACCGCGCGGGCTTCGCGTATACCTCGAGCACCCGCCAGGACGGCGCGGAGGTTCCCGCGCTGCGCCTCGACTTCGAGCCGGCGCTCTACTCCGCCTTCAAGCTGATCGAGCCGTATCCGGACTGGACCGGCTACCAGCGCCTGCGGCTGGTCCTTCGCTCGGAGTTGGACCACCCGGTGGATCTCGTGCTCCGAATCCACGACCGCGCGCACGACGACCGCTACGCGGATCGCTTCAACCGACGCCTGACGATCCTGCCCGGGCAGAACGCGTTTGCGATTCCGCTGGACGAGATCCGCAGAGCGCCCGACGCGCGCGAGATGGACCTCTCCGCGATCGCGCGGCTGAGCGTGTTCGCGCTGGCGCCCGCCGAGCGGTTCTCGATCGAGCTGCTCGCGCTCGGCCTCGAATGAGCATCCCTCCGGTCGAAGCGAGGAATCGCCAGTACGCCATCCGCTCGCACGCGCGCGCGCGACGCGGTGTCGATCGGGCGGGGGACGTGCGTCGAGCGATCGCGCCGCCTGGCATGCCCACTTCTCGGTCGGCTAGCTTCCGGATCCACCCGCCAGCCGCTCCGAATAGCGAGCCATGTGATGACCACGCCGAATAGCAATCCGAGCGCCACGGCACTGAAGGTCGCGATCGTGGGCTCGGGCCCGATGGCGCGCCGCCACGCCGCGGCGGTTGCGCGCGCCGCGTCGAGCGCGCGCGTGGTCGCCTTCGCCGACCCGGACGAGCGGGCGCGCGCGACCTTCCTCGAGGAATGCCCCGGCGCCACGCCATATCCCTCGCTGACCGCGCTGCTCGCCGCAAATTCGATTGACGTCGTCCACGTCTGCACCCCGCCTTCGACCCACGAAGATCTCGCGATCGAGGCGCTCGAGGCGGGCTGCCACGTCTACGTCGAAAAGCCTTTCGCGGAAACTGCCGACGGAGCAAAGCGCGTGCTCGAGCTCGCCGCGCGCCGCGCGCGCAGCGTCTGCGCGGGCCATCAGCTGCTGTTCGAGGCCCCCGCGCGCCGCGCCGCGGAGCTGCTTCCCGCGCTCGGTGCGGTCGTCCACCTCGAGAGCTACTTCGCGTTCCGGCCGGTGCGCACGGGTGCGGGCGGCCGCAAGCCGCTGCGCGACGACCTGCAGCTGCTCGACGTGCTGCCGCACCCGGTCTACTCGCTGCTCCACTTCATGGAGGTCGCGTGCGCTGCAGGCGACACGCGCGTGGTCGCCTGTGAGCTCGGCCCGAACGGAACGCTGCACGCGCTGCTGCGTCGCGGGAGCCTCAGCGCGTCGCTCGTCGTCTCGCTCGAGGGCCGGCCGGTCGAGAGCTATCTCAAGCTCGTCGGAGAAAACGGCGCGATCCACGCCGATTTCGTTCGCGGCGCGGTCCAGCGCCTGATCGGCCCGGGCACGTCGATCGTCGACAAGATGCTCAATCCCTATCGACAGGCCTGTCAGCTCGTCTTCGGAACCACGCGAGCGCTCTTCCTCCGCTTCGCGCGGCGCCAGGTCAGCTACCCGGGCCTCGCGGAGATCTTCGAGTCCTTCTACGGCGCAATCCAGCGCGGAGGCGCGGCGCCGGTTTCCGCGGACAACATCCTCTCGACCGTCGCGGTCTGCGAGCGGGTGGCGGCCGAGCTGCGATCCGCCGCGCAGGCGTCCGAGCAGCGGAGCGATGCGCCGGCTCCCCGCGTGCTCGTCACGGGCGGCACGGGATTCCTCGGCCGCGCACTCGTGCGGGCGCTCGCAGAAGACGGTGTCGGCGTGCGCGTGCTCGCGCGGCGCGAGCCCGCGCCATGGGATCGCATCGCGGGCGTCGATTACGTGACGGGCGACCTCGGCGAGGGGGCTCCCGATGCGGCGATGGGCGGCATCGAAACGGTCGTCCACCTCGCCGCCGAGACCGCGGGCGGATTCGAGGAGCACCGCCGCAACTCGGTCGACGCCACCGAGCGCGTCATCCGCGCAGCGGCCGGGGCGGGCGCCAAGCGCATCGTCCACGTGAGCAGCCTCGCGGTCCACGCGTCGGGCGGCTCGCCGCGAGGCATCTCCGAGCAGACGCCGCTCGAGCCCGATCCGCGCGAGCGCGGCCCCTACGTCTGGGGGAAGGTCGAGTCCGAGCACCTCGCCGCGCGCCTCGCCGAGGAGCTCGGCGTCGAGGTCAAGATCGCGCGCCCGGGCGCGATCATCGACGCGCGCGCCTTCGAGCCGCCCGGCCGGCTCGGCAAGCGCGTCGGCAACTTCTACGTCGCCGTGGGCTCGCCCTCCGATCGCCTCGGAACCGTCGAGCGGAGCTTCGCGGCCCGCGTGCTCGCGTGGGCCGTCTCCCATTACGAGGAGCTGCCGGACGCGATCAACCTGCTCTCGCCCGAGCTCCCCGAGAAGCGCGAGCTGATCGCGCGCCTGAAGCGCATCAACCCCGACCTCCGGGTGATCTGGCTCCCGCGCCCGATCCTGGCCGCGCTCTCCCGCAGCGCGGTCCTCGCCCAGCGCCTGCTGCGCCGCGGCCGCGTACCCGTCGACGTCGAGAAGATCTTCGCGGTCGACCGCTACGACACGGCCGCGATCGGACGCCTGGCCGAGCGGGTCGAGCCGCCGGCACAAACGCTGCAACGGGTATCTGGCCGATGAGCGCTCGGCTTCGCATGGAGTAAGGCTCGAACCCACCACGCGATCCTGGTTGGATTGCGCGGGCGAAGCGAAGGAGTGTCCGGTGCTCCAGGAGGAGAAGGAAGCCGTCGCGATCCAACGCTCGCTCAAGACGTGGCGATTCGGGATCGCCGCCACCGCGCTGGCGCTCGCATTCGCGTCGGGTCGGCTACTTCTGATG
>JBFGGA010000204.1:0-5840 GCA_041579295.1 Myxococcota bacterium | reverse complement strand
GATCTTCGGCCCGCGCCAGCGCCGCAGGCGGCGCGCGCGCTGGCCCGAGGGCGCGAGCATCGAGGCGCTCGCGCAGCTCGACAAGGGCGACTACCTCGTTCACGAAGAGCACGGCATCGGCATCTACCGCGGGCTCGTCGAGCTCGATCTCGGCGCCGCGCGCGGTGAGTTCCTGCGGCTCGAGTACCAGGACGGCGACCGGCTCTTCGTCCCCGTGCACCGCCTGAGCCTGATCCAGCGCTACGGCGGCTCCGACGGCCACGCGCCGCGCGTCGACAAGCTCGGCGGCGCGAGCTGGGAGAAGGCGAAGAAGTCGGTCGGCAAGAACCTGCTCGCCCTGGCCCACGAGCTGCTCTCGCTGCACGCGGCGCGCGAGCTCGCGCCCGGCCACGCGTTTGCGGGCCGCGACCGCCACCTCGAGGAGTTCGAGGCGACCTTCCCGTACGAGGAGACCGCCGACCAGGCGGCCGCGATCGAGGACGTGCTCGCGGACCTCCAGCGCCCGAAGCCCGCGGACCGGATCGTCTGCGGCGACGTGGGCTATGGCAAGACCGAGGTCGCGGTGCGCGCGGCCTTCCGGGTGGTGATGGACGGCAAGCAGGTCGCGATCCTGGTGCCCACGACGGTGCTCTGCCAGCAACACGAGGAGACGATTCGCGCGCGATTCGCGGGCCACCCCGTCGAGATCGCGTCGCTCTCGCGCTTCTGCAGCCCGAAGCAAGCGCGCTCGGTCGTCGAGCGCCTCGCCGATGGAAGCATCGACATCGTCATCGGAACCCACCGCCTGCTGCAGAAGAACGTGCGCTTCCGCGATCTCGGGCTGCTCGTGATCGACGAGGAGCACCGCTTCGGCGTCACCCACAAGGAGCGCATCAAACAGCTCAAGAAGACGGTCGACGTGCTGACGCTGACCGCGACCCCGATCCCTCGCACGCTTCAGATGGCGTTTGCCGGCATTCGCGATCTCTCGGTGATCGACACGCCGCCCGCGGACCGGCTGGCGATCCGCACCCAGGTCTGCCGCTTCTCGGACGCGCTGATCCGCGAGGTCATCCTGCGCGAGCTGCGCCGCGGCGGGCAGGCCTTCTTCGTCCACAACCGAGTGCGCACGATCGACGCGATGCGCGAGCGGCTCGCGCGCGTGGTCCCCGAGGCCAAGGTGATCGTCGCGCACGGCCAGATGCGCGAGCGCGACCTCGAAGACCGCATGCTGCGCTTCATGCACGGCGAGGCGGACGTGCTGCTGTGCACCACGATCATCGAGAGCGGCATCGACAATCCGCGCGCGAACACGATCCTGATCAACCGCGCGGACACGCTCGGCCTCGCGCAGATCTACCAGCTGCGCGGGCGCGTGGGCCGAAGCAAGCAGCGCGCCTACGCGTACCTGATGATCCCGGGCTCGGAGGAGGCGCTGACCGCCGACGCGCGGCGTCGACTCGAGGCGATCCAGGAGCTCAGCGAGCTCGGCAGCGGCTTCCGGCTCGCGAACATGGACCTCGAGATCCGCGGCGCGGGCAACCTGCTCGGACCCGAGCAGAGCGGCTGTCTCGCGGCGGTGGGCTACGAGACCTACCTGTCGATGCTCGAACAGACCGTCGACGAGCTGCGCGGCAAGCCGCACGAGGCCGAGGTCGACCCCGAGATCCGCCTGCCCGTGACCGCGCGGCTGCCGGAGTCGTACGTGAGCGCGGTGAGCCAGCGCCTGGTGCTCTACAAGCGCCTCGCGAGCTGCCGCGACGACGGCGAGATCGAGCGCATCCGCGACGAGATGATCGACCGCTACGGGTCGCTGCCCGACGAGGCCGAGAACCTCTTCGAGGTCATCCGCTTGAAGGCGCGCGCGCGCAAGCTCGGCATCGCGGCCATCGATCTCTCGAACGGCGAGATCGTGCTCACCGCCGCGGACCGCAGCCGGGTCGATCCGCAGCGCCTGCTCGATCTGCTCCAGCAGGCCGGGACGGGCATGCGCGTGGCACCCGACCGCAAGATCTACGCGCGCGCGCCCGAGGGCGGCGGCGCGCGGCTGTTCGACGCGGCCCGCAACCTGCTCGCCAACCTCGGCGCCGACTGACCCCCGCGAGCCCCGGCGCGGCGCGCGAGCGCGCGGCGCCGCAAAGCGAAGCCGCAGGATTCGCCAGCGCCGCGCGGGCCCGGGCTCAGGTCCGCTTCTTGTCCTTGGGGACGACCGTGGTGCCGACCGCGCGGCAGACGAGGATCGGCTCCTTGAGCACGTCTGCGGCCGAGTCGTTCACGTCGGGTCGCACCGCGATCACCTTGTAGGCCTCGAACTCGCAGCGGCGCGAGGTGTTGCCGAGCTTGGCGATGCGGCCCTTGGCCTCGATGAAATCGCCGCTGTACACGGGGGCGAGGAACTCCACTTCGTGATAGGCGCGAAACAGGCCCTCGTCGCCGTCCTGTTGGATCGCGAGATCGGTGATGAGGTCGCCGAAGAGCTCCAGCATCTTGGCGCCGGGAACCAGGTTCCCGCCGTAGTGGGCGTCGCGCGCGGACATGCGGACGCGGATCAGCGCTTCCTTGGACATCGGTGTACTCCTATTGATTCATTGCTTGGCAACCGCGAGCGCATCCACTGCGACCGCGCGCCCGCCCGTGATGAGGATCGGATTGGCCTCGATCTCGAGGATTCGATCGGACAGATCCTGGGCCAGCCAGCCGAAGCGCTCGACCACACCGCTCAGCTGCTTCAGCTCGGGGTTGGTCAGCTCGACGGCGGCGCCCGCCGCGGCACCCGCCGCGATCGATGCCGCCTCTCCCTCGCGCAGCGGCAGCAGGTTGAACGCCGACTCACCGCACACGCCCCCGCCGCCGCTGCGAACCGTCACCGCGGGCCCGTAGATCGGATCCACCGTGACGCCGATCAGGAATTCGGGGCCGGGCGGCAGCTGCTCCTGCACCAGCAGGCGCGTCGCGTCGACGCCCATCTCGCGGGCGCGGTCCTGCACCTTCTGCGCCGCGACCTCGACTTCGACCGGCGAATCGAGGTTCAACTTCACCAGGCCCTCGCGCGCCTTGTGGGGAACCTCGGCGCAGACGAGCTTGACGACGACGCGGGCGCCGAGCTCGCGCGCGAAGTCCGCAGCCTGCTCGGGCGTGCCGACGACCTTCTCGCGCGGGCGCTCGATGCCGTAACGCGCGAAGATCGCGGCGGCCTGCACCTCGTCGAGCACGCCGGGCGCGACCGCGACGCGCGGCTTGCCGATGCGCCGCTCCGCGATGGGCAGGTGCTCGCGCGAGATCTCGTAGAGGCCCGCGATCGCGGCCGCGGCGGGCGCGTGACCGTGCAGCACCGCGACGGAGTGCTCGAGGATCGCCTCCGCGGTGCGCCCGGTGTAGGCGAGCGGCGTCGCGAGCACGGAGATCACGGGCTTGCCGGTCTCGCGCTGGACCTTGCCCGCGTGGGCCAGGATCGCGGTGAGGTCGGAGTCGTCGGGGCACTCGCGGCTCGGCGCGACGTCGATCGCGATCATGCCGACCTCGGGATCCGCCGCCAGCACGTCGATCGCGCCGCAGTAGATCTCGTTGTCGAAGATCGCCTGGCCGGTCACGTCGAGCGGATTGCGCGGCTCGCTGAAGTCGGGAAGGATCGCGGAGAGCTTCGCGGTGGTTGCGTCGCTGAACTTCTCGAGCGGCACGCGCGCGTCGTTGAGCGCGTCGGCGAAGAGCGCGCAGTTGCCGCCAGACTGCATCGCGGCCGCGAGCCTTCCGAGGCAGCGCCCGGGCGCCTTCTCGAACAGCAGCGCGGTCTCGAACAGCGCGATCGGATCGTGCACGACCACCGCGCCGAGCCGGCGCAGCGTCGCGTCGCGCAGCGTGGTGTCTCCGAGGAGCTCTCCGGTGTGGGCGACCACCGCGGCCTTGGCGGCCTCGCCCGAGACGCGCGGGCAACAGATCACGACGCGCTTGCCGGCGCGCTCCATCGCGACGAGCCCGCGCGCGAGCACGTCGAGGTCGCGAATCGTCTCGATGTAACAGGCCGCCACGCGCGTCTCGGGATCGCTCCCCGCCCACTCGAGGAGGTCGCCGATGCCGAGCGTCGCCTCGACGCCGACGCCGCTCACCACGCGGATGCCCACGCCGCGGTCGCCCGCCATCTGGGTGAACGCCCAGGCCGCCGTGCCGCTCTGCGAGAACATCGAGATCGAGCCCGGCTTCCCGGTCCGGGGCATCTCGGCCCCGTAGGCGGCGACCCGCCCGGGATAGTTGATGAAGCCCTCGACGTTGGGGCCGATCAGCGCGATGCCGCCATGGGTCGCCGCCGCGGCGAGCTGCCGCTGGAGCTCCGCGCCCGCGGGCCCGCCGTCGCGAAAGCCGCTCGAGACCACCATCGCCCCGGGCACCCCGGCCTTGGCGCAGATCTTCACGGCCTCGACCGCGGCCGCGGCGGGAATCGCGATGATCGCGAGCTCCGCCGCAACGGGCGTCTCGCTCAGGCACGGATAGGCGGGCTGATCCCAGACCGTCTCGCGGCGCGGGTTGATCGGAAAGATCGGCCCCGGAAAGTCGAGCGCCTTGAGGTTGGAGTAGATCTCCTTCGACCACGAGCTCGCGCGATCGCTCGCGCCGACGATCGCGATCGCCTTCGGGTTGAACAGCGAGTCCAGTCGCTTCTCGATCATGCAGGCGCCCTCTCCGTGCGGGTCGTCGGGTAGCGGCCCGGGATCGCCCGTGGAGCGGGCAGGTGGATCGCGGAACCTCGCGCGTTTCGGATGTTTTACATCGCGCGGCGATCCGCGGCGTCCAGCGTCCGGTCCCTCGCGGGCTCACAGTTCTAACATTTCGGATTTGTCAAGTAAACATCGATGTTTGGGAGGGGCGGCCAACGCCTTGAGATCGCGCGGGGGCGCGACCGGAACGCTGAGCATCGTCAACAACTTAACGAGCCCGCTGCGCGGAGGGCCGCGGCGGCGCCCCGGGGCGCGCACGCGGCCGGGAGCGACGCGACCGCCAGGCGCGGGCTACCATTCGCGGGCTTGCCTTGGATCGACCGCGCTTCCGATCGTGTCCTCGATCCCGCAGGAGGTCTCGATGCGACGGCTTTGCGCGTGGATGGCCGCGGGGGTGCTCCTCACGGCGCTGCCGGCTTCGGCCGACGAGGTGCTCGTCGACGGCATCGCCGCCCAGGTCGGCGAAGACGTCGTGCTGCTCTCCGAGGTGATCGCGATGGTCGCCGAGGGCGAGCGGCAGATGCGCGCCGCGGGCGTCGACGAGCAGCAGATCGCGAAGCTGCGCGCCCAGGGGCTCGAGCGGATGATCGAAGACAAGCTGATCCGCAGCGAGGTGAAGCGAATGGAGCTGTTCGCCTCCGACGAGGAGGTGGACGAGACGATCGGGATGATCGCGAGCGACAACGGGCTCACGCTCGAGCAGCTGGAGGAGAGCGTGCGCGCGAAGGGCCTGGACTTCGAGGACTACCGCGAGCAGATCCGCGAAAAGATCGAGAATCAGCGCGTCATCCAGGTGGCGCTGATGCCCAGGATCGAGGTCGAGGAGACGGCCGTCCGCAGGCTCTTCGAGCAGCGTTACGGGGACCAACCCGACGGGGGAAGCCAGGTCCACCTGCGCCAGATCCTCGTCGCGGCAGACGCCGACAAGGATCTGAACGCGGCCTGCGCCGAGGTGGAGGCGGCCGCCGCGCGGATCGCGGCCGGTGAGCGCTTCGAAGCGGTGGCCTCGGAAGTCTCGATGGCCGCGCCCGCGCAGGGCGGCGACATCGGCTGGCTGCACGAATCTTCGCTCGCGGCGTGGATGGCGCCGCTGGTGGCGAGCCTCGAGCCGGGCGAGGTCAGCCCCGTCAACCGGCAGCCCTTCGGCTGCAG
>JBFGGA010000203.1:0-5899 GCA_041579295.1 Myxococcota bacterium | reverse complement strand
CGAGCGCAACGCGGCGATCGCGCAGGGGATCACCGCCCGCAACAGCGAGGTCATCCACGCCGGCATCTACTACCCGAAGGGCTCGCTGAAGGCGACGCTCTGCGTCGCGGGCCGCGAGCTGCTCTACGCGCGCTGCGCGGAACGGAACATCCCGCACCGCAAGCTCGGCAAGCTCATCGTCGCGACGGCGCCGTCCGAGGTCGCGCAGCTCGAGGCGCTCCGCGAGCGTGGGCTCGCCAACGGGGTTCCGGGGCTCGAAATCATCGGGGGCGAGGAAGTGCGACGCCGCGAGCCGGACGTGCGCTGCGAGGCGGCGCTCGTCTCGCCCGAGACGGGGATCGTCGACGCGCACGCGCTCAGCCTCTCGTTTCTCGCGGAGGCCGAGTCGTTCGGCGCGCTGCTCGCGCTGCGCGTGGAGGTGGATGCGGTCGAGCGGAGCGCGGCGGGCTATCGCGTTCGCGCGCGCGATGCGAGCGGTGGGCAGAGCCAGATCGAGTGCGCGGCCGTGGTCAACGCGGCCGGGCTCGGCGGCGACGCGTTGGCGGAGCGCGCGGGCTTCGACGTCGACGCCCGCGGCTATCGGCTGCGCCCCTGCAAGGGGGATTACTTCGCGCTGCCGCCGGGCTGCGGCCTGCGCGTCGGGACGCTGATCTACCCGGTGCCCGGCGAGGTGGGCCTCGGGATCCACCTCACGATCGACCTCGCGGGCCGCATGCGGCTGGGGCCGGACGCCGAGTACGTCGACGCGGTCGGCTACGAGGTCGACGAGCGCAAGCGCGCGGCGTTCGGGCGCGCCGCGGGCCGCTACCTCCCGTCCCTGGACGCCGCGTCGCTCGCGCCCGATTTCGCGGGCGTGCGCCCGAAGCTCGCGGGCCCCGGCGAGCCGTTCCGCGACTTCGTGGTGCGCGAGGAGTCGGATGCCGGCTTCCCGTCGTTCGTGAACCTGATCGGCATCGAATCGCCCGGCCTCACCGCCGCGCCCGCGATCGCCGAGCGGGTGGTCGAGCTGCTCGCGGGCGCTGACCCGGCGTAGCGCGCGGGGGCGTGCGCAAACGTTCAGCCGCCGCGTCGATCGGCGGCTCGAGCATTCGCCACGTCTCTGCGCGGGCCCCCCGTCGGCGAGCGCGGGGATGCTCAGCGAGGTCCCCGCGCGTCCGGGTCGCGCGGGGGCAGGTAGCTGACCGCGGCGGCGATGTTGTCGCCAGATCGCTGGCGTCGATGGGCGTCGAGCGCGGCTTCGGCGACGTTTCGGGCCAGCTCCAGCGGGCGCAGCTGCGGATCGAATCGGTCCGCGTCGGCCGCGCACTCGGAGACGGCGTACTCGGGCAGCTCCACGCCGATGCCCGGCTCGGAGATCCCGTCGGTGGCGAGCACGACGGCCCGCGTGTCGTCGAGCGCCTCGGTCCCGATGATGCTCCTGCCGGCGAGGGCGCCGAGATCGTCGGCGGGGTTGCCGAGATAGCTGGCCGGCGCTCTGGCGTGGGTCACGAGCTCCACGACTTCGTTGGGGCAGACGCGGAAGATGTGGCTGTCCCCCAACGACGCGAACGCGAGCTGGTTCGCGTCCGGCAGCACGAGCGCCAGCGCGAGCGTGGTCCGCGAATGGCCGCGGACGCCCTGCGCGACGCGCGAAGCCAGCTCCGTCTGGATCGCGCCGAAGGTCTCGAGCGCGCGCCTGCGCCAGCCGTCGTCGCTCGCCTCTGCGCCGCGCGCGAGCAGCGCACCGGACCTTCGCAGCAGCTCACCGATGGCCGATTCCGCGGCCTCGCAGCCGTTGTGGCCGTCCGCGACGGCCAGCAGGACGCCCGCCTCGCCCAGCGCGAACGCGGCCGCGTCTTCGTTGGGATCGGTGTGCGGGTAGCGCTTGCGAAAACCGCCCTGCGAGAGCGCGATCGCGGCGCTGCCCTCCGCGATTAGCGAGACGCCGCCGATCACGCGCGATTCGGAGCCCAGCAGGGACGCCACCGTGGGCGCTTCCAGATCGCCGGCTTCCGCTCTCGCCAACTCGGCTCCACCAAATTGAGACGCGCAGCCCTTCGCATCGGAGCATCGGCGCGGCGGCGCGGCAGCCGCCCAGTATAACCCGGCGCGCGCGCGGCGAGCGCGATCGATTGCCGTGGCTAGGGCGGAGCGCCGTCGGCTACGCTAGCGGGGTCGTTCTCACGCGGAGCCAACGCTGGCGATGGCATCGGCGAAGCACAAGCCCGTTTCGGAAGCGGTGGATCTCGTGCTCGCGCTCGGCCACGAGATCGGCAACCTGTTGGCCGCGACGCGCCTGCACGCCCAGCTGATCGAACCCGAGTCGACGGGGGCGGAGCTCTCGGAGATCTCGGCGACGATCGGAGCGCTCTCGTCACGCATGGGCTCGCTGCTCGCCCAGATCCGGCCGCTCGTCTCGCCGGTGCCGGAGGGCGCGCCGAACGTCGATCCGATCGAGGTGCTCGACGGCCTGCAGCGGAGCATCGAGGAGAGCTGCGAAGCGAGGGTCGTCATCGACATCGACTCGGCGGCGAACCTCCCGATGGCGGTCATCGACCCGGAGCCGCTGCACCACATCCTCCTCACCTTCATCTACGAAGCGCTCGAGGACTCGGAGCCGAGCGGGAAGGTCGCGGTGGCTGCGTTCGCGCAGGCGAATTCGATCGTCTTCACGGTGGACGACGAGAGCAAGTTCGAAGACGTCGCGGGCGGTGCGCTGAAGGGCCGGGCGCTGCTGCGCGCGGTCGCGGATGCGATCTTGCGACCGCGCGGCGGGCAGATCGCGGTCTGCTCGCGCGGCGCGGGAAATCGCGTCGAGTTGACCGTGCGCGCGGCGCAGCGTTGAGCGCAGATGGGTGATCCGCGCGTTCGCACGGGCGGCTCGCGCTTTCGCCTGAGCGCGAGCGAGCGGCGCGCCTACGCGCAAGACGGCTTCTTCGTCCGCGAGCGCGCCTTCGCGAGCGACGAGATCGAGCAGCTGAGCGCCGCCGTCGAGCGCTGCGCGGCCCGCGCGAGCGCCGCGGCCGAGCGCGGCCAGAGCTACGAGATCGATGGCAACGCCTACTGCGAGGCGTCGGGCGCGACGATCCAGTTCGAACACCGCCCCGCGACGAGGACGATCCGCGTCATCGAGCCCTTCCACCACCTCGACGCGCGCGTCGATCGGCTGATCGACGACCCGCGCCTGGTGGATCCAGTGCGCGCGCTGCTGGGCGGGGGCGAGATCTCGCTGTTCACCGACAAGCTCAACCTCAAGCGGCCGGGCGAGGGCTCGCGCTTTCGCTGGCACCAGGATTCCCCCTACTGGGCGCATTTCCACCCCGACGTCGAACGGCTGCCCAACGCGATGATCAGCGTGGACGACGCGAGCGAGGTCAACGGCTGCCTGCGCGTGATCCCGGGCAGCCAGCGCGGCGGCATGCTGCCGGGCCTCCGTGGCGAGGGCCGGCTGGGGTCGCTGTTCACGGACCCCGCGGCCTTCGACGCGTCGCTCCAGCGGCCGATCGTGCTGCCGGCGGGAAGTCTGCTGTTCTTCAGTCCGTCGATCGTGCACGGCTCCGAGCCGAATGATTCGACGGAGCCGCGCCGGGCGCTGATCTTCACCTACCAGCGCGGTGCGCGCCGCATGTTCAAGGTGGATGCGAAGCGGATCGCCGGGCGCTGAGGTCGACGCGCGTCGGAATCCGCGGCCGCGGCTTGAGCCGCGCGCCCTGACGCGGAGCGGAGACGAGGGACATCGCGAGGCTCTTTCTCGGGAGCAGCACCGAGCGCGCGCCCGGCTGCTAGCATGATCGCCATGGTGTTGATGGCGCTCGAATCCGAGACGCTGCGCAAGTGGCGCTTTCGCGCGCTCGTGCTGGTCGGAGCCGTCGCCGCCGTATTCCTGCTGCGCTACACGGTCTTCGCCCCGGAGCCGATCCCCGTGCGCACGATCGCCGTGGAGCGCGGTCGGATCGACTCCACCGTGACGAACTCGAAGGCGGGGACGATCCGGGCGCGACAGCGCGCGCACCTCTCGACCGAGATCGGCGGTCGCGTCGTCGAGATCACGCATCGCGAGGGCGACGTCGTCACCCAGGGCGAGCTGCTGCTGCTGCTCAACGACTCGACGCTGCGCGCCCAGGAGAACCAGGCGCTCGAGGCGATCCGCGCCGCCGACGCCCACTACCAGGAGATGTGCATCCGGCGCGACCAGGCGCGCCGCGAGTACGACCGCAAGCGCAAGCTCGCCGAGCAGAACATCGTCTCCGAGGACATGCTCGACCAGCTCCGGCACACCTACCAGGCCGCCAAGGCCGGCTGTGACGCCGCGGACGCCGAGCGCCAGAAGGTGCGCGCCTCGCGCGCGGGCGCCGCCGCAAACCTCGACAAGGTCAGCATCTACGCGCCTTTCGCGGGGGTGATCGCGGAAGTCGACGCGGAGGTCGGCGAGTGGGTCACGCCGTCGCCCGCAGGCATCATCGATCTGATCAACCGCGAATCGCTCTATGTCAGCGCCCCGATGGATGAGATCGACTCGGGTCGCATCCGACTCGGCTCACCGGTCCGGGTCACCGTCGACTCGCGGCCCGACGAGACCTTCCTCGGCAAGGTGACGCGGATCGCCCCCTACGTGCTCGACATCGAGGCCCAGAATCGAACCGTCGAGATCGAGGTCGAGCTCGACGATCTCGAAATCGCGAGCAGCCTGTTGCCGGGAACCTCGGCCGACGTGGAGGTCATCCTCGAGACGCTCGAGGACGCGCTGCGCATCCCGACCACCGCGCTGTTCCAGAACAATCGGGTGCTCGTCGTCGAAGACGACGTCCTCGTCGAGCGCGAGGTCGAGACCGGGATGCGCAACTGGGACTTCGTCGAAGTGCGATCGGGTCTCGAGGAAGGCGAGATCGTGGTCACGTCGCTGGATCGGGTCGAGGTGGAGGCCGGCCAGGTCGTCGAGATCCTCGAGCCCGAAGCGCCGTCGTGATCCGCCTGCAGGACGTCTGGCGGACCTTCGTGATGGGCGAGCAGTCCCTGCACGCCCTGAAGGCCGTCAGCGAGGAGTTCGCGGCCGGCGAGCACGCGGCCATCATCGGGCCGTCGGGCTCGGGCAAGTCCACGCTCCTGAACATCCTGGGCTGCCTCGACCGTCCGTCTCGCGGCCAGTACTCCTTCGACGGCCGCGCCGTGGAGGCGCTCGACCCCGACGAGCTCGCGCAGCTGCGCCTGAACGAGATCGGCTTCGTCTTCCAGTCCTTCCACCTCGTGCCCCGCCTCGACGCGCTCGCGAACGTCGAGCTGCCGATGATCCTCGCGGCCATCTCGCGCGCGGAGCGCCTCGAGCGCGCGCGCGAGGCGCTCGAATCGGTCGGTCTGGGCGACCGCGCGAGCCACCGCCCCGCGGAGCTCTCGGGCGGACAGAAGCAGCGGGTGGCGATCGCGCGCGCCGTCTCGATGCAGCCGAGGCTGCTGCTCGCCGACGAGCCCACCGGAAACCTCGACACGCGCTCCGGCGAGCAGATCCTCGACATGCTGGACGAGCTCAACGCCAAGGGGATCACGCTCGCGGTCGTCACCCACGACCCGGAGGTCGCCAAGCGCGCGGATCGGGTGCTCGAGATGCGCGACGGCGAGATCGTGCGCAGCATCTCGGCGGCCGAGGTCAGCGCCGCGCACCCGATCTTCGACCGCAGCCGCGACGGGGCCCGGCGGTGAAGCCCGAGGACACGCTCGGGTTTGCGGTCACCGCGCTGCTCCAGCAGCCGCGGCGCGCGGGCCTGAGCCTGCTGGGCGTGGTGATCGGCGTCGTCGCGGTGATCTTCCTGACCGCGCTCGGCGAAGGCGCGCGGCTGTACGTGACCGAGCAGTTCCAGACCCTCGGTACGG
The DNA here is from genome assembly GCA_041579295.1 of Myxococcota bacterium. Taxonomy (GTDB): domain Bacteria; phylum Myxococcota_A; class UBA9160; order UBA9160; family SMWR01; genus JACZVU01. The sequence goes on along the minus strand of JBFGGA010000203.1, from coordinate 55 downwards.
ACGTGATCGTCGTGATCCCGGGCAAGACCGAGACCACGGGCATGATGCCGGGCTT
>JBFGGA010000202.1:0-5900 GCA_041579295.1 Myxococcota bacterium | reverse complement strand
TGGGTTGGAGCCCGATGGCCTCCCCTCACCCCACCCGGGCAACCGGCCCGCGCATGAGACGTCGAGATCGCGCCCGGAGGCGGCCCCGCCAGCACCGATCCCCTCACGAGACGGGGGAACTGCTCCGGCGCGACCAAGGCCCGGCCAACTGGGCCCCCGCCAGTACCCGTCACCTCACGAGACGGGGGAACTGCGCCGGCGATCAGCGGAAGTCGGTGGGGTCGACGCCGGTGCGCCGGATCACGTCGTAGAAGTCCTTGCGGTCCTTCTTCGCGAGGCGCGCCGCGCGGCTGATGTTGCCGTTGCAGCGGCGCAGCAATCCCACCACGTAGCGGGTCTCGAACGCGCGCTTCGCCTCCTTGAACGACGGCACGTTGTCGAGCTCACCCGCGAGCAGCAACGCCTCCGCGCTGATCGAGCCGTCGCCCGCGAGCAGCACGGCCTGGCGGATGCGCTCGGCGAGCTCGCGCACGTTTCCGGGCCAGGGCTCGGTGAGCAGCGCGTCGCGCGCATCGGGCGTGAAGCCCACCGGCTTCACGCCGGCCTCGTCCGCGGCGAGCCGCAGCCAGTGCGCGGCGAGCGGAAGGATGTCCTCCTTGCGCTCGCTGAGCGGGCGCAGCTCGATGGTGTGGTGCGGAAGATCGTCGAACGGCGAGCGCGCGGGCTTCTCGGTCGCGGTGGCGATGATGCGCGCGTTGAGCGGCGCGCTGGGCATGCCCCCTTCGGGTTGGAAGCGGCCCTGCTTGATCGCCGCGACGAGATCGCCGCGCGCGCCGTCGGGGAGCTGTCCGATCTCCTCGAGCAGCAGCGTCCCGGAATCCGCGCGACCCAGCGCGCCGACGTGAGCTTCCTGAAGCAGCGGATACACGCCGGCCGCACAGCCGAAGATCTCCCGCCCGATCAGCGTGGCGTTGATCGCTCCGCACGCGACCGGCAGGAAGGGGTTGGCGGCGCGGCTGCTCCAAGCGTGCACGGCCCGCGCGATGTGCTGCTTGCCCGAGCCCGGCGGCCCGGTCACCAGCAGGGGTAGGTCGACGCGCGCCGCGGCCATGGCCTGATCGGTGACCAGCTGGCTCGCGTGCCCCACTCCGACGATTCGATCGCTGCGGCGCCGGCCGGAGGGTCGATCCGCTGAACGAGGCTCGCCGCCGATCGAACCACTCCGCTGGACTCCGATCTCACTCATGCTCGCGCCCCCTCTCGGTGCTCCCAGACGTGCCCTGCGTTTTGCCTACGGTGGTTTCCCTACCACCGTTGCCGCTCTCCTCTCTCGCCATCGGGTGCCCGGGTAAATCTATTTGGATGCTGCGATGGTTGTCAATGTAATTGCCGGTGGCAGCGGTCCCCGCGCGGCCCCGTTGACTCCGCAGCCGGGTACATGATACAGGGCATCGGGGGGATGATGTCCAGCGACAATCCGAAATCCGCCCCGCAGACGGCCCGGGTTCGGCGCCTCTCCGGGGCCCTGATCGACCAGATCGCCGCGGGAGAGGTCGTCGAACGGCCCGCGTCGGCCGTCAAGGAGCTGGTCGAGAACGCCCTGGACGCCGACGCGGGCCGCGTCCGGGTCGAGCTGCGCGCCGGCGGCCGGGACTGGGTGGCGGTCTCGGACGACGGCTGGGGGATGGGCCCCGCGGACGCCCGACTCAGCCTCGAACGCCATGCCACGAGCAAGATCTCCGCCGCGGAAGACCTCGCGCGGATCGGCACTTACGGATTTCGCGGCGAGGCGCTCGCGGCGATCGCCGCGGTCTCGCGCCTGCGCCTGCGCACCCGGGCCCGCGACGCGTCGGAGGCCACCGAGCTGGTGGTCGAGGCGGGCGAGATCCGGAGCCAGCGCGCGGCCGGAGGCCCCCCGGGCACCCGGATCGAGGTGGCGGACCTGTTCCGCGGCATTCCCGCGCGGCGCAAGTTCCTGAAGACCGCGGCCACCGAGTGGGGGCACATCTCCGATTGGCTGGCCCGCGCGGCGCTCGCGCTGCCCGCGATCCACTTCGACGTGCAGCGCGACGAGCGGCCCGCGTACTCCTGGCCCGCGACCGCAGACCCGCTCGAGCGCATCGCCGCGGTGGTCGGCGAGGAGGACGCGGCGGCCTTCGTGGCGGTGTCGCGCGCGGCCGGGGGGGCGACACTCGAGGGCTTCGTCTCCCGGCCCGAGCGCCACCGCTCGACCGCCGCGGGGATCTACCTCTACGTCAACCGCAGACCCGTGCGCGACCGCGTGTTGCAACACGCCCTGGTCGAGATCTACCGCGACCTGCTGCCGCGCGGCCGCTTTCCGGCCGCCGTGCTGTTCCTCGACCTTCCGCCGGAACGCGTCGACGTCAACGTGCACCCCGCGAAGTGGGAGGTGCGCTTCGCGGATCCGCGCGGCGTCCACGAGCTGGTGCGGCACGGGGTTCGCGACGCCGTCTCCAAGCGCAGCTGGATCGCCGTCGACGGTACGCGCGGCGCCCCCGCACCGCCGCGCTCGCGAGCCAGCGAAGCCCGCGACGCGGGGCCGGGCGACTGGGTGTTCGCGGAGAACAGGGACCCGGCTGCCGAGCTCGGCGCGCGGGCGGCGGGCTGGGCGGGTGGCCTGCGCCTCGGGGAGGGTCGCGCGGACGACGCGCAGCGCGAGGCCGGCGCGCGCGTGCGCTTCGCGGACCTGCGCTTGCTCGGCCAGTTCCTCTCCACCTACCTCGTGCTCGAGACCAAGGACCAGCTGCTGCTGATCGACCAGCACGCCGGCCACGAGCGCGTGCTGTTCGAGCGGTTGCGCGCGGAGTGGCTCGAGCGGGGCGTCGAGAGCCAGGGCTTGCTCGCCCCGAAGGTGCTGCACGTCGAGCCCGCGCCGCTCGCCGCGCTGCTCGAATGCCGCGAAGCCGTCGCGCGCCTCGGTTTCGACTTCGAACCCTACGGCGATACCAGCGTCGCGATCCGCGCGCTGCCCGCGCTGCTGGCCGGCCGCGAACCCGGCCAGCTGCTGCGAAACCTGGCCGAGGAGCTCGCCGCGGCGGGGGCGGGGGCCGATGCGCTGCGCGCGGGCTCGCGCAGCGTCGAGGCCGCGGACGCGGTCTTCGCGTCGCTCGCCTGCCACGCGGCGCGGCGCCGGGGCGACGCGCTCTCGCCGCAGGAGCAGCGCGCGCTGCTCGACGCGCTCGACGCCATCCCCTGGGCGCCCTGCTGCCCGCACGGGCGTCCGGTCGCGCTGCCGATCGAGCTCGCGGAGATCGAGCGTCGCTTCGCGCGGCGCTGACCGGCGCGGCGGAGGCGGGGCAGGGCGGATAGTCTCGGGAGATGGACCGGGGCGCGCACACGTCGAAGCCGAGGGTGGTGGTGGTCACCGGCCCGACGGCGTCCGGCAAGACGCCGATCGCGATCGAGATCGCGCTGCGCTTCGGCGGCGAGATCGTCAACGCCGACTCGATGCAGGTCTACCGCTACATGGACGTGGGCACCGCCAAGCCTTCGCCCGAGCAGCGCGCGCGCGTCCCCCACCACCTGCTCGACGTGGTGACGCCCGACGTCCCCTACAGCGCGGGCCGCTACGCGGAAGAGGCCCGCAAGGCGGCCACGGAGATCCACGCCGCCGGAAAAATCGTCGTCTTGACGGGCGGAAGCGGGCTCTACATTCGAGCGTTTCTCGAAGGGCTGCTCGACGCCGGCGAGGCCGACCCGACGCTGCGCGTGCAACTCGAGGACGAGGCCCGGGCCGCGGCCGCCGCGGGCGACTCGCTGCGGCTGCACCGGCGCCTCGCCGCGATCGACCCCGAGGCCGCCGATCGCATCCACCCGAACGACCAGCGGCGCATCGTCCGCGCGCTCGAGATCGCCGCGAGCCTCGGGAAGCCGGCGTCGCGATTGCGCGATGACCACGCGTTCGGCGACCGACCGTACCGGGCCCTGCACCTCGCGCTCGACCCGGGGCGCGAGGCGCTCGCCGCGCGCATCGATCGGCGCTGCGGCGAGATGATCGACCACGGCTTGCTGCGCGAGGCGCGAGCGCTGCGCGAGCGCGGCTACGGGCCGGAGCTTCGACCGATGCGCGCGATCGGCTACCGCCACATGGCGCCCGTGGTGGACGGCGCGGACACGCTCGCCAACGCGCTCGAGGCGATGCGGCGCGACACGCGGCGCTTCGCGCGCCGGCAGCGCACCTGGCTGCGCAAGGTTCCGAGCGTCCAGTGGCTATCGCCCGACGCCAGCCGCGCGGTCTTCGACGCCGTCGAGTCGTTCCTCACCTCGTAGGCGCTCGGCTACTGGGTCGCGGTCGAGATGTAATTGACGCCGAACTTCACGCGCAGCGGCCGCGTTTCGAGGTCCACGAGCGCCTCGTTGCGCTCGGCGGGCGCGAAGAGCGGATCGAGATCGGCGTGGAAGAAGGCCAACGCGAGGCCCGGCACGAGCTCCAACAGGCCGGCGACTTCGCGAATCGCGCCGCCCCCGATCTGAACCCCCAGGATCCAGATGTAGCCGGGAATCGGGAAGGCGATTCGCTTCCAGCGCGCGTCGTCGACGTCGCGCAGGTTCGTGTGGAGCGCCCTGGCGGCCGTAACCGGCGACGCGGCGATGTCCAGTGGCGCGAAGAGCGCGTTGCCCAGCGAGCGCTTCAGGGTCTCGGGCGTCGCGCTCGCGAAAGCCGGGACGAACAGGGCGGGTAGCGCGATGCTCGTGGTGAGCAGCGATGCGAGCGCGCGTCGGCGGAGCGCGGCCACACGGGCTCCGGTGTCGCGTGGCGTGCGCTGTCGCATCGTCCCCCCGATCCCGCCGGAAGCCTAGCGGCGCCGGGCGCCGCGCGGCCAGCGACGGGCCGCGCCCGACGCGCCAGCACGAGCTGCGCCGAGCCCGCAAAAACGGGTGATTGATGCCGTAGGGGGCCGCGATACCCTGCGCGACACGTCTTGCGTCCCGTCCGCGAGCATCGGCCGGCGCATTCCGAGAGCCCCATGCCGAGCGCGCCCCACCTCCCGATCGTCGCCATCGTCGGCCGCCCCAACGTCGGCAAGTCGACGCTCTTCAACCGCTTCGCGGGAGCGCGTCGGGCGCTCGTCGAGGACGAGCCCGGCATCACGCGCGATCGCATCGCGGCCGAGATCGAGGTCGGCGCGCGCCGCGTGCTCGTCGTGGACACCGCGGGGCTCGACTACGAGGTCGAGGGGGGTCTGCACGGCGCGGTTCAGCAGCAAGCCCGCGCGGCGATCGCCGAAGCCGATGCGGTGCTGTTCCTGGTCGACGGCAAGTCCGGCCTGCTGCCCGAGGACGAGTCGCTCGCGCAGACGCTGCGCCAGACCGCGAAGCCCGTGTTGCTCGCGGTGAACAAGATCGACCGCCCCCAGCACGAGCCGCGCGTCGGCGAGTTCTACCGCCTCGGCTTCGAGCACACGAAGGGGATCTCGGCGGAGCACGCGACGGGGGCCTGGGACGCACTCGAAGCGCTCGTCGCGCAGATCCCCGAGAAGCGCGAGCCGCAACCGGTTCGCGACGAGGGGATCCGCATCGCGATCGTCGGGCCGCCGAACGCCGGCAAGAGCTCGCTGCTCAACCGCCTCGTCGGCGAGGACCGGGTGGTCGTCTCGGAGGTTCCCGGAACCACGCGCGACGCGGTCGACACACTCGTGGTTCGGGGCGAGCAGCGCTTCACGCTGATCGACACCGCGGGCCTGCGCAAGCGTGGCAAGCGCTCGCGCACCGCCGAGAGCGGCGGCGCGCTGATGACCGTGCGCGCACTGGAACGCGCGCAGGTCGCGTTCGTCGTCGTCGACGCGAGCGAGGGGTTTCGCGCGCAGGACGCGACGTTCGCGAGCCTCGCCCAGGAGCGGGGTTGTGCGACGGCGATCGTCGCGAACAAGTGGGACCTCGTGGAGGCGAGCGGGCCCGAGCGCGCGCGGGAGGTTGGCGAGGGCATCCAGCGCGGCCTG
>JBFGGA010000201.1:0-5937 GCA_041579295.1 Myxococcota bacterium | reverse complement strand
TGCGTGGGGTGGCGGGGGGCCTGAGGGCGACATGGGGTTAGAGCCGGAAGGCCCCCCGCCACCCCACGCAAGCACCCAACCCCCGCGTAGAGATTCCACGGGGCCGTGCCGCCAAGTGAATCCGTAGGATTCGCGGGTCAGCTCCCGCCGATGCGGGCGAGCAGCGCGTCGCGCTTCTCGATCATCAGCGCCTCGCTGTCGGCCTCGAGGTTCAGCCGCAGCACGGGCTCGGTGTTCGATGGCCGCAGGTTGAACCACCAATCCGGGTAGCGGACCAGCAGGCCGTCGAGCTGCGAGACGACGGGCGCGTCCGCGTGCTCCAGGCGGATCGCCTCGAGGATCGCCTCGCTGTCGGCCACCCGGCGATTGATCTCGCCGCTCGGCGCGTAGCGGCGCAGCGGCGCCACGAGCTCGGACAGCGGGCGGCCCTCCGAGCCGAGCAGGTCGAGCACGGCCACGAACGCCGCGACCCCGTCGTCGGCCACCAGCGTGGGGGAGAACCGGAAGTAGAAGTGCCCCGAGAGCTCGCCCGCGAAGATCGCGCCGACCTCGCGCATCTGCGCCTTCACGAAGGAGTGCCCCACGCGGGACATCTCGGCCACGCCGCCCGCGGACTCGATCTCCTCGGCGGTGGTGCGGCTGGAGCGCAGGTCGTAGAGCACGCGCGCGCCCGGGTGGCGCGCGAGCAGGCGCCGCGCGAGCAGGCCGGTCATCAGGTCCGACGGAACGACGGAGCCCGTTTCGTCGACGATCACCGCGCGGTCCGCGTCACCGTCGAACGCGACGCCGAGGTCGGCGCCGGTCCGGCGCACCGCGGCCACCAGATCGCGCAGGTTCTCGGCCTTCAGCGGATCCGCTTCGTGGTTCGGGAAGCTGCCGTCGGGCTCGAAGTAGAGGCGCTCGACCTCGAGCGGAAGTCGCTCGAGCAGCGGCTCCAGGCCGACCGCGGCCATGCCGTTGCCGCAGTCGATCGCGACCTTGAGCTTCGGGCGCTCGCGGCCCATCGCGAGGACGTGATCGACGTAGCCCGCGCGAATGTCGGCGGCGCGCGTCGCGCCGCGTTTCGGGTGCGGCGCTTCGTTCGCGACGCCGGTCGAGATGCGCTCGATCTCGAGCAGCCCGCTCGCCTCGCCGATCGGGATCGCGTGCTCCCTGCAGATCTTGAAGCCGTTGTAGCGGGCCGGGTTGTGGGAGGCGGTGACCATGATGCCCCCGCCCGCCCCCAGCGCCTCCACCGCGTAGTAGACCATCGGCGTCGAGACGAGCCCGAGGTCGACGACGTCGACCCCCTCGTCGTGGATGCCGCGCACGAGCGCCTCGAACAGCTCCGGCGAACTCTCCCGCGCGTCGCGGCCGACGGCGAGGCTGGCCGCACCGATGAAGCGCGCGGTCGCGCGGCCGATGCGCTGGGCGCCGTCCGCGTCGAGCTCCTCGGGCGTGAGGCCGCGGATGTCGTATGCCTTGAAGATCTTCGCCATCGGACCCGGTCAGCGCGTGGCCTGCGATCCCTCGGCCGCCATCCGCGCGATCTCCTCGTCGATGACCTCCGAGAACGCCGCCAGGCTCTGGGCGCCGTGCAGCGGAATGCCGTTGATCAGAAACGACGGCGTCCCCGAGATGCCCAGGCTCTCCGCGGTCGCGAGATCCGCGTCGACGATCGGCCGGGTCTCTCGATTCTGCACGCACTGGCGAAATGCCTGCATGTCGAGCCCGAGCTGGCTCGCATGGCCCTCGAGGTCTGCGTCGGAGAGCGCCTTGGGGTTGGCGAAGATCAGGTCGTGGTAGTCCCAGAAGCTCCCCTGGTTGTCCGCGCACGCGGCGGCTTCCGCGGCGGCCTGCGCGCGCGGGTGGATGTTGTTGAGGGGAAGGTTGCGAAACACGAACCGCACCTGGGTCGGGTACTTGGCGACGATCTGGTCGATGGTCGGTACCACGCGCTTGCAGAACGGGCACTCGAAGTCGCTGAATTCGACGATCGTCACGGCCGCGTCGTCGGGCCCCTTGGCGGGGCCGATCGCCTCCACCTCGACGCGGGCGCGCTCGAGCACGATTTCGGTCGGCGCCTGGCTGCGGAGGTCGGCGACGATCGCCGTGACGCGCTGCTCCTTGAGGTAGTCGCTGATCCGGTCCCGCATGTCTTCGAGCGGCAGACCCCCCATCTGCTCGATGTTCTCCTCGTAGAACGCGGCGATCTGCTCTGCGGGCACCTCGCCACCGGCCTCGACCCGCTGCTGCAGGTACTCGTCGGGCGAGAGGTCGGCGGCCGCCGCGGCCTCGTCGACCACGTGCTCGTCGAGCATCGCCTTGAGCGCGCGCGAGCGCACGTCGTAGAGGGTCGCGGGGTTGCGCTCGGCGGTCGCGTCCTTGAAGAGCTCCTCCTTGATGTATGCGTCGACCTCTCCGACGCTGATCGTTCGACCGTCGATGGTCGCCGCGGGCGCGGAGCTCGCGGGCCCACCCGATCCGTCGTCCTGCGGTTGGCTCTGGCTCGCGTGCTGACAGGCGAGGGCGGCGAGCAGGCCGAAGCCGACCGCCGTCGTGCGTAGCTGACCAATCATCGTCGTGACTCCAATTCTTGCGATGGGTGAATGGATGGACGCCGAATCGAGGATTCCGCGGCGGGATTGTAGTATAGACGGCCGCCTGCGCCGGAGACGCCATGCCGCAACCGCTGTCGCTGTTGGATGGATTCCAGCTCCCGCTGGAGGGCGGTCGCCTGCTGCTCCGCGAGCGGCGACTCTGGGCGCTCGCGGCGGCGCCGATCGGCTTTTCGCTGCTGGCCTTCGCGGCGGCGGCCTCGCTGCTGATCGCCTACGCGGGTGAGCTGTACGCGTGGGCGACGCTCTGGCTGCCCGCCCTCGAGGCCGCGAGCTGGTTCGCGTGGCTGTGGGTGGGTCCCGCGAAGGCGGGGCTGGCGATCCTCGGCGCGGTGATCTTCGCGCTGATCGCGGGCGTCGTGTTGCTGGTCGCCTTCCTGGTCGCAAACGTGCTCGCGGCTCCGTTCCTCGACGTGCTGGCGGGCCGGGTCGAGCGGATCGAGACCGGAGCGGTCGAAGAGGACGCGCCCTCGGGCCTGGTTGGCAGCGGCCTGGACGCGCTCCGCTCGCTGCGCGAGGAGCTGCGCCGAGCGATCTTCTTCCTCGCCGTGGTCGGGAGCCTCGCGCTGCTGGGGTTCCTGATTCCGGGCGCCCATCTGCTGACCGGCCCGTCGATCGTGGTGTTCTCGATCTTCTTCCTGCCGCTCGATTACGCGAGCTACACACTGGATCGACGGCGCTATTCGTTCCGGGAGAAGCGCAGCTGGCTGCTGGCCAACAAGCCCGCGGCGCTCGGCTTCGGCGGCGCGGCGTTCCTGATCTGCTGGGTTCCCGGACTGAACTTCTTCGCGATGCCGCTGCTGGTCGTGGGCGGGACCCTGTTGGCGATCCGCAACGCGCCCGCGCGGCCGGGCGCGCCGGGAGCCGTCGATCGCGGTCGAGATGCTTCGGCTCGGCGGGGCGCGGGACCGCAGGCCGCCCGCTGAGCGCCGCGCGTCACTCGAACTCGGCGTACTCGTCCGCCGTCAGGCCGAGGTCCTCGTGGTCGAGGCCGGTCCGGAAGGCGGGCAGCCCGGCCCGATCCGACCGCTCCGGGGTCGACTCGCGCTCCGCCGCGCGGGAGATCGGCTCGACGAGGATCTCGAGGTCGCTCCCGTTGCGCAGGCAGCGGTAGCGGGCCAGCGAGACCACCTCGTCGCCGAGCGCGGCCGCGGCGGACTCGGCTTCGCGTCGAAAGGAGGGGCAGAGCAGCACGGCGCGCGCGCCCGCGCCGGGCCGCATGCCGAGGTTGGGCGCGAGCTGGATCCAGTCGCGCACCCGCGGCGCCACCCAGGCGCGCTGCGCCACCGCGCGCGCGATCAGCTCGAGATCCTCGCCCGCTTCGCCGACGAGGATCAGCACCAAGCGCCCCGTCGGCTCCACGCCGACGAAGTCGATCCGGGATTCAGCGCCGAGCACGCCCTCCGCGATCAGCCGCAGCGCCGGGACGACCTCGCCGAGCCGCAAGCGAAGCCCTTCGACCAGCTGCGGCCTGCGCGGCGGCGCGGCGATCGCGAGCTCAGCCAAGCGCGCAGTCCTGCGCGTCGTCGAGCAGCAGGCGCGCCACGTCGCGCAGCGCGCGCGCCGCGCGACACTGCGGGTGCTCGAGGCCGATCGGGCGGTGCGCGGTGATGGCCCTGTAGATGTGAAGATCGTCCACGAGCAGACCGTAGCTCACGATGCGGTGGCCGAGGTGTCGTTGTGTGGTGTTGGCGAGCCGCGCGAACGCGTGCTCGGCCTCCTCGATGCGCCGAACGCCGTGGATCGTGATGCCGATCCGCGGGCGCGGGCCCGACCGGAGCACGCGCTTGGCGAGGCCGTAGGTCTCGCGCAGGTCCTCGGACGCCGCGGCCGCGAACAGCAGCACCCAGCGCAGCAACGCCCGGCCCTCCGCGGCGCCGTCGAGCCACGCCGGCGGCACGCGCGCCAGGATCACGCCACCGTTGCCCGCGTCCGCGGCGCGCGAGACCGCGCTGTCCAGCGCGGCGCGGTTCAGCTCCCGCAGGTTCGCGGCATGCACGAGCTCCAGCCGGGCGCCGATCGGCTCCTGATCGGAGGCGGGCCAGAGCGAGGCGGCCGCCGGATCGGCGGGCGCGAGCAGGCTGGCCGCCGCGCCGAGTCGGGCAATCTCGACGACGAGGTTCCACGCGAACGCCGCGTGGACGAAGTCGCGGTCGCCGATCGGCAGCGCGATGATCGGCAGCGCGGCGGGTCGCTCGGCGCGCGTCCGCGGGCCGGGGCTCGCGCCGTGCCGCCACGCGGAGTGCGCGTGGTTGGCGCCCCTCGGCGCCTCGGCCGCGCGCGCGCTGGCGTGCGTCCGCGGCTCCGGCGCGCCCGCGCCCGGCAGGAAGTAGTCCAGTACGTCTTCGAGTTTCCGCGGCACCTTCGGGTCGCATCCCCAGCGGCTCGCAGCGACCCGCCGCGACGGGCGGATCGCGCGCGACTGGCCAACCACTCGCACTCACACTCACTGGCCGCTCATGGGGGATTGCGGCGACTTGCGCGTCACGCCGAGCCGGGGGCGATGCGGCGCACCCGGCGGCGGAATCGACTATGTAGCACCTCCCGTCAGCTCACCACCAGAACCGAGTTGCGCCCGCCGACGGCACTCTGCGTGGCTTCGGGGTTCTCCGGATCCTCGCGCCACTCGCCGTCGACCACGTAGCGGTACTGGTAGGTGCCCGGAGCGAGCCGGAGGATCTTGGTCCAGACGCGCGTTTCGCCCTCGGACTCGATCAGCGAGCGCACGCCCTTGTCGGGCACCCAGCCGTTGAAGTCCCCGGCGATCCGCACGTCGTTGGCCTTCTCGTCGCGGAACTTCACCACGATCTCTCGCGGCGCGAACTCCACCGCGCCCACCTCGAGGGCGGCTTCGGGCCGCACGGGCGGCGAGGCCTCCACCTCGACCGCGAGCGCCGCGTGATCCAGCGCGCCGTTTGCCGACGCCGCGAAGCTCGCGACCGGCCGGCCGCGCCCCGCGGCCTCGCGCAGCTTCACGTTGAGCCGGATGACGGTGTCGAAGCACATTTCCTTGAACGACTCGCGAATCTGCGCGAGCGTGGTCCGCGCGAAGCGCGTGCGCCCGTCGTAGAGGGTCGTGAGGATCCGCACGTTCAGCTCGTGGTCGATCCGCTCGGTCAGCAGTCCGATCGTCTCGAGCAGCTTCTCGACGCCGTGAATCGCGAAGCGGCTGGTCTCGAGCGGAATGATCACCTCGCCTGCGGCGCGCAGCGCGTTGAAGGTCAGCACGCCCACGTTGGGCGGGCAGTCGATCAGCACGTACTCGTAGCTGTCCTCCGGGAGCGCCTCGAGCGCGGCGCTGAGCCGCTCGGTCCGGGATTCGACGCGTTCGGAGGCGAGC
>JBFGGA010000200.1:0-5999 GCA_041579295.1 Myxococcota bacterium | reverse complement strand
ATAGCCCGACCACGTGAGCCCGGAGCCCACGCCCACCACGGCGATGTCGTCGCCGTCGCGCCACTTGTCCCACTCCATCGAGATCACCGACGCAGAGCTGGCGCTGGCGGTGTTCCCGTACCACTCGACGTTGCTGAAATGGCGCTCGGCGGGGATGTCGCAATGCCGACAAACGGCCTCCAGCATGCGCTGATTCGCCTGATGGCCGACGAAATTGAACCTTCGATCGGGGTCTTCGAATTGATCCCTCAAGTCGTTGACCAGGCGGGTCATCCGCTTGATGCCGAAGGTCTGGACGGTTCTCCCCTCCTGATAGAAGAAACCCAGCCGCGGGACGACGATCTTGTCGTTGCCCGCCGGGCTCGACACCACGGTGTTCCCCACGATCCGGGCCCGGGCCGGGTGTCGCGTCGAAAGCACGGCGGCAGCGGCGCCGTCGCCCCACAACACGGCCGCCGAGCGATCCGCATAGTCGACCACCTTCGTGAGGGAGTCCACCGCGACGAGGACGACGTAGTCGGGAAGCTGGTCGGGCTGCATCTTCGAGAGCAGGTAGAGCTGCACGTAGAAGCTGGTGCAGGCCGAATTCACATCGAAGGCCGGCACCTCGAGCGAAAGCTCGCGGGCGATGTTGCAGGATTCGGCCGGCGAGGCGGTATCCATTGCCGACGATCCGCCGATCAGCATGCCGACGTCCGCCTTGTCGATTCCGGCCCGCGAGATGGCGAGCTCCGCAGCCCTTCGACCCAGATCCGCGTTGCTGTAGCGGGCTGCCTCGATCGCGCCCCTGGGCTCGGCGTTCCGGGTCTCGCGGATGTACTCGAGCGGGAGCACCGTGCGCCGCGAACGGATCCCCACGCGGTCGACGATCCACTGATCGCTGGTTCCGATGTCGAGGTCTTCCAGAAACTGGTTCGAGATCTCGTTTTCCGGATGAAAATGTCCGACGCCGTGCAGGTAGAGCGTCACCGTATCACTCCAGAGATGTGTTCACCGCCGTCCACGCGAATCACTTCGCCGTTGATCCACGCGGCTTCGGACGTCGAAAGCAGGTAGATCACGTTGGCGACATCCGCGGGTGTGGTCAGGCGCCCGAAGGGATTGCGCAGTCGGGCCTGGGCCTTCAGCTGGGCACTGCCGGGAATCGCGCGCAGCGCGGCGGTGTCGGTGACACCCGCTTGGATCACATTGGATCGGATGCCGTAGGGCGCGAGCTCCACGGCCATCGAACGCGCAATCGACTCGAGCGCGACCTTCGCGGCCGCCACTGCCGCGTAACCCTTCCAGGCCACCTCGTTGCCCTCGCTGGTGAGCCCGAAGATGCGCGCGTCCTCTGCGAACAGGCCGCGCTCGAGCAGGGCCTGCGCCCAGCCGAGCACGCTCGTTCCCATGCTGTGGATCGTTCGCTGCAGATCCTCGTCGTCGATGTAGGAGCGATCCGGATACGCGGGTCGCCTGGCCAGCGTGTGGAGGCCGTCGACGCCTGATTCGAAGAGCTCTTCCGCCGCCTCCTGCAAGCGCTCGGAGCCGACGTCGAGTCGCGCCGCGAGCTCGGCGGCCGGTGACGACGCGGGCGGTCTCTCCGGCGCGATCAGCTTGAGGTTCCCGAACGCGATCGAGTGGAGCAGGACCCGCACGCGACCGTCGGCTCCCATGGCGTCCGCGAGCGCGCCGAGGATCTCGTCGCGCTTGCCGGAATCGAGCGCGTCCTTGTTGAAGGTAAGCAGCGGCGCGCCGGTGCCCCGGATCTTCTCGAACTCGGGCTCGATGCGCGCCATCGCGCCGCGCCGATCGCGATGGACGACGCACAGGCTCATCCCGTGCTCGGCGAGCTTCTGCGCGCTGGCCAGCCCGAAGCCGCTCGAGCCCCCGAGAACGATCGCCCACTGGTCGCGGTTGAAATCCCGATCCACGCGTCCCCCCATCCCCATCCGTCGCTTCCCAGAGGGGACTCCATCGCTCGCCTCGGTCCGGCCGAGCGCGCCGTAGACCGCGGCTCGGGATCACCCCAGGGCCCGCCCGAGAATGACTGCAAGTCATTCTTTGTCAAGGCGCGTTTCGCGCGGAGCCCGAGAAAAGCGCCGATCGCGATCGCGCGCCGCCCCGCGGGGGGTGAAAGGGCCGCCGTGTTATCCTCGGCCGCATGTCCGACCCGGTCGTCGACCTGCTCTCGTACATCGATCGCTCGCCCACGCCCTACCACGCGGTCGCCGAGTCGATCGAGCGCCTGCGGGCCGCTGGCTTCGGCGAGCTGCGCGAAGACGAGGTCTGGGACGTCGGGCCGGGCGATCGCCGCTACGCGGTCCGCCAGGAGGGAAGCCTCGTGGCGTTTCGGATCGGCGCGATCTCCCCCGCCGACGGCGGCTTCCGGATCCTCGGCGCGCACACGGACTCGCCCAATCTGCGCATCAAGCCGGCTGCGGACGTCGACGCCGAGGGCTACCGGCAGCTCGGCGTCGAGCCCTACGGAGGCGTGCTGCTCCACACCTGGCTCGACCGCGACCTCGCGCTCGCCGGGCGCGTCACGCTGCGCGGCGAGCCCGAGCCGCGCACGCTGTTGATCGACTTCGCGCGCCCCCTGCTGCGCATCCCCAACCTCGCGATCCACCTGCAGCGCGAGGTGAACAAGGAAGGGCTCGTGCTCAACGCCCAACAGCACATGCTGCCCATCGCGGGCCTCGCGGAGACTCCCGGGCTTCGCGAGCTGCTCGCGAGCGAGCTGCGCGCGCGCAACGGGATCGAGGTGGAACCGAGCGACGTACTGGCCTACGACCTGATGACCTACGACGTGCAGCCGTCGGTCGTCTCGGGAGCACGAGGCGAGTTCATCCACGCGCCGCGTCTAGACAACCTCGCGTCGTGTCACGCCGCGTCGACCGCGTTGATCTCCGCCAGCTCGGAGTCGCTCCCTCGGCACACGTCGGTCGTGGTGCTCTACGACCACGAAGAGGTCGGCAGTCGAAGCGCGCGGGGAGCCTCGAGCCCGCTGCTCGCGGGAGCCCTCGAGCGGTCCGTCTGCGGCTTCAAGGGCGGCGAGCCGCAGGGCGTCGAGCGGGCGCTGTCGCGCTCGACGCTGATCTCGGTGGACATGGCGCACGCCGTCCACCCCAACTACGCGGATCGCCACGAGCCCAAGCACCGCCCGATCATCGGCGGCGGGCCCGTGATCAAGACCAACGCCAATCAGTCGTACGCGAGCGATGCGCAGACGGCGGGCCTATTCGCCGGATTGTGTCATCGGTTGGGGATCGAACCCCAGCACTTCGTCACGCGCAGCGACATCGGCTGTGGATCGACGATCGGACCGATCACGGCGGCCAAGATCGGGGTTCGCACCGTCGACGTGGGCAACCCGATGCTGTCGATGCACTCGTGCCGCGAAATGGCCGGGACGGCCGACGTCGAGCCGATGATCGACGTATTGCGTTCGTTTCTGGTAGATCAGACGGGACCATGAACAGCGACGGCGATCTCGACCGGGACTTCATCGCGAAATCCATCCGGCGCGGAATCGTTCTCGGCGTGGTGGCGGCGGTGGTCGTCGCCATCCTCTGGCTGCTGAAGAGCGCGCTCACCCCGCTCGCCGTCGCCTTCGTGCTCGCCTACCTCCTCGACCCGCTGATCGATCGATTCGAAGCGCGGAGGATCCCGCGGCGCATCGCGATTCTCTTTCTCGTGGGCGTATCCGGAGCGCTCGCGGTCGCGGCCGTGACCTTCCTGGTTCCGCGATTGCTCCAGGAGATCGCACAGCTCGCCGCCAAGCTGCCGGGATACCTCGAAGGCGCGCTCACGGCGATCAAACCCCGATTCGAATCTTGGTTTGGATTCGCCGTACCGAGCTCGATCCGCGAGGGCCTGGAGTTCATCAAGTCGAGCGGCGCCTCGGTCCCGCTGGAATCGCTGCGCCAGCTGATCGAGCGGACCGTCAAGGGGGTCACCGGCACGCTCGCATCGCTGATCGGATTGCTGGTGATCCCCGTCATCACCTACTACGCGCTGCTCGAGTTCGACAGGATCAAGCTCTGGTTCCTCGCCCTCGTTCCCGTCGAATACCAGGTGACGGTGAACGCGCGGGTGTCGATGATCAACGACCTGATCGCCGGATTCATTCGCGGGCAGCTCATCGTCGCAGCGCTGCTCGGAATCCTGTACGCGATCGGTTTCTCGCTGATCGGCATCGACATGGCGATCGGGATCGGCCTGATCGCGGGCATGCTCGGGATCATCCCCTACGTCGGAAGCGCGGTCGCGCTCGCACTCGCCGCGGGCCTCTGCGTGCTGCAGTACGGTGCGGGTCTGCACCTGCTCCTCGTCGTCGGCTGGTACGCGCTCGTCCAGACGCTCGAGGGCCTGGTGCTCACGCCCCGGATCGTCGGCCAGAGCGTCGGGATCCACCCGGTGGCGGTGATCGTGGGGCTGCTGATCGGAGGCGATCTGCTCGGCTTCCTGGGCCTGATCGTCGCGGTCCCCGCCACCGCGATCATCCAGGTCTTCGCGAAAGAGCTGCTCGCGAGCTACCGGAGCTCCGCGCTCTACTCGGGAACCGCGACCCCTCCCGGTTGACCCGAGGATCGGCCGGATCATCGAGGCGCGTGGATTGCGCGCTGGCGCGCGCTACCCTGGCGGCGATGCCCGAAGACGAGCGCGAAGAAGACGAACGCGAATACGACGACGAGGAAGGCGAGGACGAGCCCGCCTCGACCCCGTTCGACAATCCGTTCTTCCTGCCTGTGCTGCTCTGGGGCTTCGCGGCCTGGTTCGGCTACGACATCGTCACCGATGCGGAGGCGTACCAGAAGTACCCGCTCTTCAACCAGGGCGGATTCGCACTGCTGTCCGTGCTCGCGATCTACTTCACGTGGTCGGCCATCCGGGAAAAGCGCGCCGAGCGCGACAAGCCGCCGGACTGATCCCGCCCACGCGCGGCCGACGCGTTCGCCGTCGGACGATGCCGCACCGCGCTCACCCCGCGAACAGGCTCCGAGCGATCACCTTGAGCTCGAGGATGGGCTTCACGCCCTCGAAGATCGGCAGCACCTGGGCGTCGACCACGTAGCGGCTGATCGGATACTCCTCCGCGTACCCCCACCCCCCGTGCAGCAGCTGACCGTTTTGGGTGAGCTCGACCGCCACGTCGCAGCTGAGCAGCTTCGCCTGCGCGGCCACGGTCGCCGCCGCGCGCTCGTCTTCGTCCATCGCAACGGCCGCCGCGTAGGTCAGCGCGCGCGCGCCCGCGAGCCGCGCGGCCATCCGGCCCAGCACGTACTGCGTGAGCTGGAAGTCCGAGAGCGACCTGCCGAACTGCTTGCGGTCCACCACGTACTCGGCGGTCTTCTCGAGCGCCCCCTGGGCGAGTCCGCACGCCCGGCCTCCGGTCTGGAGCCGGCCCGCCGCGAAGCCGGCCATCTGGAGGTAGAAGCCGCGGCCCAGCTGCGCGTCGCCGCCGACGAGATGATCGGCCGGCACCGCGTAGTTCTCGAGGTTCAGCGTGAACGAGTGCATGCCGCGATAGCCCGGCGTGGCATCCGCCTTGCCGACCATGCGCCCGCCACCCGGCTGCGTGATCTCGAACTCGTGACCGTCGAACGCCTGCTTGGGGACGATGAAGAGCGACAGCCCGCGGGCGCCCTTCGAAACGTCCGGGTCGGTGCGCGCGAGCAGAGCAAGCACGTCCGCGCGCCCGGCGAACGTGCACCAGGACTTCGGCCCGCTGATCCGCCAGACATCGCTGCCGTCGACGCTGCCCGGCTCGGCCTTGCACTTGACGGCGGCGACGTCGCTGCCGACGTCGGGCTCGGTGACCGCGATGCCGACCATGAGCTCGCCCGACGCGATCTTCGGCAGCCACTCGCGCTTCTGCTCGTCCGTGCCGCCACCGAGCAGGGCCTTGGTGAGGATCTCCGGTCGCGTGATGAGCGATCCGGCTCCCGCGAGCGACACCCGCGAGAGCTCCTCGGTCGTCAGGATCATCGCGAGATTGCCCATCTCGGAGCCGCCGT
>JBFGGA010000199.1:0-6042 GCA_041579295.1 Myxococcota bacterium | reverse complement strand
GCCATGTGCGCGAGGGAGCGGGCTAGCCGGTCCAGGCGCACGACCACGACGGCCGAAATCTCGTGTCGCCTGGCCGCTTGGAGCATCTCGTCGAGGGCGCGGCGGCGTTGCTTCCGGCCGCTCACTCCCCCGTCCACATACTCGATGGTCTTCACACTCCTCCGCTTGGCGTAGGCGCGCAGTTCGGCGAGCTGGGCCTCCGGATGCTGGTCGTCGGTGCTCACTCGGGCGTAGAGGGCGATAGGTTGCATGACAGTCTCCTTTGAGTTGTTCCGATAAGGATGGATTACGGAACAGAATAACGCGGGCACGAAGCCCTTGTCAAGCCGCACGCTTGCAAGCTGACACCGAGCAGATGGTCAGCAGGGTTTTTGGAACGCCGGTTGGGAGGGGCTCAAAAAAAATTTTCGCGGGGCCGAGAAGATGGGCTCCGCACCTCCTCCGCACCTGTTTTCAGGATCGTAAGTACCTGATTTTATTGGGTTGATGCCTCAGAGTTTTGGGTTCGAATCCCACCACCCCGACCAACGGATTTGAAACCGGTGTTCCGCGCCGGCTCCGCGGGCCGAGTCGTTCAGAACTCGAACGACCGTCGGATGCCCGCCAGGAACTGGCCGTCCTCGCCGGCTCGGCCGGTTCGATCGCATCCGCTGCGCGCGCTGCTCGGGATCAGGAGAGCGCGATCTGGCCGTCGACTTCGTGGTCGAGCGCGATGCGCTCGATCTGGATCCGCGCGCGGACGCCCAGGCGCTCGGTGCCCTTGAGCTTGCCGGAGGCGAGTGCCTCGCGCACGGCGCGCTCGATCTCGCGCTGGGCGGTGATGCCCACCTGCTTTAGGAACTTGCGCACCTCGATGTTGAAGAGATCTTCGTCCATGCAAACCTCGCGGGTCGGCGGCGGTCGACGCCGCCGCGACCCAGCTCGAATCGTACGCTCGCCTATCCCATGTAGAAGGCGTTGAGCTTGTTGCCGTCGAGGTCGCGGAAGTAGCCCGCGTAGAAGCCTCCGTCGCCGCGCGGTCCGGGCGCGCCCTCGTCGGTGGCTCCGAGCTCGATGGCCTTTCGGTACAGGGCGTCGACCTTCTCCTTGGAGTCCGCCCGCAGGGCGACCATCACGCCGTTGCCGACCGTTGCGGGCTTGCCGTCGTAGGGCTTGGTGACGCACAGCCCCGCCCCGTTCGGGCCCGCCACCCAGGCGATGAAGGTCTCCATCTCCATGAAGCGCTTGCCGCCGAGCTCGGCGAGCAGCTCGTCGTAGAAGCGCGCCGCGCGCTCGATGTCGCTGGTTCCGAGAGTCACGTACCCGACCATGTGTCCCCTCCGTTGCGGTTGCCGAAGCCGGGTCGCCCGTCAGTCGGCGGCCGCGGTTGCGGGAGGCTACCGCAGCACACGCGCGGGCCGCGACCGGGGCGGTCGGCGCCCATCTCCGGGGGCTCCGACGAGGCTGCCGGCCATCGCCCGCCGCAGCCTCCCGCCGCCGAGGCGCGATCTCCACGGAAAATCGGCTGCGAGCCGGATTTCCACCCGATGCGGGTCGGTTCGATCCGCGTTCTGCGCACTCGTGAAGTGGCTCGCGCGCGGCGCCCCGGGTCGCGCAGCGGATGCGGTCGCGGTTTTCCCGGCGCGTCGCCGCGACGCGCCCAGAAATGGATTGACCCCGGCTTTTCTCGCTGGATAGACTGGCCCGCGAGGAGATTGCGATGCGAATTCTGATCTGTGCTGTGTTGACGATGACGATGCTGCTCGCCGCGCCCGCCGCGATGGCGGAGCCCGCGGAGGCCCCGGTTGGAATGAAGATTCTCGACTTCGTGCTGGTTCGGCCGACGAGCTTCGTGCTCTCGGTCGCCTCGACGGCGATCTTCATCGGCAGCGTGCCGCTCACCTATCCGATGGGCTTCTCGTACGATCTGGGAACCCACATGGTCGCGGTTCCGTGGCGCTTCACGTCGTCGCGCCACTACGGGAACTTCTCCGATTACCGCGACGGCCGTACGGCGCGCGGCAGGCTCATCGCCGACGCGCGTTGAAGTCCCGCAGCGCTTGAAGCTCCCTCGCGCGGCGCTCGACTTCGCGGCAGCCGGTGTTAGGATGGCGCCCGAAACCGCGGATGGAGACGGGGGGCGCCGATGGCGAGCGAGGGCTGGGAGATCGTAGAGGGCGACGGGCCGATCGTGGCGACCGCGGTCCACGACGGCCACGCGCTGCGCGAAGAGGTGCTCGCCATCGCGGGCCTCTCGGAGTCGGACCGGCTGCGCGAGGAAGATCCCTACACCGGCGCCTGGACGGCCGTGGCGGGCACGCGAATCGTCGCGCGCCAGTCGCGCTTCGAGTACGACCTCAACCGGCCGCGCGAGCGCGCCATCTACCGCGTGCCCCAGGACGCCTGGGGGCTTCCGCTCTGGAAGCGCGCGCCATCGGACGAGCTCGTCGAACGCTCGCTCGCCGAGTACGACGCGTTCTACGCGGAGGCGCGCCGGCTGTTCTCGAAGCTGACGGAGCGCTGCGGGCGCTTCGTGGTGCTCGACCTGCACTCCTACAACCACCGACGCGGCGGCGCGGACGCAGCGTTTGCGGATCCGCTCGAGAACCCCGAGGTCAACGTCGGTACGGAAAGTCTGGATCGCGAGCGCTGGGGGCCGCTGATCGACCGCTTCATGGCCGATCTCGCGGCGTTCGATTTTCGCGGCCGCCATCTGGACGTGCGCGAGAACGTGAAGTTCCGGGGCGGCCGGTTTTCGCGCTGGATCCACGAGCACTTCGCCGAGTCGGCCTGCTGCCTGGCGGTCGAGTTCAAGAAGTTCTTCATGAACGAGTGGACGGGCGCCATCGATCACGGCGAGTACGAGGAGATTCCGCGCGCGCTCGCGTCCGCGCTGCCGGGCCTGCACGACTCGCTGCAGAAGATCGATTCGTAGCCCGCCGCGCGCGGTCGGGCGAGCGCCCGCCACGGTGCGCGCCGCGCAGCTGCGGCGATGCCGCGGCGCGCAGAGCCGCGGGATCCCGGCGCGGCAGAGGCCGAAATGAAGGTGAATCCAGCTCCGTCGCAGCCGCCTTCGTACTGGGCGGCGACCGCCAACCCCGCGCGCGCACACCCGCCGCTCGAGGGCGATCGCAGCTGCGACGTCTGCGTGATCGGCGGGGGCTACACGGGGCTGTCCGCGGCGCTGCACCTCGCGGAGCGCGGCTACGAGGTGGTGCTGCTCGAGGCGCAGCGCGTCGGCTGGGGAGCCTCGGGGCGAAACGGCGGCCAGCTCGGCAGTGGTCACGCGAAGCTCCAGCCCGCGCTCGTCGAGAAGTTCGGCACCGACACCGCGCGGGCGCTCTGGGATCTCGCGGAGGACGCCAAGGCGCTCGTGAAGCGGTTGATCGACGAGCACGCGATCGACTGCGACTACGCGTCCGGCAACACGGCGTGCGCGGTCACGCCTGCGGATTTCGACTCCCTGCGCGAGCACGTGGAGATCGCGGCGCGCGATTACGGCTACCGGGCGTACCAGATCTACGACCGCACGGAGATCGCTGCGATCAGTGGGAGCGCGCGTTACGCGGGGGGCGCGAACGATCCCACCGGCGGTCACCTCCATCCGCTCAACCTCTCGCTCGGCATCGCGGGCGCGGCGGCGCGAGCCGGAGCGACCCTGCACGAGGCGACCGCGGCGACGGGGATCCATGGCGGGCAGTCGCCCGGCGCTCCCGTCGAGGTGAATACCGCGGTGGGCCGCGTGCGCGCGCGCTACGTCGCGGTCGCCTGCAACGCCTACGTGGGCGAGCTCGCGCCACAGCTCGCCGCAACGGCGATCTGCGCCGACAACTACCAGCTCGCGACCGCGCCGCTGCCCGAAGACCGCCGCGCCGAGCTGATCACCAATGGCAGCTGCATTTGGGACACGCACTTCCAGGTCTACTACTACAGCCTGTCACCCGACGGGCGCTTGATCTTCGGCGGCGGCGTGGGCCACCCGGGCCGCGAACCCAAGGAAATGAAGTCCGTGGTCCGCAAGCACATGCTGAAGATCTATCCGCAGCTCGCCGACGTGAAGATCGACTACGCGTGGGGCGGCACCTTCAGCATGACGCTGAGCCGCCTGCCCGATTTCGGCCGGCTTTCGGACAACGTCTTCTACGCGCAGGGGTACACGGGGCATGGCTTGGGCCTCGCGACGCTCGGCGGGCAGCTGATCGCCGACGTGGTCGCGGGCACCGCGGAGCGCTTCGACGTGCTCGCCGGCATCCCCCAGCCGAAGGTTCCGGGCGGCGCGCTGCTGCGCGGGCCGATCCGCGCGCTCGGCTTCTTCCACCTGTGGCTGCGGGATCGGCTGCGCGAGCGCTGAGCGCCGAGCGCCGCGCTACTCGAGCGCGGCCTTGCGCTCGAGGATGAGGCGCTCGTAGGCGCGCGAGATCAGCGTTGCGAGCGCGGCGAGCGCCGCGAAGCCCGTCTCGCCGAGCGGATTCTGACCGTTGTCGGTGTAGAGCAGGTTGACGACCTGGTCCCGGATCAGGATCGGGAACACCGTGATCTCGCGCGCGTCGCCGCGCTGCAGGTTCTTGAGCAGGGTGGCGTCGAGGCCGCTCTCGGGCGGTCGCCCGCGGAACGCGGCCCGCGTGCGGGCCGGCCCGGTGATCGCGCAGTCCGACTCCACGGGCAGCAGGATCCCCGCGATCTGCTCCGTGATCGCCTCTCCGTCGCCGCGGAAGCCCGAGATGATGCCGCCGCGGACGATGAAGATCGCCGCGGCTTCCGCGAAGCGGCGCGCGATGCGCAGCGCGACCTCGCTGACCGCGCTGCGATCGCGGGCGAGCACGAGCTGGGCCTCGAGCGCCGCGATGCTGTCCTCCGCGAGCTCGGGTGCGGGGTCGACGGACGCGGGGCGCTCGAGGTCCTCGAGATCCATCTCGGGCAGCGCGGACGCGGGGCCGGCGTGCTCCTGGGCCTGCGCCTGCGCGGCCGCGGCGCCCGCGATCGCGCTCGCGTGGAGCGACTGGAAGGACTCCTCGTCGATCAGGTCCTGGCTGTCGCCGAGCGGCGCCAGGTTCCGCTCGGCGTCGCGGTCGCCGTCGGCGCGCTTGCGCTGCGGATCTCCGCTGCCCGGCTTCGCCTTCTTCGCCAGGCCGACCGCCGCTTCCCGTCCGAGGTTGATGTAGCGGATCTCCCGGCGCAGCCCGTAGTGGTGCTCGAGCAGCGCGAGGATCTGCACCTCGGGGAGCACGTAGGGGACGATGCGCATGCCGGTCGCGAATGCGAGCTCGTCGGTCTGGACGGGATCGCGCGGGCTGAGCATCGCGAGGTGCAGGGTCCGATTCTCGACGCGCAGCGGCAGCACGCTGTACTTCTCGACCAGCTCCTTGGGTACGGCCTCCCTCGCCGCCGCGCTGGGATGCGCGGCCCACGCTTCCGGCGGGAGCGGTACCTCGAGGTTCTCCGAGAGGTGATGCCCGATTTCTTCGATGCTCAGGTAGCCGAGCTCGGCGAGGTTGGTGCCGAGCTTGCCGCCGAAGACGACCCGCGACTGGGTGGCCTCTTCGAACTGCTCCTTCGTGATGATGCCCTTTTCGACGAGGTAGTGACCGAAGGTTTTCATCGCCCAGCTCGGTTGGGAGGCTCCGGTGCATCGCGATCGAGAGACTCCGATTCATCGTGAACATCGGAAGCGGCGCGCCGATGCATTAGAGCGCGCGGTGGGGCACCCGTCCGGGGAGCTCGACTGCGCGCGGAATGCTGCAGCGGCGCTGGAATGACAGTCTTGGGTCAGGCTCCTACGGCGGCGCGGGCAGCGCGCGCGTCGCGATCGCGTACTCCTGGACGGGGCGGCCGCCGATCAGGTGCTCCTGGATGATCCGCTCGAGGACCTCCGGCGTGCAGCTGCGGTACCAGATGCCCTCGGGGTAGACGAGCGCGATCGGCCCCTGCTGGCAGATCTGCAGGCAGTTCGCCTTGGTGCGGTAGATGCCGCCCGCGCCCACGAGCTCGAGCTCGACGAGCCGGCGCTTGAGGTACTCCCATGCCACCAGGCTCTCGTCTCGGCCCGAGCACTTCGGCTTGGTC
>JBFGGA010000198.1:0-6097 GCA_041579295.1 Myxococcota bacterium | reverse complement strand
GCGATCGCGGGCGCCGGGCTCGATGCCCAGGTCGTGTCGCTGCGGGTGACGCATCAGCCGTTCAGCGAGCACCGGCCCTGGACGAAGGGCACGCCGAACACGCGAATCGGGTCCGCGGTGGTGCTGCGCGACTCGCGATTGCTGACCGAGTCGAAGCTCGTCCGCGACGCGATCCTCATTCAGGTGGAGAAGAAGGGCAGCGCGACGCGCGTTCCGGCGCGCGTCGTGCACGTCGATTGGGACATCGACCTCGCGCTGCTCGCGGTGGACGAGCCCGGCTTCTTCGACGACCTCGAGGCCGCGCGCTTCGCGAGGTTCGCACCCCGCGAGGGCAGCGTGCGCTCCGCGCGCTGGCAGAACCAGCAGTTCGAGATCTCGGAGGGGCAGATCGCGGGGGTCAGCGTCCGCGAGAGCCCGTACGGGTCGATCACCCACGCGTTCCTGTCGCTGAGCACGAATCTATCCGAAGGCGGCTGGGCCGAGCCCGTCTTCTCCGACGAACGCCTCGTTGGGCTCAGCGTGCTGCAGGAGGGGCAGCGAGCCACGCTGATGCCCGTCGAGATCCTCAGCGCCTACGTGCGCGGCGCGCGCGTCGCCGATCGCCGCGCGCGGTCCGACGATGCCGGAGCGCGCCGCGCCGAGGGCAGTGCCGACTCCGCCGCCTACCCGGGCTTCGCGTCGTTTCGACCCTACTGGCAGTTTGGCCAGGACCCCGCGCTCGCCGCGTACCTGGGGCTCAGCGGCAAGCCGCGCGGAGTCGTGCTCCGCTGGATGCCCTGGGGCTCGACGGGCTGTGAGGCGCTCGAACCGTGGGATCTCATCCTGCGCGTGGCGGGTCTCGAGCTCGACGCGATGGGCAACTACGAGCATCCCCACTACGGCCAGCTCGCGTTCCAGCACATCCTGGTCGACGGGCGCGGGCCGGGCGACGTGGTGCGGTTCGAGCTGCTCCGCGGCGGCGTGGTGCTCGAGGTCGACGTCGAGCTGCGCCGCCATCCGGGCGCCGATTGGCTGATTCCGGAGCGCCGCGACCAATCGCCGCCGCCCTATCTCGTCGCGGGCGGGTTGGTGATCCGCGAGCTCGATGGCAACTACCTGCGATCCTGGGGAAAGGAATGGCGCAAGAGCGCTCCCGGCAACCTCGTCCAGCGTTTCGACCGCGAGCGCGAATCCCAGACCGCGCAGCGCCGCCGCATCCTGCTGCTCTCCCAGGTGCTCCCGGACCCCTACAACCTCGGCTATCACGATCTCGCCAATCTCGCTCTCGCGCGGATCAACGGTCGCAGCGTCGACAGCATCGCCGATGCGGACGCGGCGTTCCGCGAGCCGGTCGGCGGGTTCCATCGGCTCGAGTTCTACCGCGACGATCTGCGCCGCGAGGTGGTGCTCGACGCCGCCGACTTCGAGGAGGCGACCGCGCGGATCCTCGAGAACTACGACATCCCGGCCCGAATCCGGACCCGACCGCCCGGCCCAACGCGGATCTCGATCGAGTGCACACCCCAGGCCCCCGAGTACCGGTGAGCGCGTCGATCGCCAGTCCGCGTCGGGGCGCGGCGCGCGAGCTCCGGCTCGGCGTCGCGCCGCGCTGCGCGATCATTGGCCTGATGGCGCTGCTGAGCTGCGACCGCAGGCCGGAGCCCGCGTTGGCGCCTCGATTGCTCTTCGACCACGCCGAGATCGCCGCCTATCTGGACGAGTTTCCGATCGCCGACTACCGGATCGCCGAGGTCGCGGGCGTCGGCAGATTCTACGTCGACGACAATCCGGCCACCGTGAAGAGGCGACTTCTCCGGGGTCGGCCGTGGGAGCCGCACGTGCTCAGGGAGCTGGCGCGCTACCTCGCGCCCGGTGACATCGCCCTCGACGTCGGCGCCCACATCGGCTCGATGACGGTTCCGATGGCTCGTCTGGTCGGTGCCGAGGGTACGGTCTACGCGTTCGAGCCGCAGAAGAAGATCTATCGCGAGCTCGTCCACAACCTCGAGCTGAACGAGGTCACCAACGCGGTGCCGCTCCGCTTCGCGTTGAGCTCGAAGCCTGGGATCGTCGAGATGGATCCCATCGTCGAGCGGGACGGTCGCGTGAGCGTCGGGGAGGGCGGGGATGTGGTGGAGGCGCGCACGATCGACAGCTTCGGGTTCTCGGACGTCGCGTTGATGAAGATCGACGTCGAGGGTCACGAGGCCGACGTGTTGCGCGGGGCGGAGCGGACGATCGACGCGCTTCACCCGGTGATCATCATCGAGATCTGGGACGAGAACCGCGCGGACGTGATTCCGATCCTGGAGGGCTACGGATATTCTCTGCGCCGGATCTCGCGCCGTCTATTCGAGTTCGTCGCGACCCACGGGCCCGAGAGCTGATGGCGGTGTCTCGGTGAGTTCCCGCTGCTCGCGGAACGACCTGCGACGGCCGCCTACGCGCCAGACCGCCGCCGGCGCCCGGTTCAGTCGATCGTTGACCTGCCCCGCCGGCCGCAGTACACCCATGTGCCGCTGCGACGGCGGCGGTGGGCCAGGCGCGCAAGTCCGAGTGCTCGGGAAGCGGCAATGAGGTGCAGGTGAGCGATCGCGGTGCCGGAGTCCGGCGCGTCGGGCTGGTGAGCGCAGCCGCCCTGGTCGTCGGGAACATGATCGGGGCTGGGGTGTTCACGACCTCCGGTTTCGCGTTGGCCGACCTCGGGCGACCCGAGTGGGTGCTGCTCGCATGGCTCGTGGGCGGTTTGCTCGCCATGTGTGGAGCGCTCAGCTACGGGGCGCTGGCACGCCGCATTCCGGAGTCGGGCGGCGAGTACACCTTCCTATCGCAGACCATCCACCCGCTCGCCGGCTTCGTGGCGGGCTGGATCTCGCTGCTGGCCGGGTTCACCGCGCCGATCGCCGCCGCCGCGCTCGGCCTTCAGGCCTATCTCGTGGGCTCCGATGCGGGCGGCATGCGGCCCGAGTGGGTCGGCACCTCGGCGATCCTCCTGGTGGGTCTGATGCACGGCGTGCGGCTGCGCGAGGGGGTGGTGGTCCAGAATCTGGCGGTCGGGCTCAAGCTGCTGGCGATCGCCATCCTCGTGGTGTTCGGGGCGGCTCGGCTTCCCGCGCAGGATCTCGGAGCGAGCGAAGCGGCGAGCTTCGAGCTCGGCGCGTTCGCGGTGACGCTGGTCTGGATCTCGTTCGCGTACTCGGGCTGGAACGCCACGGTGTACGTGGCCGGCGAAGTGCGCGACCCCGAGCGCAACCTGCATCGCTCGCTCGTGCTGGCGACGTCGCTCGTCACCCTCGTGTACGTGGCGCTCAACGCGGTGTTCGTGTTCGGAGCGCCCGTGAGCGCGCTCGCCGGAAAGGCCGAGGTCGGCGCCATCGCCGCGCAGGCGCTCGGAGGGACGGGGCTGCGCCGGTCGGTGTCGGCGTTGGTCGCGCTCGCGCTGTTCACCTCGATCTCGGCGATGGTGATGGCCGGACCCCGCGTCTACGCGCGCATGGCCGAGGACGGCCTCTTCCCGCGCGTCTTCAAGCCGGGCGGGGAGGTGCCCGGCAAGGCGGTCGCGCTGCAGGTGGGGCTCGCAGTCCTGGTGGTCTGGTACTCCGACCTCGCAAAGCTGCTGGGCTACATCGGCTTCACGCTCGGCCTCTCCGCGGCCGCGACCGTCTGCGGGTTGATCGCGCTGCGCATTCGCGAGGGGCGCGAGCGGGTCCCGATTCCCGGTTATCCGTGGATCCCGGGGCTGTTCGTCGTCGTCACCCTCGCGACCGCCGGCTTCATGGTCGCGCGCCAACCGGGCGAGGCGGTCGCGGGACTGCTGACGGTGGCGGTGGGAGCGGTGCTGTACTTCGCGATTCCGAAACGCCGCGCTTGAGCGCATCGGGCTCGCCCACGGGAGCCCCGCCGGCGGGGCGTCGCCGAGTTGCGCGCCGCACGCTGCAATGGTGATCCCCCCGCAGTTCGACTAGTCTTGCTCCGGACTCGAACTCTCGGAGTGGTCCATGCGCACCATCGCTCTCCTGCTCGTCTCGCTGCTCAGCCTCGGGATGAACTGCACGTCGAATTCCGCCGAGCACGGCGGCGAGCCGAAATTGCCCACCGAGGACATCTTCAAGGTTCCGGATCTCGGGACCTTCTACCTGCCGTACCCGAACGACACGATCCAGAAGCAGCTGCGAAAGGGAGAGATCTGGGAGGCCAAGAACATCCCGGTCTTCGAAGCCTTCATCAAACCCGGGAAGGACGTGGTCGACGTCGGAGCCTACATCGGCTCGCACACCATCAAGTTCGGCAACCTGGCCAAGCCCGGGAAGGTGTACGCCTTCGAGCCCCAGGAGGACATCCACGAGATCCTCACCCAGAACATCGCGCTCAACGGCCTGAGCGATTCCGTGACCGCGTACAAGATGGCGCTCGGCGACCGGGCGTGTAATACGAAGATGAACCGACGGCCCTCGGAGAAAGCCCTCGATTCTCCCGAGCTGTTCGGAAACCGGGGCGCCGCTCCGGTCGTGGGCTGCCTGGACGACTCCGACGAGCCCTTCACGTTCGAGATGAGGACGCTCGACAGCTTCGGACTGGACAACGTCGGCTTCATCAAGATCGACGTGGAAGGGGCTCATATGATCGTGCTGG
Organism: Myxococcota bacterium; assembly: GCA_041579295.1. Taxonomy (GTDB): domain Bacteria; phylum Myxococcota_A; class UBA9160; order UBA9160; family SMWR01; genus JACZVU01. The sequence continues at coordinate 1,486 of JBFGGA010000198.1, read as the reverse complement.
AGGGAGCCCAGGAGACGATCAAGCGCAACAAGCCGATCATGCTCATCGAGATCTTGGGGGGCACCGGGGGGGCGGGCTTCACCCATCACGAGGCCACCCAGCGGGACGAAGTCATCCGCTGGCTCGGAGAGCGGGGCTACGCGGCGCTCCAGTGGCGGGGCAGCGACTACCTGGTCGTTCCGCTCCCGTAGAGCCGAGCGTCGGACGCCGTTCCCCTCCGCAGCGCGCACCGCGAATGCCGGCTATTCGACTGCGACGGTGGCCTCCTCGAGCAGCAGATCGTACGAGTAGCCGCGGCCGAAGTCCTGGTTCAACTTCAATGTTCCCCGAACCACGACGAGATCACCGACCTGCGCGGTGTCCTCGGTCGTGACGGTGAGGTCGTCGGTTCCCTCGGATCCCGAACCATCCCGGATGTGGAGCCAGTTTCGCCCCATGATTCCGGAGTTGAACTTGACCACCCGACCCCGGACCGCGGTTTCGACGCCGTCGAGCGCCTCCTTGCCCGCGAACAACTCCGCGACCGTGTGGCCGCCCGCCGCCTTATCGATGTTGCTCAGGTCCACCGACGGGGCGGGCGCCATCTCTCGAGCTGTCGCGCCGTGGCCGGCGCCCGCCGCGTGCGTGTTCGCTCCGTGTCCGGCCGCGTCGGCGCCACCGGCGCCTTCGAGGCTGCTCGCGAAGTAGACGACGTCGAAGGTCCGGTCGAGCGTCTTGCTGTGGAAGTTCCGCATCGGCATTCCGCCCGGGAACGCGACCTTCTCACCCACCGCCACGTTGGTCCGAGGGGCGGCCGCCCAGACCTTGCGAGTGCCGGTGTCCACGAGGACGTAGGTGTATCCCGCCGCGTCCATCGTCTCGACGACCGTCCCCGCGACGATTCCCGCCGCGGAAGCCGAAGCCGCCTCCGACGGCGATTCGGCGCCGGGAGCGGCCACCGCCGGTGCTTCCGCTTCCGACCGCACTGCGAGAAGCAGCATCATCGGGGCGAGCATCATTGAAGTCACGATTCGATTGTCTACACGCATCTACGTATGTACTCCTCTCTTCGGTCGCAAGAGAGATCGAGAATCTGCGAGCGAGGTCGACGCGATGGCATCGAAGACGAGAACCCATCGAACGGCCGTTGTCAATACCTGCGCATCGGGTGGAGCTCGTATCGACGGCGGCCGTTCGAACTCGGCCGTGCGTCTGCGCTGATCGATGGCAGCGTTCGAGAGAATTTCGCGATCGGTGGCGCGCGGAGCGAACGCGGGGGCGGGCGCGCGGGCTCGGACTCGCGCGGATGGCGGCCCGCGTTCCGAGCTTCTCAGTGGTCGGCCTCGAATCGAAACGGAGCCGCGCGACGGCCGTCCGCGCCTCGCGGATGTTCCACGTCATGCGCGGTTCCCAGCTCGGTGGCTCGATAGGTGAGTGCCTCGGCGAGCGCTCGCGGCCCGGTTTCCCGCTCCTCCGCGAGATCGGCGATCGTTCGCGCGACCCGCAG
>JBFGGA010000197.1:0-6166 GCA_041579295.1 Myxococcota bacterium | reverse complement strand
GCGGCCGGGGTCGAGTGCACGACCGAGGTGCTCCAGGGAATCGCCGACGATCGCATCGTGGAGCGGGGCCAGAAGACGGACCTGATCGCGCTGGGCCGCGACGGCCAGCACGCCGCCTACCGGACCGGCCTGATCGGCTCGACGGCGAGCGGCGTGATCCGCAAGACCGCGAAGTCCGCACTCGTGGTTCCGAGCGGCGCGCAGCTCGCGGGCCCCGTGCTGCTCGCCTTCGACGGCTCGGCGGGGTCCAGGCTCGGCGCCAATCTCGCCGCGCAGATCGCCACCCGGCTCAACGAGCCGATCCACGTCTTCGTCGACTCGAAGGACAAGGGGCGCGCGCTCGCGCGCTTCGAAGAGGTCCGCGGCCTCGCGGGCTCGGCGCCGGTTCCGGTGCGGGAGATCTCCTCGACGCTCGGTCGACCCGACGTCAAGATCGTCGACTCGGCGCGCGAGGTGCGCGCGGGACTGATCGTCATGGGCGCCTACGGGCGCAATCGCATCACCGACTACTTCCTCGGAAGCAACTCGGCGGCCGTGGTGAGGACCTCGCCGGTCGCCGTACTGCTCGCCCGCTGACCGTGGATCCGCGGTCGATCGGGGCGGCTCGCAGATCGACCGCAGCCCGATCGCAGCCCCGCGATCGCGCGTCTGCCGCGGTCCGATGATCGGAGAGATCGCGCGGCTGCCGCTGGCCGCGATCCGCGCGCGCCTCGACGCGCTCTCGTCGTACGACGAGCGCGCGCGCCTGGCCGCGATCCTGCGCGGTGATCCGCGCAGCGGCGCGCGCGCGCTGGGCGCCCGGATCGAGCGCCGCGAGCGCGCGCGCAGCGTTGAGCGCGCGCGGCTCGTGCGCCTGTTCTCGCGCCGGGAGCGCCTGATCCGATCGGGAGCGCAGTTCGTGGCGGGCGTCGACGAGGTCGGCGTCGGACCGCTCGCGGGGCCGCTGGTCGCCGCGGCGGTGATCTTTCCGCGCGAGATCGAGCTCGAGGCGCTCCGCGGCCTCGACGATTCGAAGCGCCTCGCGCCGCGGGCGCGCGAGGCGCTCGACCGCGAGATCCGCAGGCAGGCGCGCGCGGTCTGCATCGCCGAGATCTCGTCGGACGACGTGGATCGGCTCAACACGCTCCGCTCGTCGCTCGCCGCGATGAGGCGCGCGGTCGACGGCCTTGCGCCGCGGCCCGATCACGTGCTCGTCGACGGCCGCGCGATCCCGGAGCTCGGCGTGCCGCAGCGCGCGCTGGTTCACGGCGACGCCGAGGACGCGACGATCGCCGCGGCGTCGATCGTCGCGAAGGTCCACCGCGACGCGTGGATGCGACGGCTCGACGACCGCTACCCGGGCTATGGCTTCCGCCGCCACATGGGCTACGGCACCCCCGAGCACCTCGCGGCGCTGGCTCGGCTCGGCCCCTGTCCGGCGCATCGGCGCTCGTTTGCGCCGGTGTCGCGGGCGCTCGCCCGCTGAGGATCGATGGCGCGCATTCGCACCGAGCCCGAGGATTTTTGCGTCGACGAGCTGCCGCTGTACCCGCCCAGCGGCAGCGGCGAGCACACCTTCGTGCGTATCCGCAAGCGGCTCGTCACGACCGAGGAGGTCGCCCGATGGCTCGCGCGCGCCGCGCGCGTGGCTGCGCGCGACATCGGCTACGCGGGGCGCAAGGATCGCGTCGCGATCGCCACCCAGTGGTTCTCCGTGCCGCGCCTGGATCCGCGTCGGGCGCTCGCGCTGGAACGCGAAGGCGTTCGCGTGCTGGAGGCGACGCCCCACCCTCACAAGCTGCGCACGGGTCAGTTGCGCGGAAACCGCTTCCGGATCGCCGTGCGCGACATCGCGGACGAGGCGCGCGCGGCGGCGCGCGCGCGGCTCGCCGAGATCGATCGCGTCGGGATGCCCAACGCGTTCGGATCGCAGCGCTTCGGGCGCGGGGGCCGCAACGTCGAGCTCGGCGCGCGGCTCCTGCGCGGCGAGATTCGCGCGGGGGATCGGCGCAGCGCGCGCTTTGCGATCTCCGCGCTGCAGTCCGCGGTCTTCAACGACGTGCTCGCGGGCCGGCCGACGGGCATCGACCGATTCGAGCTCGGCGACGTCGCCGTGGTGCACGGCTCGGGCGGCCAGTTCGTGGTCGAAGACGTCGCGCGGGAGCAGGTGCGCGCGGAAGCGTTCGAGATCAGCCCGACCGGACCGATCTTCGGGCACCGCGCAATCGAGCCCGCGGGCGAAGTCGCAGCGCGCGAGCGGGCTGCGCTCCAGTTGCGTGGGATTTGCCGCACGGACCTCCGCTCTCCGAGAGGCATCCGCCTGCGGGGCGCGAGGCGCGCGCTGCGGGTGCGACCAAACGACGCGCAAATGCGTGACTTCCCGGGCGGATTCTGGCTGCGATTCGAGCTGCCGCCCGGTAGCTATGCGACGGTGTTGGTTCGCGCGCTGCTGGGCGAAGAGCCGGAGGTCGGGCCGCGGGCCGTCGCGGGTGACATGCGACGGCAACCCGCGTTATCCTGAGCCCCGCAAAGGAGGACCCTGATGAGGATTGCCAACTCCGTCACGGATCTGATCGGCCGCACACCGCTCGTGCGACTCAACCGAGTGGCCGCCTCGGTTTCGCCCGCGATCGTCGCGAAGCTCGAGAGCCAGAACCCCGCGAACAGCGTCAAGGACCGGATCGGGCTCTCGATGATCGAGGCCGCCGAAAAGTCGGGCGCGCTGGTTCCGGGTGAGACCGTGATCGTCGAGCCCACCAGCGGCAACACCGGCATCGCGCTCGCGATGGTGGCCGCCGTGAAGGGCTATCGCTGCATCCTGACCATGCCGGAGTCGATGAGCCCCGAGCGGCGCGCGGTCCTCCGGGCCTTCGGCGCCAAGCTCGTGCTGACCGATCCCGCCAAGGGCATGCCCGGCGCGATCGATCGCGCCAAGGCGTTGCTCTCCGAGATTCCGAACTCGTTCATGCCGCAGCAGTTCCAGAACCCCGCCAACCCGGAAGTGCACCGCAAGACCACGGCCGAAGAGATCTGGAAGGACACCGACGGCAAGGTCGACGCGCTCGTCTCGGGTGTCGGCACCGGTGGCACGGTCACGGGCGTCGCCCAGGTCATCAAGCAGCGCAAGCCCGAATTCAAGGCGATTGCGGTGGAGCCCGAGGACAGCCCCGTGCTCTCGGGCGGATCGCCCGGAAAGCACCTGATCCAGGGCATCGGCGCGGGCTTCGTTCCGGACGTGCTCGAAACCGAGCTCCTCGATGGCATCGTCAAGGTGGGCAACGAGGAGGCGCTCGAGATGGCGCGTCGGCTCGCCGCCGAAGAGGGCCTGCTCTGTGGGATCTCGTCCGGCGCGGCGGTGGCTGCGGCGCTCAAGTACGCGGCCGACGCGGGCAGTGGTCACGAGCTGATCGTCGTGATCATCCCGAGCTTCGGCGAGCGCTACATTCAGACCAAGCTGTTCGAGCCGTTTTCGTACGAAGGCAGCGACGAAATCGGCGTCTGAACGCTCGATGTTCGCAGGTTGATTGCGGTTTTCGAGGGGGGGGCTGAATCAATGGCAAACGATCTGTCGGCTCGGATTCAAACGATCGTCGCGGACCAGCTCGGGGTCGAACTCGCCGAAGTGACCAAGGACGCGAGCATCCTCGACGATCTCGGAGCGGACTCGCTCGACGTGGTCGAACTCGTGATGACGCTCGAGGAGGCCTTCGATATCGAAGTCCCCGACGACGCCGTCGAGGAGATGCGCACGATCGGCGACGTTCAGCGTTACGTGGAATCGCACGTCGGCTGATTGGCCCTCGCGCGGGAGCCCAGCGCGATCCCGCGCCGTCGAGGCCGGCGGAGCAGCGGAGCGCGCCGGCGTGCGCCGGATCGGCGCGAGGGTGTGAGGATGTCAGCCGGGCCTGCGGCCGCCCCCTCCAGGATTCTTCTCGTCGACGGCACGAACTCCCTCTACCGCGCGTTCTTTGCGCTTCCCCCGCTTCGCGCGCCCGACGGCACGCCGACCCACGCCGCCTACGGCTTCATCAACATGCTCACCAAGGTGATCCGCGAGGAGGCGCCCGACTGCGTGGTCGTCGTCTTCGACGCCCGCGGCCCGACCTTTCGCCACGAGCTCTACGGCGACTACAAGGCCAACCGGGAGGCCCAGCCCGAGGATCTCGCGGTCCAGTTCCCGATCGTTCGCGAGCTCGTCGAGGCGTATCGGATCCCGATCGCGACGGTGCCCGACTTCGAGGCCGACGACGTGATCGCGACGCTCGTCGCGCGTGCGCCGAAGGGCGCGAAGGTCTCCATCGTGTCCACCGACAAGGACCTGATGCAGCTCGTGAGCGATCGCGTCACGTTGCTCGACGGCGTGAAGGACCGCCGCTTCGGGCCCGCGGAGGTCGAGGAGCGCTTCGGCGTGGGCCCCGATCGCATTCTCGATCTGCGCGCGCTCGTCGGAGATCCGAGTGACAACATCCCCGGCGTGAAGGGGATCGGCGAGAAGGGCGCCGCGAAGCTGATCGCCGAGTGGGGCTCGCTCGAGGATCTCATCGAGCACCGGGCGGAGATCGCAGCGACGCGCGCGCGAAACGCGCTCGATTCGCAGCTGGAGGAAGCGCGGCTCTCGAAGCGCCTCGCCGCGCTTCGCACCGATGCGCCGGTTGCGATCGAATGGGACGGCGCGGCGCTCCAGCCGCCCGACCGCGAGGCGCTACGCGCGCTCTTCGAGCGCTTCGGCTTCTCGCGCCTCGTCGAGTCGCTCGACGCGGAGGGCGATGCCGCCGCACCCGCTCGCTCGGAGGCGCCGGTGAGCGTGGTGCGCGTGGAGGACGCGGCGGCGCTCGACGCCGTGATCGAGGAGCTTCGCGCTCTTCCGATGCTCACCTGGATGTGCGTACCCGTCGATGGGGCCGCGCTGTCGGGCGACGTCGTGGGGATCGCGCTCGCGCTCGCCGAGGGTCGCGCCGCCTACCTGGCGATCGGCGGCGATGACGGCGCGCTCGCGCTCGAGCTCGTCGCGGAGCGCCTGCGGCCGCTGTTCGAGGGCGCGGACGCGCGCGCCTGGAGCGCGTGCGACGCCAAGCAGGTGCAGATCGCCTTCGGCGAGTGCGGGCTCGAGCTTCCGACGCCCGCGTTCGACCTGGGGATCGCGAGCCAGCTGCTAGATCCCGCCGGCGCGAGCTCGCTCGCCTCGCTCGCGCAGCGGGAGCTGGGCCGCAAGCTCGCGAGCTGGGAGGAGCTCGCGGGCCGGGGCGCGAAGGCCGTGCCGGCCCGCGACCTCGCGGTGTCGGACGTGGCGGACTGGGCGGGCCGGCAGGTCTGCGCGCTGCGCTCGCTGCACGCGGTGCTGGCCGATCGGCTGGAGCGCGACGGGCTCTCGACGCTCTGCGACTCGGTCGAGCTGCCGCTGACCGGCGTGCTCGCGCGCATGCAGCGCACGGGGGTGCGCATCGACGAGCCGCTGCTCGAGAAGCTCTCGGAGGAGTGGGGGCAGCGGCTCGAGGGGATCGAGGCGAGGATCTACGAGCTCGCGGGCGAAACCTTCCTGATCTCCTCCCCCAAGCAGCTCCAGAAGATCCTGTTCGAGAAGCTGAAGCTGCCGCCGATCAAGAAGACGAAGACCGGCTATTCGACCGACGAGAGCGTGCTCGTGCAGCTGGCCTCGAAGCACGATCTGCCCGCGGAGATCCTCGCGCATCGGCGGCTCGCGAAGCTGCGGAGCACGTACGTGGACGCGCTGCCGCCGCTCGTCAATCCCGCGACGGGCCGCATCCACCCGACGTTCCACCAGCTCGGGGCCGCGACGGGGCGCCTGTCCGCCGCGGACCCGAACGTGCAGAACATTCCGATTCGCAGCGAGGAGGGGGTCCGGATTCGCGAGGCCTTCGTGCCGGCGCTCGGCAAGGTCCTGCTCTCGGCCGATTACTCGCAGGTCGAGCTGCGCATTCTCGCGCACTACTCCAACGACCAGAGCCTCGTGGAGGCCTTCGAGCGCGGCGACGACATCCACCGCAGGACCGCGGCCGAGGTCGCGGGAATCGACTTCGACGACGTCGGCGACGAGCAGCGCGCGCGCGCCAAGGCCGTGAACTTCGGCATCCTCTACGGCCTCTCGGCGTTCGGCCTCGCCAGCCAGCTCGGCATCGCGAGCGCCGAGGCGCAGGAGACGATCGACGCGTATTTCGCGCGCTATCGC
>JBFGGA010000196.1:0-6273 GCA_041579295.1 Myxococcota bacterium | reverse complement strand
TGAACCCGATCCCAGGTCGGTTCCGGCGGGAATCGGGGCCTGGGAAGATGGCGACACCTCAAGTCACCAGCCGCATCTTGCGACGCCTGCTCGCCAGCGGAGTCACCGGGCGAGCGGAGCGCCTGCTCGCGCGCATGGCGCCGGCCGACGTCGCGTTGCTGCTCCACGAATTGACCTCGGACGAGATCCGCGCGGTCATCGAGCTGCTGTTCCGCCAGCGCCGCGCCGCGGTGGCGCTCCGAGAGCTTCCGAGCGAGATGCTCCCGCAGGTATTCGATGCGCTCGCGGACCAGCGGTTGGCGGCGGTGATCGGGCGTCTCGAGATCGACGACCTGCTCGAGTTCGTCGAGTGGATCCCCGAGGACCGGCGAGTTGCCGTGGTCGATCGGCTCCCGGAGGAAAAACGCGAAGCGCTGCGCAAGGCGGAGCTCTACCCGGAGTACAGCGCGGGGCGGGTGATGACCACGAGCTTCGTCGCCCTGGATCAAAAGATGACCGCGCAGGACGCGATCGACTCGCTGCGCTCGATCGGCGACGGAAGCGAAGCCGTCCTCTACCTCTACGTCGTCGACGAGCAGCGCACGCTGATCGGCGTGGTTCCGATCCGCCGCCTGGTGTCATCGCCTCCGGATCGGCGGATCTCGGAGATCATGATTCACGATCCCGTGAGCGTGAGCGCGGAAGACGACCAGGAGGAGGTCGCCCGCGTCGTCGCGCAATACGACCTGCTCGCGATCCCCGTCACCGATGTGGACGGCAGGATGCTCGGCCTCATCACCGTCGACGACGTGATCGACGTGATCACCGAGGAAGCCACCGAGGACATGTACCACCTCGCGGGTCTCACCGAGGCGGACCGCGTCTTCGTCCCGGCCCACGAGTCGGTCCGCAAACGCCTGCCGTGGATGTTCATCAATCTCGGCACCTGCTTCGCGGCGGCGTGGGTGGTCGGGCTGTTCGAGCGCACGATCGAGCAGGTCGTCGCGCTCGCGGTCTTCATGCCCGTGGTCGCCGGCATGGGCGGCAACGGCGGCACCCAGGCACTCACCGTCATCACCCGCGCGATCGCGCTCGGCGAGATCGAATTCTCGAGCGGCTTTCGCGCCGCGATGAAGGAGCTGGCGGTGGGGCTCGCGCTCGGCATCGCGATGGGGCTCGCAAGCGCGGGAATCGCCTACCTGTGGCACGCCGATCCGATCATCGGCGTCGCGCTGTTCACCGCGATGATCCTCACCCTCTCGGTCGCTGGCCTGGTGGGTGCGGCCGTGCCGCTCGCCCTGAAGGCCCTGCACCAGGACCCCGCGCTCGGCGCGGGCGTGATCGTCACCACGTTCACTGACGCCTTCGCGTTCTTCTCGTTCCTCGGGGTCGCCACGCTGCTGATGGATCGCCTCGTCAGTTGAGACGGCGCGCGAACCATAGGGTGTGGCGCGCACCGCGCGTGTAGCCGCGCGCGCGGACTGCGACGGGCTCGACTTCGAATCCCACCGCGCGCAAGCGCGCTTCGAACGCGCGATTCGGCCCGGCCGACCAGACCGCGAACACCCCGCCCGAGCGCAGTGCACCCAGCGCCGCCGCCAGTCCGGCGCGGCCGTAGAGCCAGCGATTGCCCGAGCGCGGCAAGGCCTCGGGTCCGTTGTCGACGTCGAGCAGGATGGCGTCGTAGCGCTCGCGCTCGGCCGTGAGCAGCTGCGCGACGTCGACCGCGCACACGGCGACGCGCGGGTCTCGAAGCGGATGGCCCGCGAGCTCGCCGAGCTCGCCGCGGCACCACGCGACGACCTCGGGCACGAGCTCCGAAACGGTCACCTCGGCGTCGGGGACGAGCTCCGCGAGCGCGGCCGCGAGCGTGAAGCCCATCCCGAGCCCACCGACCAGAACGCGCGGGCGCGGGCGATCGGCGATCCGCTCGCATGCGAGCCGGCCGAGCGCCTCCTCCGAGGCGTGCGCGCGGCTGTTCATCAGCTCGCGGCCCTCGAGCCGGATCGAGAACTCGCCGCCGCGGCGGTAGAGGCGCAGCTCGGCTCCGGTGCCGCGCACCGCGGCCTCGCCGATCAGCTCCCATCGAATCACGTTGCGCCCCCGCTCGTCCGCTCACTCGGCGAAGCGCGGGTGGGAGATCCGCTCCCAGCCGTCGTCGTTGCGGCGCAGCTCCGCCGTGGGCCAGAACTCGAGATCCAGCTTCAGGGTGATGACCTCCGTTCGCGCGTCGAGGCTCAGGGTGCGCAGGCGCACCGAGCTGCGATCGGGTCGATCGGCGACGGCGGCGAGGAAGCCCTCCAGGTCCGCGACCTCGCGGCCGTCGACCGCGACGATCAGGCGGCTCGCGGTGAGCCCGTAGCGATTCGCGGGCGAGCCGTACCAGACCCAGGCCACGTAGACGCCCTTGGGGTCGATGCCGACCTGCTCGGCGATCGCCAGGTGCGGCGCCTGCAAGACCGCCCCCGCCCAGAACAGCGCGCGATCGGTCCCACTGCCGTCGACGGCCGTGGTCGGAATGCGAAGCGCGAGCTCCTCGCCATCGCGCAGCAGCGTGAGGCGAACCTCGTCCTGTTGGCCGGCCCGCTCCACCTCTTCGAAGGTCGCGATCGGCTCACCGTCGATCGCGACCAGCAGATCCCCGGGCCTCAGGATCTCCGCGGACGGCATGCCCGCGGTGACGCGCGAGACCGCGAGCACGCGTCGCCGGCTGTCGTGGGCTTCGAGTCGGCGCGCCGACGCCTCCGAGAGGCCGAGCGATCGCGCGTCTGCGATCGTGATCGGGTGGAGCTCCGCGCCCAGGGTGCGCCAACCCACCGGTCGCCGTTCGCGCAGCGGCCGCACGACCTCCTCGATGTGTTCGACGCCGATGGCCGCGAAGTAGCTCTGGGCGTGCGTACCCGCGGAGAACGCGGCCCAGTAGGCATGCACCCTGCCCTTTCGATCCGCGAGCACCCCACCGACCGTCGTCGGGGAATCGGTCAGCAGCGTCACCTCGAGGTTGGTCTGGCGGAATCGAGGCGGCGACGTCGTGGGAAGAGAGAACGCCTCGACCGTCGAGACGCGGCTTTCGCGCGACACGAGCTCGTGGTCGGGGCTCAGGCCGACGACCCAGACCTCGTCGTTCGACTCGAGCGCCACGGCGCGCAGGCGGGCGCTGCGCACCGGTGTATCGCCGATCAGCCGCGGGTCGTAGGAGACGACCGCGAGGTTGTGGACCGGGTGGATGAACGCGACCTCGCCCGGGATCTCGACCGAAGCCGCGAAGACGAGCCGCACGTCCCCCAGCGCGATGGGAACGGTCTCGCGGTCGACGACGACGAGCCCCCGCTCGGCGTCGACCACCAGGCCGGCGCCCGTGAAGCGATCGGCGTGGAGTCCGTCGATCCGGAACGGCGCGTCGAACTCGACCATCACGAGGGAGGGTGCCAGGTCTCGCATCGGCCGCGGCAGATCGGCATTGAAGTGGGTCGTCGCGGGCAATCGCTCCGCGGGCTTCGGCGGAGCGGGCGACTTCGTACACGGCCAGCTTCCCGTCGCATCGTCCCGCACGCAGCGCTGCATCGGGAACCAGAGCCGGTCGACGGTGACGGCCGACAGCAGCTCGCGCCGCGGGTTCGCGAGCTCGAAGTAGCGGACGGCGGCCTTCGCGCCGTTGGGCAGCGCGGCCCAGCGCGCCTCGAAGTCCGCGAGCGATGCGACCGGATCGCCGTGGATCACCGGCCGGCCGTCGAGCTCCGTGATCACCGAACCGCGCCGCATGCCCGCGTTCGTGAACGAGTAGCCGCTGGACGCCAGATACAGACCCTCGACGGCAACCGAGTGGTTCCGCGCCTGCTGGTACGAAACGGGGTGGATCACGCCACCGCCGGCCTCGAGGTAGCGGTCCGGCGTGATCGCGTCGAGGTTCTGCACCGAGACGGAGGTGCGGAGCGCCTCTCCCGCGCGCTCCACCTCGACCGCGATCGGCTGGCCGACGCGATCGTCGATCAGCTCCTCCAGTGGCGTGAAGGAGGTCAGCGCGACCCCATCCACCCGGAGCAGCACGTCGCCGACCTCGAGCGCGCCGTCGGCGGGGCCGCCCGGAACCACCTCGTCCACGACGAGCATCCCCGTCGCATCCGGAAACGAGCGCCGGACCTCCGCTTCGACGTGGCCGCGCAGCCCGAGCCGCCGCAGCTCGTCGTACGGGCGCAGCGCGAACACGGTCTGGATCGTGCCGCGCGGGACGCGCTCGCCGCGCTGCACGTATTGCAGCGCGCGCACCACGCGGTCGAGCGGGAGGTAGTAGCTGGACGAAGCGACGCGGTTGCCGCCCGCGTTGAGCGCCACCGCGTGGCCGTGGATGTCGACGACCGGCGAGCCCGACGACCCCCCCGAGGTTCCCGAGGCGGCCTGGTAGTAGAAGGTGTTGAAGTCGTTGTAGGACTTCTTGCCGTAGCGCGGCGCTTCCCGATCGAGCCTGGCCAACGTGCCCGACAGGATCGAGAGCTTCTCGCCGGCGTCGTTTCCGACCACGCGAATCTCGGTCCCGACGCGCGCGTGCTCGGGAACCAGCAGGAGCTCGTTGGGCTGCATGAAATCGACATCGCGCGGGTCGTAGCGGTAGAAGCCGAAATCGTGGACGGGGTCGCGATACACCGCGCGGACCTCGACCTCCTCGTGGTTCGAGAAGACCGCCTCGGCGACGACGGGGCCGGGTTTCACGACGTGGCGGTTGGTGAGGATGATGCCCTGCTCGGCGTCCACCACGAAGCCCGTCGCCATCTCGTAGGCGGCCAACTCGGTGTCGAAGGCGCGCGGCACGCGGACGCGCATCACCACGACGGCCGGGACGACTTCTTCGAGCGCAGCCTGCCAGGCGTCCCGGCGCACGGGGTCATCGGCGTGCGCCGGTACCGCGAGCAACGCTGCGAGAAGGCTAACGAGACGACGCGTCATTCGACGGGAGCACGCGTTCGAGGTAGCGCTTCACGTACTTCCCCAACACGTCCACTTCCAGGTTGACCCGATCGCGGGGCCTTCGCTCGCCGAGCGTCGTGGCTTCCAGGGTGTGGGGGATCAGCGCGACCTCGAAGCCCGCCGGCAGCAGCGCCGCGACGGTCAGCGACACGCCGTCGACGGCGATCGAGCCCTTCTCGACGATGCAGTCGGCGAGCTCGGGGTCGCAGTCGACCTGCAGCCGCACGTCGTTGCCCTCCCGGATCATCTCGCGAACGGTTCCGACGCCATCCACGTGACCCTGGACGATGTGTCCGTCGAGGCGATCGCCGGCCCGCAGCGCGCGCTCCAGATTGACGCGCGAGCCGACCGCGAGATCGCGCAGCGAGGTGCGCGCGATCGTCTCGGGAACGGCCTCGAAGCCGAGGCGGCCGTCGCGAACCGACGTCACCGTGAGACAGCCCCCGTTCACCGCGACGCTGTCACCGAGCGCCAGCCCCTCGACGATCGGCTTCGCGTCCACGACGAGCCGCGTCAGGTCGTCGCCGGCCTCGAGCTTCTCGATCGTTCCGACGGCCTCTATGATTCCCGTGAACATCCGGTCCTCAGCGCGCGTGGCGCTGCTCGATCTGGCGAAGCATTTCGTCGCGCACCGTCTCGTAGCGCGCGGGCAACTCGATCGCCGGATTCGCCTGCAGCGACTCGATCCCCTCGAGCTCCATCCGGTGGTACTTCACCTTCTGCTCCACGAACTTGAGCCCGTGGGCGGTGGACACCACGACCACGTACTCGTCTCGCTGGATGGTCCCACCTTTCACGAGCTTCTCGAGCGCGGCCAACGCGACGCCGGTGTGGGGGCAGTTGAACAGGCCCGTCCGGTCCGCGCGCGCACAGGCTTCGGCGATCTCCGATTCGCTCGCCTGCTCGACGATCCCGTCGTAGCGCTTGAGCGCGTCGATGGCCTTCTCGATCGAGACGGGGTTGCCGATCTGGATCGCCGAGGCGAGCGTCTTGCGCGCGGCGATCGGCTCGAAGACCTCGAAGTTGCGCTGGTACGAGAGGTAGAGTGGATTCGCGGCCTCCGCCTGTGCGCAGACGATGCGCGGCTTGCGGTCGATCAGACCGAGTTCGAGCATCATGTCGAATCCCTTGGCGAGCGCCGAGACGTTGCCGAGGTTGCCGCCCGGAATCACGATCCAGTCCGGCACCCTCCAGTCGGATTGCTGGACGATCTCGATCCCGACGGTCTTCTGGCCCTCGATCCGCAGGCTGTTCATCGAATTTGCCAGATAGACGTCGTCGTTCTCCGCGACCTGCTTCACGATCTCCATGCAGCCGTCGAAATCGGTGTCG
>JBFGGA010000195.1:0-6282 GCA_041579295.1 Myxococcota bacterium | reverse complement strand
TGGATGATCTTCTCGAGGAAGTGCGTCAGCGCGGCCGAGTCGTAGCCAGCGCGCGTCACCCAGATCGCGCCCAGTTGATCGGCTTCGGCTTCGAACTCGCGCGTGAAGCCGATCTTGAGCGATACGTTCACCCCCTCGCCCACGGCTGCGAGCCCCGGCTCCTTCGCCGCGACCGCCGCGCCCATGCCGATCACGCGCGCGGCCAGGCCGGGGAGCGCCGACTTGGCTTCGCGCCGCGAGAAGTGGCGCGCCTGCACGTGGGCGATCTCGTGACCGAGTATGCCCACGAGCTCGTCGACGCTGCCGACGCGCATCAGCGTTTCGCTGTGGATGTAGATGTAACCGCCTGGAAGCGCGAACGCGTTCAGGCTGCGCGCTTCGATGATCCGGAAGCGATAGATGAAGGGCTGGGGATCGATCTGGCTCGCGAGCTGCTGCCCGAGCTCGTTGAGGTAGCCCGCGACGATCGGGTCGTAGATGATCTTGACCTGCTTCTGGATTTCGCGGTCGGCATCCATCCCGATCTGGCGCAGATCGTCGTCGCTGAAGCTCGGGACCACGAGGTCCATCGGAGTGAAGTGGCTGTCGTCGTCGTGGCTACAGGCGGCCGCGAGCGCGAGGGCCGCGCAGCCGGCGAGGCTCCAGCGGGCTGCCGTTCGGATTGCGGGGGTTGGATCAAGCACTTCTCTCGCTGACGATCTTGCGATAGCGGTCCGCGTCGAGGAGCGAATCGAGGTCGGCCTCGTCGGACGGTTTCATCTTGATGATCCAGCCGGCGCCGTAGCACTCCTCGTTGATGATCTCCGGCTGATCGAGAAGATCCTGGTTGATCTCGAGCACCTCGCCCGACACGGGGGCGTTGAGGTCCGACACGGCCTTGACGGATTCGATCACGCCGAAGGCCGCGCCTTCATCGAGCTGGTCGCCCACGCTGGGGAGCTCGACGTAGACGATGTCGCCGAGCTGTTGCTGGGCGAAGTCGGTCACGCCCACCGTGGCGACCTCGTCCTCGTAGAGAACCCACTCGTCTTCGTTCGTGTACTGCAGATCGTCGGGAATTTCGAAATCCAAGATCTCCTCCACCTTCTGACCAGCGCTCGCTAGACGAAGGGTGTCTCGACCACGCGGGCTCGCAACTCGCGCTCTCGCACGACCACGCAAAATTGGCTGCCCGGCTCAGCCAGTCCGGGTGGAACGTACGCCAGACCGATGGACTTGCCGAGGGTCGGAGAGGGCGCACCCGAAGTCACCCGCCCGATGACCTTCCCGCCGAGCGCCACCGCGCAGCCGGCCCGCGCGACGCCCCGCTCTTGTAGCGCGAAGCCGACCAGCTGACGATCGAGGCCCGCGTCCCGGGCTCGGGCGATCGCCTCCGCGCCGACGAAGCCCCCGACCGCGAGGTCCACGAAGCGCTCGAGCCCGGCCGCCAGCGGCGAGGTGCCTTCGTCGAGCTCGCAGCCGTACAACGGGAGGGCGGCCTCGAGGCGCAGCGTGTCGCGCGCGCCGAGGCCCGCGGGCCGCAGGCCGAGCGTCGCGCCCTCCGCGAGCAGCGCCTCGAACACCCGCGGGAGATCATCCGCGCCGAGGTAGACCTCGAAGCCGTCGGCGCCCGTGTAGCCGGTGCGCGAGACGAGCGCCGAGCAGCCCGCCACCTCCATGCGCGCGAAGCGGAAGCGGCGCAGCGCAGCCGCGTCGGGTGCCGCCGCGCGGGCGAGGATCGCGGCGCTCGCGGGCCCCTGCAGCGCGAGCAGGCCCGTCTCGTCGCTCGCGTCGCGCACCCCGATCGACGGCCCGGCGCGATCGAGGATCCAGCGCCAATCCTTGGCGACGTTGGCGGCGTTCACGCACCAGAGCGCCGACTGCTCGGAGAGCCGGTAGCAGGTGATGTCGTCGACGACGCCGCCGCGCTCGTTGCACAGCAGCCCGTACTGCACCCGGCCCGGCGCGAGCGCTGCCAGATTGCGGCTGAAGAGGCGGTCGGCGGCCGCGATCGCGTCCGCTCCCTCGAACTCGAACTGGCCCATGTGGGAGACGTCGAAGAGCCCCGCGGCCTCGCGGACCGCGCGGTGCTCCTCCCGGATCGAGGTGTATTGAACGGGCAACTCGTAGCCGCCGAACTCGACCATGCGCCCCCCCAGACGGCGATGGACGTCGTAGAGGGGCGTTCGCTTCAACGCCTTCACGCGCCCGTGCGGGCGCGGTAGGCCATCAGCGTGTTGCGCAGCAGCATGGTGATCGTCATCGGCCCCACGCCCCGGCGATGCGGCGTGACGATCTTCGCGACGCCGAGGGCGCGCTCGGTATCGACGTCGCCCACGAGCTCGCCGTCCACGTTGCTCACGCCCACGTCGATCACCGCGGCACCCGGCTTGATCCAGTCCCGCTCGACCAGGCGCGGTACGCCGACGGCCGCCACGAGGATGTCCGCCTGCTGGCAGACCTCCTTGAGGTTGCGGGTCTTCGAGTGACACATGGTCACGGTCGCGTGCTTGGCCTGAAGCATCAGCGAGACGGGTTTGCCCACGATGTTGCTGCGTCCGATCACCACCGCGTGCGCGCCCCGGATCTCGATCCCGTAGCGGTCCAGGATTTCCATGATGCCGAGCGGCGTGCAGGCGGCGAGGGTGGCGGTGCCGAGCAGGAGCATCCCCGCGGTGATCGGGTGGAGCGCGTCGACGTCCTTCGCGGGGTCGATCGCGGCGGCGACCTCGTTCGGCGAGATTCCGCCGGGCAGTGGCAGCTGCACGAGGATGCCGTCGACGCCGTCGTTGAGGTTCAGCTCCTCGACCACCTGGAGTACCTCCGCTTGCGCGGACGAGGCGGGCAGCCGGCGTTCGATCGCGTCCATCCCCACGCGGCCGCAGGCGCGCTGTTTTCCCGCGATGTAGGAAGCGCTCGCGGGGTCGTCACCGACCAGCACCACCGCGAGGCACGGCACCCGCTTCCCGGCTGAGGCGATTTGACCCACTTCTTCGGCGAGCTGTTTGCGAATGTCCTGCGCGAGGGCAAGCCCGTCTACGACGATCGTCTCACGGCTCTGATCGGCCATCTCTCTGTCGCCTCCGCTCGAGAAGCGGCGACAGTATCACAGCCGTCGGAATCGAGTGAGCGCTGCGCGAAGGAAGTCGGCGTTCACACCGCCGCCTTGTCGCCCTTGCGCTTGCGATCCGCGCTCGACTTCTCGGCGGCCTTCGCGCTTCCGTCGCTCTTCGCTTCCGGTTTGGCTTCCGTCTTCGACTCCGCTTTGCCCGCGGCCTTGTCGTCGCCCGAGTTCGACGGGTCGCTCTTTGCGCCGGGCGACGCGTAGAGGTCCGAGTACCAGCCGCCGCCCTTGAGGACGAACGAGGTCCTCGAGATCAGCCGTTTGACCTTCTTGGACCGGCAGCGTGGGCAGGTCTTGAGCGGGTTGTCGGTGATCCGCTGCTCCACTTCGAATTCGCTCTCGCACCTTTCGCAGGCGTATTCGTAGATCGGCATTTCGCATCTCTCGGCGCGCGGCGCGGCCTCGAGTGGCCTCGCCGCGCCCGCGTCGCGGGGGGTGTTCGATCGGGATCAGGGGCCCGGGCAGAGGAGGCTAATCACGCCAGCGGCGCTCGCCAACCCCCGGCGGCACGCGGCGAGGGCCTCGCAATCGCCCTCGCTTCGCGCCCGCGCGCGCCGCCGCGGGGAGGTCGAATGCAGCGCGCCTCGCCGGAGGCGTCCTGCGCGCGCTCGAAGCTCGCGCGCGCCGCGATCACGCCTCCGGCCCGGGGCCCGGGCTTCCCGGTCCCGGCGGGATCGGTTCGGAGCCGCCGCTCGCGAGGAACGCCGCGGAGCTGCCGAGCGAGGGCTCGTCGGGCGGGTCCTTGGCGAGCGCGTCCAGCAGACCGAGGTGGGTATCGATCGTCGCGCGCACGGACGCCGCGAGCCGCGCGCGCAGCTGCTTCATCTCGCGCAGGTCGCCCGCCAGTCTGGTGGCCCGCCGGTGTGCGGCGTCGAGCACCTTCTCGGCGCGGACCTCCGCTTCGCCGATCACCGTCTCGGCCTCCTTGACCGCGGTGCGCTTGAGGTCTTCGCTGAGCCTCTGCGCGGTCGTCAGAGTCTCCTGCAAAATCGACTCGTTGGACGACAACCTCTCAACCTCGACTTCGATTCGGATCAGCTTCTCGCGCAGCTCCTGCGCCTCGCGCAGTAGCGCCTCGTAGTCGTCGGAGACCAGCTCGAGGAACGCGTCGACCTCGTCGCGCGCGTAGCCCCCGATCGAGCGCGGAAAGACGTGGTTCCTGATGTCCAGCGGTGTGATTCGCAAATCGGCCTCCGATCCCGCATTCTTCGCGCTGCGGCAGGGAATCGACCGAACTGCCCGGAATCTTTAGCTGGCCGCGGGTTCGCCGCGGCGCTCAGGCACCGCCTCCGAGCTCCGCGGAGCGGCGCGTGGCGGCCGCGACGGCCCGCGCGACGATCTCCCGCAGCCCGGCGCGATCGAGCTCGGCGAGGCCCGCGAGCGTGGTTCCGCCCGGCGAGGACACCCGTTCGCGCAGCTGCGCGGGGTTGCTCTCCGGATCCGACGCGAGCTTGGCGGCGCCGTAGAGGGTCTGCTTCGCCAGGCGCTCGGCGGCCTCGCGCGGCAGGCCGACCTCCACGCCCGCGTCGATCAGCGCCTCGAGGAACAGGAACACGTAGCCCGGGCCGCTGCCCGACAGCCCCGTCACCGCGTCGAGCAGATCCTCCGCGTCGGCCTCCCAGGCGATGCCGACGCTCTCGAAGAGCGACGCCGCGGCGCTGCGGTCCGCGGCGTCGGTCTGGGCGTTTCCGCAGATCGCGGTCGCGCCCGCGCCCACCAGCGAAGGCGTGTTGGGCATCGCGCGCACGATCCGCGCGTTGGCGGGAAGCCCCGCCTCGAGGGTGGCGAGTCGCACCCCGGCCGCGATCGAGATCCACAGCGGGCTGGTCCGGTCGAGCGCTTCGTCGCGCAGCCGCGCGAGCGCGCTCGAGATGACGTCGGGTTTGACCGCGAGCACGACGAGGTCGCTGCCGCGCACGGCGTCCGCGTAGTCGTCGCCGGCGGCCACGCCGAGCCGGTCGCGGAGCTGCGCGCAGCGCTCGGGGCGGGGCTCCGCGATGTGGATCCGGCTCGCCGGGACGCCACCCGCGACGAGTCCACCCGCCAGCGCTTCCGCCATCGCGCCCCCGCCGATGAAGCCGACGCGTCGCACTCCCAAGCTCATGCCGCACTCCGGGGCCCGAAGATCGCGGTTCCGACCCGCACGATCGTGGCGCCCTCTTCGATGGCGATCTCGAAATCGCCGGTCATTCCCATCGAGAGTTCAGATAGGTGTTCGCCGCCCGGTTTGCCACGCAGCGCGTCTCGCAGCGCGCGCAGCCGCGCGAACGCGGGCCGCGCCGCCTCGGCTTCCTCGCCGGCCGCGGGCACCGCCATCAACCCCACGACGCGCAGGTGCGGCCAGCGCGCGCTCGCCTCGAGCAGCTCGGGCAGCGCCGAGGGCTCGACGCCGCCCTTCTGCGCCTCGCCGCTGACGTTCACCTGGAGCAGGGCGTCGAGCCGGCGGTCTTCGCGCGCGGCGCGGCGCTCGAGCTCGTCTCCGAGCGACTCGCGGTCGACGCTCGCGATCGCGTCGAACAGGCGCACCACCTCGCGCGCCTTGTTGCGCTGCAGCTGTCCGACGAAGTGCCAGCGCGGCGCGTCGATTCCCTCGCGCGCGAGCTCGCTGTGTACGATCGGGATCTTCGCCCGCGCCTCCTGGACGTAGTTCTCGGCCAGATCGCGCAGGCCCGCGCGCACCGCGGCCGCGATCAGCTCCGGGCCCTTTCGCTTCGAGACCCCGACGAGCGTGATTGCGCCGGGGTCACGGCCGGCCCGCGCGGCGGCCTGCGCGATTCGCGCGCGCACCGAGGCGAGTCGGGTCTCGAGGTCGAGATCGCAGGTCACGAGGCGCTCCGCGCCCCGGCTTCGCCGAGCAGCTCGAGGGTCTCGTCGAGCGGCAGACCGATCACGTTGGTCTCACTGCCCTCGATTCGCTTCACGAACGATCTCGCGCCGCCCTGCACCGCGTAGCCTCCCGCCTTGTCGAGCGGCTCGCCCGTCGCCACGTAGGCGAGCAATTCGCCTCTCGGTACGTCGCGCATCTCGACGCGGCTCGTCACCGCAGTATGCCGCACGCGCAGCGAGTCGCTCGCCACGAGCGCGACGGCCGTCACCACCGAGTGCACGCGGCCCGAGAGGCGCTCGAGCAGCTCGAGCGCGTGGTCCGCATCGCGCGGCTTGCCGAGCACCTCGCCGTC
>JBFGGA010000194.1:0-6415 GCA_041579295.1 Myxococcota bacterium | reverse complement strand
GTGGTGAGCGCGTAGAGGGTTCCCGGAATCGGCAGTGCCCAGAGCGCCAGCAGGGCCGTCATCGCGCGCGGTGCGCCCGTCCACAGCGCGAGCCCCACGACGGCGATCGGCAGGCCGAGCCGCGCGACGCCCGGCGATCCGCCCGCGAGGCCGATCAGCTGGACGAGCAGGCCGGCGAGCAGCGCGAGCGCTCCCCAACCCCGCCGCGGTGGCGCGCGGTCATCCCGACGCGCGATCGCTGCACACGACAGCGCGGGCGCGAGCAGCAGGCTCCAGCCGAAGGGGACTTCGGGAATCGCCCGGGCGATCTGGCTCAGGACGGGACTGAATGCACATCCCAGCGCGACCCAGGGTACTATCCGCATCGATCGCTGGATCGGATACTCCGTGCGCTCACGGGACGACCCCCGGGCGCGAAACGATTCGACCACCGCGGGCCTCCATAATCCCGTGGCGACCCATGCTAGCCGCATCGAGTCGCCCGCCCAGCCCGCCGCTTCGGGTCCGCGCGTGCGGCGCGAAGCGCGGGCGCCGAGATCGAAGAGGAGTCGGAGGTACGTGGGTTCGGGTTCGCGGCCGGGCGGGAGTCGAACGTTCCTGACGCGCTTCCCCCCGGGGGGGCGCAGCTACTCGCTCGGCGAATTCCGCGGCGCAGCGCGCGGGTCGGACCCCGCGGGCGCGGCGCGCGCGGGCCTGCGCGCATGGCTCGGCCCGACCCAGCTGACGCTGCACGCGTCGGGTCGCGAGGCGCTTCGGGTGGCCTTCGCCCACCTTGCCGCGTCGAGCGGACGCGACGAGATCTGGGTGCCCGCCTACACGTGCTTCTCGATTCCGGCCGCGGCGGTCGCCGCGGGGCTTCGCGTCCGCCTCGTGGAGATCGGACTCGACGGGCGCATCGAACCGAACGCGCTCGCGAAGCTGCCCCTCGAGCGCGCGGCGGCGCTCGTCGTGAGCAATCTCTTCGGCATCCCCGAGCCGGTGGCGGCGCTGCGCGAGATCGCGGGCCCCCGCGGCGTCGCGCTCGTGGACGACGCCGCCCAGTCGCTCGGCGCCCGCTCGGCGGAGGGACCGGTCGGCAGCCGCGGCGACGTCGGCGTGCTGAGTTTCGGCCGCGGCAAGCCGCTCTGCGCGCTGGGCGGCGGCGCGCTCGCCTGGTGCGTTGGGGACGGCCCCGCCGAGCCCCCCGCGCCGGATGCGCGTCGCGTGACCGCGCTGGTCCGAGCCGCGGCCTTCAACCTCGCGCTGCGGCCGCCGGTGTTTCGCTGGCTCGCCGCGATCCCGGCGCTCGGCATCGGCGAGACCCGCTTCGACCCGAACTTCGCGCGCGGTGGCATCGACGGCGCGTCGCTATGTCTGCTCGCCGCTGCGCTCCCGGACCTCGAGGCCGCAAATCGGCAGCGCGCCAGGCGCGCGGAAGCGTTGGCCGCGCGCATTGCGGCCGAGACGAAATTTGCGCCGTTGCTCGCGCCGCAGGGCGAGCGGGCCGTCTATCCTCGGCTCGCGCTGATCGCGCCGAGCGCTGCGGCGCGCGACCGCGCGCTTCGCGCGCTCGCGCGCATCGGCGCCACGCGGATGTACCCCGCTCCGCTCGCATGCGTGAAGGCGCTGGAACCGCATCGCGTCGGCGAGGCGGAGCTGCCCGGCGCGCGGCAGCTCGCCGATCGCCTCCTCACGCTGCCGACCGAGCGGGCACTCGAGGGAGAGCGGCTGGCGGCTGCGCTCGAAGCGCTTCGGACGGCATGCTGATGCCTCGACGGGACGATGCGCTCCGGGGTTCGCTCGACGGGAAGGAAGCCGAATCTTGATCCGACTCACACGCGCGAATTTCGAGCGCGCACGGCCGCGATCGCCCCGCGGGTGCGGCGCGGTTCGCCATGCCTGAGAAGCGCGTCCTGCTGATCGCCTACCACTTCGGCCCGGGCTGTGCGACCGGTGGATTCCGCTGGAACGCGATGGCGCCCTACCTGTGCGGCGCCGGTTGGGATGTCGACGTGATCACGGTCGCGCGAGCCGGGCTCGAGGGCGGCGCCGGCCCTCCAGCCGGCGAGCACGGCGGTCGCCTGGAAGTCTTTTCGGTGGAGAACCCGCGATCGCCGGAGGCCGCGAAGCGAGCGATCCTCGCTGCCGCGCGCTTCGTGCGCAAGCAGCTGTCCCGGAAGGGCCCGGCCCGATCGGAGCCGCAGCGCGCGATCGATCCGCAGCGCCTGTTCATCTGGACCTCCACGTCCCGGCGATCGACGCGCGCGCGCCTGCTCCACGGTTTCGATCACCTCGCCCGCGAGCTGACCGAGTGGCTCTGGTCGGTCCGCGCGCGGCGACGCGCTGCGCGCCTCGCGCGCGCGCGCTCCTACAGCGCGGTCGTCGTCTGCTCGCCGCCGCAGGTCACGCAGACGGTCGGCGCGCGATTGGCGCGCGACTTCGGGATTCCCTACGTCGCCGACTACCGGGATCCCTGGATCCTCGGGCTCGGCTCGCACGCCTACTACTACCCCGATCTCGAGCGCATCGCCGGCAAGCACCTCGAAAAGAGAACCCTGCGGCGCGCCCGGGTGGTCATCCACAACACCGAGCGCGCCCGGCTTGCAGTCGCGCGCGAATTCGACTTCGACGCTGAGCACCACGCGATCCCGAACGGCTACGACGGCTCGATGGAGGTCGACGCCCCCGATCCGCGATGCTTCCGGGTCGTGTACACCGGACACCTGCACCCCTTCATGGATGTGCGGCCGCTGCTTTGCGCCTGCGCAAGACTGCGCGACGAGCGCGGCCTCACGCCGGTCGCATTCCGGATTCAATTCGTCGGTACCGCACCCGTATTCGCAGGCGTGGAGCTTTCCTCACTCGCCGATGTCTACGGATTGGGTGGGTTTTTCGAGAGATCCGATCCCATGGAGCGAGCGGAGGCCGAGCGGTTCCAGCAAGCGGCCTCCGTGCTCGTCGCGTTCGATTCCGTGTACACCGTCATCGTCCCCTCCAAATTCTACGAGTACGCGCGGATGAAGGGAGCGATGCTGTTGATCGGAAACTGCGAAGGAGCGTTCAACGACGCGGCCGCCCAGCTGGGGCTGCGCGTCTTCGCGCCCTCGCAGCAGGCGGAAATCGACGCGAGCCTCGCGGCGGCCTTCGAGCGCTGGCAAAAGAACGAATTCGATGCGCCGAACGACCGCAACGGAACCTTCGATCGCCGCCACCAGAGCCGAAAGATCGCCGAGATCCTCGAGCGCCTTCGGCGGGAAGCGCGACCGTGACCGCTTCCGCGCCGCGGCGTGACACTCGATCGACTCAGACGAACTGCGAACCCGCGGGAGATCGTGATCGCGAGATGGAATCCCGCTATCGTGGACCGATGCAGCTTCCCGACGGCAGGCGGTTCGCCTTCACGATCCTCGACGATACGGATGACGCGACGTTCGAGAACATCGTCCCCGTCTATGATCGGCTCCGCGAATACGGCTTTCGCACCACCAAAACTGTCTGGCCGCTGGATTGTCCGGAGGGGAGTCAGGAGTATTTCGCGGCGGAAACCCTTCAGCGGCCGGAATACCTTCGCTACGTCCAGGGGCTCGTCGCCGATGGCTTCGAGCTCGCGAGCCATGGCGCCACGATGGAGCCCAGCAAGCGGGAGCGAACCCTGCGCGGTCTCGAATTCCTCGATCGCCATTTCGACACGACGCTCAAGCTCTACGCCAATCACGGCGAGAATCGCGAGAACGTCTACTGGGGCGCGGAGCGATTCCGTACCGCGCCCCTCCGCTGGCTGGCGCGAGCGCTCGAGCGCGGCCGTCCGGGCGGCTACTACTGCGGCGAGCTGGAGGGCTCGGAGTACTTCTGGGGCGACGTCTGCCGCGAGCGATTTCGCTACGTGCGCAATTTCACCTTCGCGTCCCTGAACGCGCTCGCGTTCAATCCCGAGATGCCGTACGCCGTGCGCAACACCCCCTACGTCGAATACTGGTTTTCGACCAGTGACGCGCCCACACCCGAGGTCTTCCGCCGGCGCATCACCCGGCGTGCGATCGATCGACTGGAGACCGAAGGCGGGGTCTGCATCGTATCCACGCACTTCGGCAAGCGCGGCTTCGTCTCGAACGGGCGACTCGACCCCGCGGTGGACGAAATCCTGCGCTATATCGCCGCGAAGCCGGGTTGGTTCGCGCCGGCCTCCGAGATCCTGGATTTTCTCAGGGCGCGGCGGCCGGAGCGCCCGATCGGCGGGCTCGCGCTGGCGCGGCTGGAGCTTCGATTCGTGATGGATCGAGCGCTGCAGCGGCTGCGGTTGCGGAGCTAGCGGCATGGACGAGAAAGCGCTGGTGCCCGATCGCTTTGGGCTCATCGTGGGCGCGATGAAGTCCGGCACCACGAGCCTCTTCAAACATCTCGCCGCCCATCCCGAGGTGGCTCCCTGTCGCACCAAGGAGCCCGACTACTTCTCGAGCGACGATTTTCGCCCCGAAGATCGGGATCGCTACTTCTCGCTCTGGGATTGGCGAGCCGGCGTGCACAGGATCGCGATCGAGGCATCGGTCAACTACACGAAGATGCCCGCGAAGCCAAACTGCGCCGAGCGAATCGCGCAATGGAGCGACCTCGACTTCCGCTTCATCTACTGCATGCGCAATCCGATCGATCGACTCGAATCCCACGTCTATCACGGCCTCTACGCGGGTTGGACGCAGCCGCTCGAAACGGGGATTTCGGAACATACGCTCAACGTCTCTCGTTACGCGATGCAGCTCGATCCCTACGTGCAGCATTTTGGGCGGGATCGGATCTTCCTGCTGATTCTCGAGGAGTTCGAGCAATCGCCACAAGAGAAGCTACGGCAGATCTGCGAATTTCTCGAAATCGATCCGAAGCTCGAGCTCGCGAGAACGCGCTCGTACAATCGAGCCGTGGATCACTTTCTGGAACACCCATCGTGGAGCCGAATTCGCAGGGTCGAATTCCTTCGCCGGCTCGCTCGGCGGATTCCCACCAAGGTGCGGCAATCGATGCTGCAGCTCACGGGGCGAAGGTTCGACGTCCGGCGTCACCTGACGCCATCCGAGCGATCCGAGGTCACCGCCGCGCTGCGGGGCGATCTCGCCCTCCTCAAATCGCGCTACGGAATCGACGCGGCGACCACCTGGGGGATCGAGCTGGGATGAGCGCACCGGTTTTCGCGGGAAAACTCGATGGTGGCTCGCTCCCCGTGGCGAACCGACGGGTGCTGACGCCTGCGCTGGCGCTCCTGTACCTCATGTGGATCTTCACGCTCTTCGAGCCCCAGCGCTTCCTACCCAGCTTCACGGGGGGCGGGGCGATCATGCAGCGCCTGGTGCTCGCCCTGCTGATCCCCACGCTTCTGGTCGCGGTGAGGAGTGCGGGTGCCCGCGCGATCTATCTGCCGCTCGCGCTCTTCGCGCTCGTCCACGTCGTGAACGTGCCATTCGCGTACAACCGCGGGCTGGCGTTCACCGGGTTGAAGAGCGTGATCGTCATCTTCATCCTGTTCTATGCGACGGTGAGCGTGATCGATACCCCGAAGAAGATTCTCGGAATCCTGAAGCTCTTGCTGCTGAGCTTCGTCTGGTATCTCGTGCAGGGAAATCTTCGCTCCGGCGGCGTGACCTGGCACCCGACGCTCGCCAACCCCGATTCGTTCGGCACGCTCGCGGCGATCGCCGTGGGATTCGGCTTCTACTTCGGCCTGGCCGCGAAGATCCCGCGCTGGCGCTACCTGGGGTTCGCAACCGCAGCGTTGGGGATGCTCGGCATCGTCGTATCCTTTGCGCGCGGCGCGTTTCTCGCGGGTGCGGTCGTCGTCGGATTCATCTGGATTCGCAGCCCCCGGAAGATCGCGACGCTGGCCGCGGGCCTGGTGGCGGGTGCGCTTCTGCTGGTGGCGATCAGCGCGATCTATCCGCAGGGCGAGTTCTGGGCCGAGGTGAAGTCGATTGCGGAAGAGGGAACCACGACCGGGACCGGGAAGGACCGCTGGGAGATCTGGCGCGCTGCGCTCATCGTATTCCGCGAGCATCCCGCCCTCGGGGCGGGTGCGTACAACGTCGGCGTCGTCGGAAGCGTGATCATTCCCGACGGCTTCCTGGATCTCAAGTACGAGAACGCGAGCAAGCTCTACAACAAGGCGCTGCACAACGCCTATCTACAGATCCTGTCGGAGGAAGGCCTCGTCGGATTTGCGATCTGGCTGTGGATGCTGGTGGACTTCGCGCGGCGCACGCGCCGAATGCGGGCGCCTCGCGCCGCCAAGGTATGGGCGGAACGCGGCGGGGGCGGTTTCGATCTGCATCGGATCTCGCTCGCGCTGGAGGGCGGAATGCTCGGCTTCCTCTGCGGCGCGTTCTTCTACAACATGACTTATCGACACTGGTTCTTCACGTTTACGGTTCTGGCGCTGTGTATATCTCGGAGC
>JBFGGA010000193.1:0-6504 GCA_041579295.1 Myxococcota bacterium | reverse complement strand
GACGCCCGCGTTCTCGCCGGGCCCGTGCAGCACGCGCTCGCCCCGGGTGGGCAGCTGCTTCAGGTACTTCTTGCTCGACTTGTAGGAGCAGTGCTCGGACCACATCACGGAGAAGATCCCGAGCTCCGGAAAGCTCGGCGTCCGACCGAGGATCTCGACGATCCGCGCGTACTCGTCGTCGCTGAGCCCGTGCTCGCGGGCGAGCGCGAGATCGACGACGGGCGCGCGCCGCCCGCTCATCGCGCGGGCCTCCCGCCGCACAGCGCGTCCACGAGCGAGCCGAGCAGGTACCGGCCGTCGGTTCCACCGATCGCGGCCTCGACCGCGTGCTCGGGATGCGGCATCAGGCCGAGGACGTTGCCGCGCTCGTTGGTGATCCCCGCGATGTTCGCCACCGAGCCGTTGGGATTCGAGGCCTCGTCGACGCGGCCGCGCGCGTCGCAGTAGCGAAGCGCGACCTGGCCGTTCGCCTCGAGGCGCGCGAGCGCGTCGGACGCCGCGAAGTAGGCGCCCTCGCCGTTCTTGATCGGGATGCGCAGCACCTGGCCGGCCGCCGCGCGCGACAAGAACGGCGGCGCCGCGCGCTCGACGCGCAGGTTCACGAACGCGCAGCCGAAGTGGAGATCGCGGTTGCGCAGCAGCGCACCGGGCAGCAGGCCGGATTCGCACAGCACCTGGAAGCCGTTGCAGACGCCGAGCACCGGGCCGCCCGCCGCAGCGAAGCGCTTGACGGCGGACATCACGGGCGAGTACTGGGCCATGGCCCCGCAGCGCAGGTAGTCGCCGTACGAAAACCCCCCGGGCAGCACCACGGCGCGGGTCTCCGGCGGCAGCTCCGGCTCCTTGTGCCAGACCAGCCGGGCGCTCACCTTCAGCACGCTCTCGAACGCGAACCGCATGTCGCGGTCGTCGAGCGAGCCGGGAAATTGAATCACCGAAAACAACGGGAACCCCGCGGCGCGGTACCGGCCCACGGCCCGCCAGTACCCTGGAATCGCTCATCTTCTTCGAACGGGAACGAGGGTGATTCTACCCGCGCGGGCCGCCGGCTACAAGCCGATCGCGCCCCGAAGGGTGCGATTCTGCAGCGGCGAGGCGTTTGACCGTTGCCCGCGACCCCATCGAGGCGTTATATGAGCGGTGACCGCAGCGCGCGGCGACGCGCGCGCTGGGCCAATCCGACGGACGAAAACCCGGCGACGCGCGGCCCGTGCGCGGCGCCAGACGAGCGGGAGGAGACGTGGGAATCGACTTCGGACTTCTGAGGGAGCAGTGCGAGCGCACGCTCGGCGAGACGAACTTTGCGAGCCTCGGCAGGCTCGAGGCCGGCAAGGTGCGCGACAACTACATCGCCGGCGAGTACCGCTATCTCGTGGCGACCGACCGGGTGAGCTGCTTCGACGTGATCGTCAGCACCCTGCCCTTCAAGGGGCAGATCCTCAACCAGCTCGCAGCGTTCTGGTTCGACAAGACCCGGAAGATCGCCCGCAACCACCTCGTCGAGGTGCCGGACCCCAACGTCTCGAAGGTGCTCGAGTGCGAGCCGCTGCCCGTCGAGTTCGTGTTCCGCGCCTACCTGACGGGTTCGAGCTCGACCTCGATCTGGACCGCCTACGCGCGCGGCGAGCGCGAGTACTGCGGCCACCGGCTGAAGAATGGCATGCGCAAGCACGAGCAGCTGCCGGCGGCGCTGCTCACCCCGACCACCAAGGCGAAGCTCGGCGCCCACGACGAGCTCACCTCGCGCGAAGCGCTGATCGAGAGCGGTCAGATCAGCGCCGAGCGCTACGACGAGGCGGCGGCGATCGGCGCGGCGCTGTTCGCCGAGGGGTGCCGCTGGGCGGAGTCTCGCGGCCTGATCCTCGTCGACACCAAGTACGAGATGGGCCTCGACGCCGATGGCCGGATCGTCGTGATCGACGAGATCCACACCCCGGATTCTTCCCGCTACTGGCACCGCGACAGCTACGAGCAGGCGCTCTCCCAGGGCGCGGATCCCACGCAGCTCGACAAGGAGTACCTGCGCGTCTGGCTCGGCGAGAAGGGCTACAAGGGAGAGGGCCAGTGGCCCGAGATCCCGATCGACGTGCGCTGCGAGGCGACGCGGCGCTACGTCGAGGCGTTCGAGCAGATCACCGGCTGCGCGTTCGAGCCCGACACCCAACCGATCCAGGAGCGGATCCGCCGCAACCTCGGAATCGACTGAGCGGAGCGGCCGCGAGCGCCGCGGGCGCGCCTCCGGGGCGAGCGCGCGCAGCGCGAGCGCGCGCACCGCCGCGGGGCGAACCGTCAGGACGTGATCGGCACGAGCTTCAGCTCGACGCGGCGATTGCGCTCGCGTCCCGCCGCGGTGTCGTTGTCCGCGATCGGGTAGCGCTCGCCGAAGCCCCGGGTGACCACGCGGCCCGAGGCCACCCCCTGCGACCGGAGGTACGAGCCGACGCTGTCGGCGCGGCGCTCCGAGAGCTGCTGGTTGTAGCTGTCCGAGCCGCTGCTGTCCGTGTAGCCCGAGACCTCGATGATCGTCTTGTCGAACTCCTTCACGACGAGCACCACCGAGTTCAGCACGTCGTAGAAGCCGGGGCGGATCTCGGCCCGATCCACCTCGAAGGTGACGTTTCCGGGCATGTTCAGGATCAGCTGGTCGCCCACGCGCGTGACGCTGACGCCGGTGCCCTGCAGCCGCTCGCGCAGCTTCCGCTCCTGGTGGTCCATGTAGGCGCCCACCGCGCCGCCCGCGACCACGCCCGCGGCCGCGCCGATCGCCGCTCGCTCTCCGCGATCGCCGCCCGTGGCGGCGCCGATCGCCGCGCCGGTCGCGCCTCCGATGGCCGCGCCGGTCGCGGCCTTGCTCACCTTCTTCTCGCCCGTGTACGGGTCGGTGACGCAGGCGGTGAGCAGGCCGAGACCCGCCGTCACTCCGAGAACCCAAGATCCGTAGCCCATGCGCATGCCGTTGCCCCCCCAGATTCGAGTGGATCGCGAATATACCAGAACGGCCCTTCGCAACGAATCCGCGCGCCGCGAGACCGATTCGAGCCCTTCCCGATCGCGGCGCGCCTCAAGGCTCCGCCGCGCGCGTTGGACGATCCGGTCGCGGGGAAAATTCGATGTCGTAGCGGTCGACGACCAGCGGCGGATCCGGGATCTCGGAGGCAGGCTGGATCCGCATGCGCGCGCTCGGCAGCTCCAGGCGCAGCCCGCTCCCCGCGAGGCGCGTCACGATCAGGTAGTTGCCGAGCTCGTCCAGGGGCTCGGCCGTCGCATAGCTGTAGCGGAAGTGGAAGCGGTCGCCCGGTCGCATGCCGGTGATGCGCTTGATGAAGAAGTTCGTCCCGGGCGCCTTCAGGGCGTGCTCCACCTCCACGCGACCGTCTTCGCCGGCGACCTCGACTTCGAGGTCCACGTCGATGCGGGAGTTCGCCGGGACGGAGAGGTACTGCCCGCCGAACACCCACTGCAGATCCTCGACGTCGTCGCGAATCTCGAAGCTCGAGACCTCGCTCAAGCGCAGCTCGCGCCCGCGATGCGACGCGGGGTCGCCCTCGTGGCGCGGCCCCCGATCCGAGATGGGCATGCTCGCGTCGGCGAGCGCGCGGAGGAAGGCGAGGTCGTCCGCCGAGACGTCGCGCGCAAACTCGACGCCCGCCTTGAACAGGCGCTGGTCGTCGGTGGACGCGCGCACGCAGCGCTTCATCTCCTCGACGCAGAGCACCATCAGGCCGTCTTCCCGCACGCCGCCCAGCGACTCCGCGTAGGTGTTCGCGAACCCGAGCGCGCGCGGCCTCGCGTAGCGCCGAAACACGCTGCGCCCCGAGAAGCCGTGCGCGAGGTCCGCGAGGCCGAGCCAGTCCAGGATCGACGGCGGGATGTCGAGCTGCGCGAACGGGGCGTCGACGCGCAGCTTCGCGCCCCCGGGCAGCATCGCGATCAGGAAGCCCCAGTTCTGGGTGAGCCGGATCTCCCCGGCGCTCACGCCGCCGTACCAGCCCTGCGACTCGTCGGACGTCAGCAGCACGAGCGTGTCGTCGAGCACGCCCCGCGCTTCGAGCTCGGCGACGAACTCGCCGGCCGCGCGATCGAGATGCCCGAACGCGAGGCGCCTGCGGTCCGTCCGGGCGCCCCGCGCGACCTCTCTGGGGATGTTGAGCGGATGATGGGTGCCCGCGGTGAGCAGCGTGAGAAACCACGGGCGCCCCGCGCCGCGCAGCTCCTCGATCTTGCGAAGGCTCTGCTGCAGGAAGGTTCGATCGTCGACGCCCCACTTGTTGCGCGAGTAGGCGGCCTCGAAGTACTCGTCGCCGATCGACTGCGCGAAGCCGATCGTCGGCATGAACTTGTCCTTCAGCATGAAGGTCATCGGCGCCGCCTGCAGGTAGACGGTCGCGTAGCCCGCCTCTGCGAGCGCCGCGGGAAGGCAGCGCCGGCCGCGCGCGGCGTCGGGGCGCGAGGCCAGCTCCGCCATCTTGGCCTCGGCGGCGAGCAGTCTCGGCAGCTCACCGCAGAGCAGCGCGTACTCGCCGCGGTTGGTCTGGCGCTGCTGCGCGATGAAGCTCGTAAAGAACACGTGATTGCGCGCGATGCGGTCGAGCTCGGGCATCCGAATCCCGATCGGGCGGCGGTCGTTGGCCTCTGCGATCGACTCGACGTAGGCGCCCGAAACGCCTTCGAGCATCACGAGCAGCACGTTCGTTCCCGGACTGCCGAACGCGACGACGGGCTCGCCCGCGAGGTCCGGCGCGGCCGCGTCGAGCGCCGACGACGGCGCGCGCTCGGGTCCCGGCGCTGCGCTCGGATCCGCGGGCGGCGCCAACGCATCGCGCGCGGCGACGGCGCGGACGAGTCGCGACGCGTTCTGCGCCGCGAAGCTGCTCTGCCGCCAGTCGAGCGTCCCGGGCGAGGCGCGCCAGAATGCGAACGCCGCGGCCGTGAGCGCGCAGCCCAGCGCGAGGGGCAGCAGGCGCGCGCGCGAACCCGCGCGCAGCGCCGCCCAGCCGATGGCGAGCGCGGGCGTCCACGCGCCGACGAGCAACCACGGCCGGGTCACCGCGAGCGCCGAGCCGAGCAGGAAGGTCGGGTCGACGAGATAGCCGGCGTAGCGCAACGCGAGGTTCGCGCCGTTCGCGCGCACGTGCTCGTAGTTGCCGTAGCAGAGCAGCAGCCAGACGAGCAGCAGCCCCACCCCCGCCCAGCGCCGCCAGCGCGCGAGCGCGCCGATCGCGAACGCGACGCCGAGCGCGACGCTCGCGTCCGAGCACGCGCCGCGCAGATCGCCGGCGCCCGGGGCGAGGGATTGCTCGACGAGCAGCGCCGCGCGCAGCGCGAGCGGGGCCCACAGCGCGGCGAGCCAGAGGAGCCCGCTGCGCGCGCGATTTCCGCGCTTTCCGATCGCGTCGGCGCGCGAGCGCAGCGGAATGGATAGAATCGGCCGCCTCGCTTGCTCGGGCATCCGCTCCTCGGCGCGTGCCGACGGGCTGCTGGCGTCGAGACGCGCGATCCGGACGGCGAAGATAGCCGGGCCGGCTCGCTTCGCGCGCGCGTCGAGGCGGCTGCGCGCCGCTGCGAGCGCTTCGCGCGCGTGTCCGCGGCGCGCCGCGAGACAGGAGGTGGGGTGGATCGCGAGATCGGTCGGGGTCGCGCGTGAGCGATCGCAGCGTCGAAAATGGCTTTGCGCCCGCGTGGTGGCTGCGCAACCGCCACCTCCAGACGGTCTGGCCGGCCATTTGCCGCAGGCGGATCCATTTGGACCTCCGCCGCGAGCGCCTCGAGCTGCCGGACGGCGACTTCGTCGACGTCGCCTGGGTGGGCGGCGAAGGGCCGATCGTGATCGTGTTGCACGGCCTGCAGGGCTCGGCCGAGTCGAGCTACGCGCGGGGCCTGCTGCGCGAGATCGAGGCCCGCGGCTGGCGGGGCGCGCTCATGCACTTTCGCGGCTGCTCGGGCGAGCCCAACCGACGGGCCCGCTCCTACCACTCGGGCGAGACCTCGGACGTCAACTTCTTCGCGCGCGAGCTGCGCCGCCGCGAGCCCGAAACGCCGCTCGCGGCGGTCGCCTACTCGCTCGGCGGCAACGTGCTGCTCAAGTGGCTCGGCGAATCCGGAGCCGACAACCCGCTGCGCGCGGCCGTCGCGGTGTCGATTCCGTTCGAGCTCGCCGTCGCCGCGGATGCGATGGACTCGGGCCTCTCACGCGTCTACCAGTGGTACCTGCTGCGCAAGCTCAAGCAGGCCGTGCGCGCCAAGCTGGCCAACGGCTCGTTCGCGCTCCCCCTCTCGCGCGCGGACCTCCGCGAGCTGCGCAGCCTGCGACAATTCGACGACGCGGTGACCGCGCCGCTGCACGGCTTCGCAGACGCCCGCGACTACTACGAGCGCTGCAGCAGCCGCCGCTTCGTGGGCCGCATCGAGACCCCCACGCTCGTGCTCCACGCGCAAGACGATCCGCTGATGCACCCGGGGGTCGTGCCTCCGCCCGCGGAGCGCTCGGCGCAGGTCGCTTTCGAG
>JBFGGA010000192.1:0-6506 GCA_041579295.1 Myxococcota bacterium | reverse complement strand
CCACTTGCCGCCCCCGTCGTGCCGCTCGGTCTGCTGCTCGAGGATCTCGAGATAGCGGCGCATCAACTCGTCGCTCGTGAGCCGCTCGAGCGCCGCGCGCTCCTCCTCGCTGAGCTCTGCGAAATTGGCCGGATTCTCGAGCCAGCGCATGAGCTCTTCGCTGACCGAGAGCTCGCCCTCCACGCCGTGGAAGACGCGCGCAAACACGCGGTCGAAGCTGTCGAAGTAGGCTTCGCTCTTCACCAGGCAGGCGCGCGACAGATTGTAGAACGAGCTCAGGCTCGACGAGTGCTGGCCCATCGCCAGCGCCTTCATCAGCATCATCCATTCCTGGATGGCGACGGGAACCCCCTCGGCCCTCAGCGCGTAGAAGAACTCGAGGAACACGCGTCCTTCCCATCGGCTCGGCAAACGGGCATCGGCATTCGGTCCGCCCCCCGCCACGGCAGCGCCTTCGGAATCACTGGTTGAACTTCGGCCCGAGGTCTTCCCACCGGCTCGGCGGGCGGCCGCCCTTGCTCGTGTACTCGAGCAGGGATTCCGTGTCCTGCTCGTTCTTCAGCAACGACCCGAGGAACGGGATGTGGGCCTCGAGCTGGGATCGGCTCACGCCGGATCGCAGCAGCGCCGCGATCCAGTCGATGAGCTCGGACGTCGAGGGCTTCTTGCGCAGCTCGTTCTGTCCGCGCAGCCAGTAGAACTTGATCAACACCTGATCGAGCAGCGTGCTGTCCAGGTTGGGATGGTGGACGTCGACGATCTGCTTCATCAGCTCGACGTCGGGAAAATCGATGAAGTGGAAGATGCAGCGGCGCAAGAACGCGTCCGGCAGCTCCTTTTCGTTGTTGGAGGTGATCATCACCACCGGCCGCTGCCTGGCGACGATCTCTTCACCCGTCTCCATGATGGTGAACCGCATCTGATCGAGCTCGAGGAGCAGGTCGTTGGGAAACTCGAGGTCGGCCTTGTCGATCTCGTCGATCAGCAGGACGTGGCGCTCTTCGGCCTTGAAGGTGCGCCCGAGCGGGCCGAGCTTGATGTAGGAGCGGATGTCTCCGACGTCGCCTTCGCCGAAGCGCGCGTCGTTCAGGCGCTGAATCGTGTCGTAGACGTAGAGGCCCTCGGCGGCCTTGGAGGTCGACTTGACGTGCCAGGATTCCATCGGCATGTCCAGCGCTTCCGCGGTGTGGGTCGCGAGCAGGGTCTTGCCCGTGCCGGGCTCGCCCTTGATGAGCAGCGGGCGCTCGAGCGCGATCGCGCAGTTGACGGCCTCCATCAGCGCCTCGGACGCGATGTAGCCGGGGGTCCCCTTGAAGTGGTTGAACTCGGTTGCCTCGGATGTATCGCTCATCTGCAGTTCCCGTGGGTGGATTCGCTCGTGCGCTGCGCAGGATAGACGGATCTCCCCGGCGATGCCCGCGCCCGCTCGGCCGAAGGCGCGGCGGCTCGCCGACCCGAGCCGCGCCCGCGATCGGCAGCGCGGGCGGTGAGAGCGGCGCGATCTCCACGCGGCCGCTAGCGTCCCGTCCGTGGCGGCCCCGGACGACCCCCGAGATCTGCGCAAGGACGCGCCCCTGCTCGACGGCTGGCTCGAGTTTCGCGCCTCCGACATCGCGTCGTTCGGGACGCCGGGCCACAAGCAGCGGCTCGACCTCGTGGGCGCGGTCGTCGACGGCGACGTTCCGCTCTACGGGGGCGTCGACACCATTCGCCAGCGCAACCGCGCGATGGCGCGCGCCGACCGCGAACTCGCCCGGGTCTGGGGCGCCGATTGGGGGCGCATCTCGGTGGGCGGCTCCTCGCATGGCAACCAGACGCTCGTGCTCGCGATCTGTCGTCCGGGCGACGAAGTGATCGTCACCCGCACGCTGCACCGCTCGCTGCTGCTGGGCATGGTGCTGGCGGGCGTGACCCCGGTGTGGGTCAGCCCGGAGGTCGATCCGACGACCGGACTGCCGACCCGCGTGCCGGTCGAGCGCCTCGAGCGGGCCCTGGCCGAGCACCCGGGCGCGAGGGCGGCGTTCCTCGTCGAGCCGACCTACGTCGGCACGCTCTCGGACATCGCCGCGCACGCACGGGTCGCCCACGCGCGCGGCATTCCGCTCGTCGTCGATCAGGCCTGGGGCGCGTACTTCGGCTTCCACCCGGAGCTTCCGAAGCACGCGCTGCAAGCGGGTGCGGACGCGATGGTGACCAGCGCGCACAAGACGCTGCCCGCCTACACGCAGTCGGCGCTGATCCTCGCGCAGACCGAGCGGATCGACCGCGACCGGCTCGAGCGCGCCTACGAGGCGACCGCGACGACGAGCCCGTCCGGCACCATCGCGGCGAGCGCCGACGCGGCGCGCGCGCTGCTCGAGCGCGACGGTGAGCGGCTGCTCGGAAACCTGATCCAGATCGTGGACCACACGCGCGATCGATTGAGAGCGATTCCCGGTCTGGTGCTGCTCGACGACGTCGTGGAGCCGACGGTGATCCTCGATCGCGCGAAGCTCGCGATGAACGTCTCCGGGAGCGGTGCGACGGGGCTCGCGATCGAAGACCACCTGGTGGCTCGCGGCATGCCGGTCGAGCTCGCCGACCGCGACACGGTGGTGCCGATCATCTCGATGAACGACGATCTCGCGGCGGTCGACCGCGTCGCGGACGGGGTCGCCGAGGCGATCGAGCGCGAGCGCTCGACGCCGCGGCCGGTGCTGCCGTCGATCTCCTGGACCGTCGAGCCGCACGTGGTGATCTCGCCGCGCGACGCGTTCTTCGCCGCACACCACAGCGTGCCGGCCGAGGAGGCGATCGGCCGGGTGTCGGCCGAGGTCGTCGCTCCGTATCCCCCCGGCATTCCCGTGCTCGCACCCGGGGAACGCATCACGCGGGAGGCCGTCGAGGGTCTGCGGCAGGCGATGGCCGATGGTACGCAGATCCGTTACGCGGCGGATTGCACGCTGGCGAACTTCCAGGTGGTATCGGAATCCTGAGGTCAGCCGACGCCAGCGCTCGGAGTCGCCGCTCTCGATGACGATTGCGCACGCAGCCCCTCTTCCGCGGCCCAGGAGGGGCGACACGCGAACGCGAAGATCGCCGCATAGGAGAGCGCCGCGAGCCAGCCGACCAGCCGGTAACCGCCCCCCGCGTTGAGCACGAGGCCGGAGAGCAGCGGGCCCGCGGCCGACATCCACGCCGTCACCGACGCGGCCGCCGCGTTGATCCGGCCCGAGCGATCGTAATACGCCACCAGGCCGTAGAGCAGCGGCATGAAGTACATCAGCGCCGCGCTCGAGACCACGTAGGCGCCCGCCCAGATCGCGTGCGACGCGCAGTAGACGAAGATCAGCGCGGCCGCGGTCTGCGAGGCCGCTCCGAGGCCGATCGTGATCGTCCGGCCGCCACTCGCTGCGAACGCGCCCGCCGCGATCGGTCCGAGGACCGAAACCACGGCTCCCAGCGTGAGGATCTGGCCGATCTCGGGGAGCGTGAAGCCGATCGCGAGGCCGATGCGCTCCGTGAACGGAAACAGGATGTTCAGGCCGAGGTTCAAGCTGCCCACGCTGAGCAGCAGCAGCGTCGCCGTCGCGCCGAGTCGCTCCCGGGCCGGAGGCGAGCCGGGCGCGGACGCTTCCGCGGGATCGCGCGCGTGCTGGGCCGAAGGGGCCGGCGTCCAGGCGATCAACGGCGCCGCGAGCATCCCCACGCCCGCCATCGTGACGAGCGATCCCGCGGGCCCGAGCGGCTCGCTCGCGATCGGCAGGATCCAGAAACACAGGATCGAGACGACGATGTGGGTGCCCGTAAACCACGCGAACGTCCGATCCGGCCTGGCGGTCTGCGCGGCCAGCCCGCTCGAGATCGCGAACAGGATGCCTTCTCCCGCGCCGACCGCGGCGCGGGCGGCGAGAAAGCCGTACCACTGTCCCGCCTCCAGGCTCCAGAGCGAGAGCCAATAGCCGCCGATGAACGCGAGCGCGCCCGCGAACGACCAGCGGCGCTTGTCGAGCGCCTCGTAGCGCGCGGCCAGCAGCATCGAGACCGCGGCCATCACGCCGAGCTCCCACGACGAGACGATCCCCGCGGTGCCCTCGCGCGCGTCGAAGCCATCGGCGGTCGCGCCGACGATGAACGGGATCACGTACAGCACCAGCACGCCGAGCGTGTTGCTCGCGCAGAGCGCGGCGAGCGCGCGCTTGCTGTCGATTGGAATCGCGGGGCGGGCGCGCATGGGCATCGCGATCCTCTTAGACTGGCCGGCGGGGAAAAGCAAATCCGGATCGCGGGACGGCTTCGATGCGATCGCCGGACGCGGTCGTCGTCTCGAGCGGTTGGCCGGCGCGCGTGGGCTGTGTCAGCCTTTGCGAGGCCCCGCGTCGGGCGCTCGAAGAAGAGGGAGGATCGGGATGGGCTCGCGAGGCTCGGAGTCGAGATCGAATGCGCAGCACGCGCTCGAAACCGTCTACGGCGAGAAGGACGCGCCGTTCGGCGAGCAGGAGTTCGCCGATCGACTGCGGCGCGTGAGGGAGGAGATGGCGCGCCGCCGGATCGACACGCTGATCGTCTCCGATCCCGCCAACCTGTACTATCTGAGCGGCTACCAGTGCGCTTGGTACCAGGACGGGCGCCCGAAGAACTGGTACCCGGCCAGCTGCATCGCGGTGAACGTCGATGCGGGCGATTTCATCTACTTCGAAGACATCGACGAGATGATCCTCAGCCGGATCACCTCGATTACGCGCGACCTTCGACCCACGATCCTCGCGCTCTCCACCTGGCACGAGCAGGATGCAAGCGAGGCGGTCACCGCCGACGACCCGCGCAGCGCGGTGCTCCCCGTCGGCGAGGTGTTTCCGGGGCGGGCCATCGCGAAGCAGCTCAAGGCCGAGGGATGGCTCGGCGGCAACGTCGCGCTCGAGTTCTGGAGCTATCGCCCGAGCCGGGGCTACAGCGAGTTCTTCCAGGCGGAGCTCGAGCGCGAGGGTGTGCGGGCGATCGTCGACGGCTCGGACGTGGTGAACGAGGTACGCCGGATCAAATCTCCGCAAGAGCTCGCCTACATCCGCGAGGCCGCGAGGATCGCCGACATCGGCATCGAGGCCGCCTACCGGGCGATGCGTCCGGGGGTCTCGGAGATCGAGGTCTGGGCCGAGGCCGACTACGCGATGGCGAAGGCCGGAGGCGAGCACTCGGCGATCCAGAAGATGATGGGCTCGGGGCCCAAGAGCCACGCGCTGCACGGGCACGCGTCGCAGCGCAAGCTCGCGCACGGCGACATCGTCAACCTGGATCTCTCGGCCGTGGTGCGGCGCTACCACTCCAACCTCGCGCGCTGCTTCTCGATCGGCGAGCCCGACCCGGAGGTGCGCGCGCAGGTGGATCGGACCAACCGCGTCTTCGACGCGACCTTCAAGGCCATGCGACCCGGCGTGCGGGTGCTCGAGTTCCTCGACGCCGGGCGAGCGGTTGCGGAAGCCGAGGGCATCTGGCACGACGTCTGGTGGTTCGGCGGCTACGAGCTCGGGATCGGCTTCCCGCCGTGCTGGGTGGGCAACTTCGTCTACGACCACCGCTCCGCGAGGCCCGACGACACGCTCGAAGTGGGCTTCGTGGGCAACCACGAGTTCAACTTCTACCTGCCGGGCGCGAAGGGGATCCGCGAGCTGATCGACACCTTCGAGGTGACCGACAGCGAGATCCGCTGGATGCACCAGTTTCCGAAGGATCTCGTCGTGGTCGACTGATCGCGATCGCTGCGCTCGCCGGAGCGGCCGCGGCTCCGCCGCCATCGCTCGCGAGCGCGGCGGCTCCGGGCGACTTCGGTCACTCCACGCGATCCCAGTAATCGCTGGGCCGGTCGTCCGAGCGGAAGATCTCCGAGTCGACCCACGGGTAGTCGCCGTAGCGCCGCTGCCGGGGCCAGACCTCGTCGAGCGTGTCGGCGTCGTAGAGCACGCCTCCCTTCATCACCCACGCGATGTCGGTCGTCGCGCGGATGTCCGCGAGCGGGTCGGCGTTCAGCACCACCAGGTCGGCGAGCTTGCCGACCTCGAGCGATCCCAGGTCCTGCGACGCGCCGAGGAAGTACGCCCCGTGGACGCTCGCGAGCTCGAGCGCGCCCAGCGGTCCGAGCGCGGAAGCCGCCATCCAGATCTCCCAGTGCGCCGCGATGCCGTGCTGCTGCCCGTGCGAGCCGATCGCCCCGTAGCCCCCCTCCGCGATGATGTCCGCGAGCCCCTGCGCGATCAGCGGAAAGCTGTAGTCGCTGAGCGGCCGCAGGATCCGGCGGCGCGCGTGCGGGACGAGCTGACGCCACGGCACGAAGCGGCGCAGCTTCTCGTCCTTCCAGACCTCGTCCTGCTGGTAGAAGTACTCCTCGTTCCACGCCCCGGGTCCGCCCACCACGAACGTTGGAGAATAGATGGCGCGGGCCCGACCGAGGAAACGCGCGACGTCGGCGTAGATCGGCGCCGGCGTCAGCGGATGCTCCCAGGCCGTCTGCCCGTCCATGATCATGCTCAGGT
>JBFGGA010000191.1:0-6529 GCA_041579295.1 Myxococcota bacterium | reverse complement strand
GCCGACCGTGCCGAGCAGGCGCAGCGACGAGAGGTCGTGGCTCTTCGGATGCTCGTCGCCCAGGCGGATGAAGGTCCGGATCGCGGTCGGCGCGGTGTAGAAGACGCTCACCTCGTGCCGCTCGATGATGCTCCAGAAGCGATCCGGGCCCGGGTGGGTCGGGACGCCCTCGTACATCAAGGTCGTCACGCCGTTGGCGAGGATCCCGTAGATCACGTACGAGTGTCCGGTGATCCAGCCGATGTCGGCCGTGCACCAGTAGGTGTCGGTCTCGTTCAGGTCGAAGAGCGCCTTCGCGGTGGTCGTGACGTGGGTGAGGTAGCCGCCCGTCGTGTGCAGGATTCCCTTGGGCTTGCCGGTCGTTCCGCTGGTGTACAGGATGAACAGCGGGTGCTCCGCGTCGAGCTTCGCGGGCGCGCACTTCGAGCTCGCCGCCTTCATGAGATCGTGCCACCAGTGGTCCCGCCCCGACTGCCAGGCGACCTTTTCGCCCGTTCTGCGCACGACCACGACGTGCTTCACGACGTCGAGGTTCGCGACGGCCTCGTCGACGGCCGGCTTCAGCGCGTGCGCCGCACCCTTCCGATAGCCGCCGTCGGCGGTGACGACGACGTGCGCGCCCGCGTCTTCGATGCGGTCGCGCAGCGCCTCCGCCGAGAAGCCGCCGAACACCACGCTGTGGATCGCACCGATGCGCGTGCAGGCGAGGGTCGCGATGGCGAGCTCCGGGATCATCGGCATGTAGAGCGCGACCCGATCGCCCTTCTTCACGCCCAGCCCCTTGAGCGCGTTCGCAAACCGGCACACCTCGCGGTGCAACGCGCCGAAGGTCAACACGCGCGTGTCGCCGGGCTCTCCCTCCCAGATGATCGCGGCCTTGTTGCGCCGCCACGCGTTCGCGCCCTCGAGGTGGCGGTCGAGGCAGTTGTAGGAGACGTTCAACTTGCCGCCGACGAACCACTTGGCGACCGGCGGCTTCCACTGCAGCACCTTCTTCCAGGGGGCGAACCAGCTGACGTTCTCCCTCGCCATCTTTGCCCAGAAACGCTCGGGGCTCTTCGCCCCGAGCTTTCGCAGCTCGTCGACGGTCCGCTTGTTCCAGTTGGCGCTCTTCCTGAACTCGGGGCTCGGTTTGAAGGTGCGCTTTTCCTTTAACAGCGACTCGATGTCGGCCATGCCGCTCCCTCCTCCGGGTCGGGTTCCGCGGTTTCGGTTGCTCGCCTCGGGCTCAGCGATCCGCGACGAGCGCCTCCACGTCTTCGGGGTC
The DNA here is from genome assembly GCA_041579295.1 of Myxococcota bacterium. Lineage (GTDB taxonomy): Bacteria > Myxococcota_A > UBA9160 > UBA9160 > SMWR01 > JACZVU01. The sequence continues at coordinate 5,262 of JBFGGA010000191.1, read as the reverse complement.
TTTCGCGATGGCTTCCGTCAGGTTCTCGCAACCGCCTTCGGTGATCGCGATGTCGTCTTCGATGCGGACGCCGATGCCTCGGAACTCCGCGACCGCTTCCTCGTCGTCGGCGGCCACGTAGACTCCGGGCTCGACGGTGAAGACCATGCCGGGCTCGAGGCTTCGGTGATGGCCGCCGGAACCGTAGTTGCCGACGTCGTGCACGTCCAGACCGAGCCAGTGGCTCGTCTTGTGCATGTAGAAGCGTCGATAGGCCTCCCGCTCGATCAGGTCGTCCACGCCGCCCGTCAGGAGCTTGAGATCGACGAGGGCCTCCACGATGGCGCGCACCGAGGCAGCGTGCACGTCGGCGAGGGTCTTGCCGGGCGCGCATTGCTCGATTCCCGCCTGCTGCGCGGCCAGCACCACGTCGTAGATCGCGCGGCCCGCGGCGGGAAAGCGCCCGCCGACCGGATAGGTGCGCGTCACGTCGGAGGCGTATCCCTCCAGCTCGCAGCCCGCGTCGATCAGCACCATCTCGTCGTCCTGCAGCTTGTCGCTGTTGGTCACGTAGTGAAGAACCGTCGCGTTCTTTCCACCACCGACGATCGTCGAGTAGGCGGCGCCTCCCGCCCCGAGGCGGCGAAAGGTGTACTCGATGATCGCCTCGAGCTCGTACTCGTAGGTGCCGCTCCTCGCGAGCTTGGCGCCCGCTTCGTGCGCTTCGCGGCTGATCGCGGCGGCGCGGCGCATGATCTCGAGCTCGGCCGGCTCCTTGAACACGCGCATCTCGTGAACGATGGAGCGGGGGTCGACGATCGCGTCCGCGGGCGCCTCCACCTTGCGCGAGCGCAGACGCATCCCCTCCAGCGTGCTCGTGATGACGCGATCGATCTCCGGGCTGCGGCCGAGCACGTGATGGATCCGCTTGGCGCGCCGGATCAGCTCCGGCAGCTGGTTGAGGAACTCCTTCTCGGGATAGGCTTCGTCGGCGCCGTAGGATTCGCGCGCGCCCTCGACGCCCGGTCGATGGCCCGTCCAGATCTCCATTTCGCGATCGCGGGGCTCGACGTAGAGGGTGTACTCAGGCCCGCCGTCGGTCCTCAACAGCGCGATCGCGTTCGGGTGGTCGAAGCCGGTCAGGTACCAGAAGTCGCTGTCCTGGCGGAACGGATACTCGGTGTCGCGGGAGCGCACGGCCCGGCCGGCGCCCTGGAAGATCGCGACCGCGTCGGGGCCCATCGCGTCGCGCACTCGCCTGCGTCGCTCTTCGAACACGCACCCATCTTAACCCGCATTTCCGGGCGGGTCGCGGCGTACGGCAGTGGGCCTATTCGCCGCTGCGATCGGCCCTCTCCGGAATGTCGCGGCAGACGACGGTCACGTCCGCGCAGTAGGTGGCGCAGACCCGATCGCCCTGCGCGACCGCGCTGTAGTAGAGGCCGTCTTCGGCGAGCCGCGGAAAGCGCGTGGAGCGGACCTCGGTCCATGACTGGACGACGTGGACCCAGCCGCTCCAGCGCGAGACGACCGGCCGGCCGTCCGCGCTCAGCTCGATGTCCTGGACGAAGTCGAATGCCGCGGCGAACGCGCGGTCCAGCCGGATCCGCCCGCCGTCCGCCCGTCCGCCGCCGGGCGCGTCGATCTGCAGCCACAGCTCGTTTCCCAAGAGCTCCGCCCGGTAGCCCGTTCCGTCCCCGGCGAAGGCCACGAACTGGACCTCCGGTTCGGCGATGCGCAGCAGCTCGTCCCCGCGCTCGCTCAACACGTAGACGTCGTGGCGGGGCGGATCGCCGGGGTCGATCGGAAGCCCGTCGGTCGTGACCCAGATCTCGCGCCGCAGCGGATCGAACGCGACCGTCTTCGGCGCGACGCGGTATCCGTCGGGCGCGAGCAGCGGAAATTCGTCCAGCAGCGCTCCGTCGGGATCGAAGAGCACGACGGCGCCGCTGCGCTCGCGCTCGAAGGCATCGGCGTAGCGCGAGGCGAGCACGCCGCCGTCCGGTCCGAGCGCGAGCTCGTTGAGGCCGATTCCCAACTCGGGCAGGCGGACCACGCGGCCGCTCGCGACTTCCGCGTACCCGGCGGGCTCCCAGAAGGTCGTGAAGTAGATCCGACCATTCGGGTGCGCGAGCACGTCCCAGACTCCGGATCGATCGCCCGGGCTGCCCAGCTCGAGCGGCTCGAGCTTCCGCTCGCGGCGCAGGTCGAAGCGCCCGATCGCGACCGGCCCCTCCGCGCGCAGATCCGCCATCGGGTCGTTGTCGTGGGTGCGCATCGCGGACCAGAACGCGGCCGTTCCGAAGTACAGCACCGCGTCTCGCGCGTCTGCGTACCACGCGCAGTACCGCTCCACGGCGTTCGGTGTCGGGTAGGCGTACACCCGGGACTTCGAATCCCCGCTCTCCGGATGGAGGCATCCGACGAGCGCCAGCAGCGCGAGCGCGACCGGGGCCGCGACGAGTCCGCCGCGGTTGCGGAGTGGCTGAGCTCGAAACGCGCGGGGAGGCATTCCGATTCGCGGCGGGTCGATCGGGCGGATCGCTCGGCTTCGGCTCACGACTCCTTGCGCGAGGACGCGGCCTCCCGATTGAGCTTGGCGACTTCGGCTCCGAAATCCCGAACGAACCAGCGCTTCAGTTCGGGGATCTGCTGGAGCTCGGCTTTCGACTTCGGGTCCTGCCAGGCGATCGCCTCGAGCGCTGCGTTCGGACACAAGACGCCGGGATCGATCTTCAGCTCCTTCGCCTTCTCGGCGCGCCACGACTTGAGGCCCGTCAGGCGGCGCTCGCCCTGTCGATCGAGTCTCCTGCGTCCGTTGTTCGCGAGCTTCGGGATCGGGCCGTGCTGGGCCGTCCTGCTCTTGCGGACCGCGGCCATCAAATCCCGCCCCATGCGCCGCTGGATCAGCTCGGTGATGCCCTTGATGTCCCCGAGATCGGCCTGCTTGCGGGGCTGGCGCTCGGCGATCTCGAGCAGCGTGCGATTGCCGAGCACCTTGAAGGCCGGGCGGTCGAGCTCGCGAGCGCGCTTGTCCCGGAAGAGGTAGAGCTCGCGGAGGATCGCGAGGCTCTTCGGCGACAGCTTCCGCGCACCCTTGATGCGCAGGTAGCCGAGCTTGTCGAATTCCCGCTCGGGCCACTGGCGGTTGCAGAGCGCCTCGAATTCCTCCTGCGCCCAGCTGCGGCGTTTGGCCTGCTGGAGCTCCTTCTTCAGCCGGTCGCTCAGCTCGATCAGATAGAGCACGTCGGAAGCCGCGTAACTGAGCTGCTTGGCCGAGAGCGGCCGCGCCGACCAATCGGAGCGCTGCTGCTCCTTGGGCAGCTTGACGCCGAAGTGCCGCTCCGCGAGACCCGCGAGCCCGACCGACGGATAGCCGAGGATCTGCGCGCTGATCATCGTGTCGAAGAGGTTGCGGAATTCGAACCCGCAGTCGCGCTTGAGGACGAAGAGGTCGTACTCGGCGGCGTGAAAGATCTTGCGGATGTCCGGCGAGGCGAAGATCGGCGCGAGGGGCGAGAGCTCCTTCGGTCCGCCGAACGCGAGCGGATCGATCAGGTAGATCTGGCGGCGCGTGGCCACCTGGACGAGACACGTCTTGTCGAAGTAGTGGTAGAAGCTGTCGGCCTCGGTGTCGAACGCGAGCAGCTTCTCGCCGAGCAGCTCCTGCGCGAGGCTGTCGAGGTCCTCTCGCGTCTCTATCAGCTGGAAATCCGCCACCTGCGGCCTCTTTGCCGGTGTCATCAAATTTTCGGTTCCCGAAGACGACACGCGAAATCGGGAGTCGGCTTGGAGGGTTCACGACGCGAGGAGGGATTCGAGCGACGCGGTGCGGCCATCCTAGCCGAGCCGGGACGGGGGGGAAAGACGAGGCTCGGGCTTCCGGTACGCTAGGCGGGATGATCCGGGCGGGAGTGGGGATTGCCGTGGAGCTCGAGGGCCCCGCGGACGTCGAGCGGGCCGCCGCGACCGCCCTGGCGGGCGCGGGAGGCGCCGACCTCGCGCTGCTCTTTGCCACGCCGGGCTTCCCCGACGGCCTCGAGCCCCTGCTCGCGGCGGCCGTCGACGCGCTCGGGACGTCCGCGGTCGTCGGCGCCTCGGCGCACGGCGTGCTCGGCGCGGGGATCGAGTGCGAGAGCCCCGCGTCGCTGAGCGTCCTGGCGCTCACGGGCATCGACGCGGAGCCCTTCTTGATCCCGGATGCCCGGGGCGAGGAGGGCCGGATCGGCGCCGAGATCGCCGCGCGCATTCCGGGTGGGCCCCGGCGCGGCGACCTCGCGGTGGTGCTCCCGGACCCGCGGCTGAACGCGGCCGCGCTGGTGCGCGGCCTCGACGCCGCGCTGCGCCCCGCTCGCGTGGTGGGGGCGGGCGCGGCCGATCCGTGCTCGAATTCGCCCGCGCAGTGGCTCGGCCGCAGGCTCGAGACGGAGGCCGTCGCGGGCGTCGTGCTGCGCGGCCGCGGGATCCGGGTCGGCGTCACGCAGGGGTGCCGCCCGACCACCGGCCTGCTGACCGTCACCCGGGCCCGAGGCAACTGGGTTCTCGAGCTCGACGGCCGGCCCGCGCTCGACGTCTACCGCGAGGCCGCGCTCGGGCCGCTGGCCGAAGACCTGCACCGCGCGGCCGCCTTCGTGCTCGTGGCGCTGCCGAGCGACGGGAGTGCCGAGCTGCTCCCGGGCCGCTACCGGGTCCGCGCCGTGGTCGGCTTCGCGCCCGAGCACCGCGCGTTCGCGCTGCCGGAGGCCGTCGAGCGCGGCGACGCGCTCGCGCTGGCGCTTCGGGAGCCCGAATTCGCGCGGGAAGACCTCAAGCGCATGCTCGAGGAGCTGGCCGGCGAGCCCGCCGCGTGCGGGCTCTACTTCGACTGCTGCGCGCGCGGCTCGGCGTTCTTCGGCGTCCCGGGGCTCGAGGCCGCGTACCTCGAGAACGCGCTCGCGCCCGCGCCGATCGCGGGGATGTTCGGCTCCCACGAACTCGGGCCGCTCGCGGATTCCCGCGGCGAGCGCCTCGAGCTGCTGAGCTACACGGGCGTTCTCGCGCTGCTCGACGCCTGATCGGCGCGGTCGCGGGGCTTTGCGCGCGCGCGGCCGCGTGATAGCATCGGTTCCAATAATAGAAATCACGTTCCTATAAATGGAACATCTCTTCGAGTGCCAACGGCCTCGGGATCGCGCGGGGCGCGCGCGGGGGGCGGCGATGGAAGCGCAGAGCACGGTCGACAAGGCGATCGACGTGCTGTTTCACCTGCACGCGGAGCCGCGCTCGCGCGGGGTGACGGCGATC
>JBFGGA010000190.1:0-6579 GCA_041579295.1 Myxococcota bacterium | reverse complement strand
TAGACGTTGCCGGGACCGACGATCTTGTCGACGCGCGGAACGGTCTCGGTCCCGTAGGCCAGCGCGGCGATCGCCTGGGCGCCCCCCATCTTGAAGATGCGGTGGACCCCCGCGACCTTGGCGGCCATCAGCACCTCGGGCCGCACCGAGCCGTCGGGCTGCGCGGGCGTCGCCATGATGATCTCGGGCACCTCGACGACCGAGGCCGGGATCGCGTTCATGATCACGCTCGAGGGATAGACGGCCTGGCCCCCGGGTACGTAGATCCCGACCCGCTCGAGCGGCCGCACGCGGTGCCCGAAGGTGCCGCCCCCCTCCTCCCGGACCTCCCAGCTCGACGGGATGCGCTTGCGGTGGAATTCCCGCACCCGCATCGCGGACTTGCCGAGCGCCGCGCGGTCCGCGGGGTCGATCGCCTCGCCGGCCTCCTCGAGCTCCTCGTTTTTGACCTCGAGCTGCTTGGCGTTCGCGATCTTCGCGTGATCGAGCTTGCGCACCAGCGCGAGCAGCTCGGCGTCGCCGCCCTCGCGCACCCGTTCGATGATCTTGCGCACCGCCTTCTCGACATCGTCGGCGTCGGCGCGGCGGCGGTCGACCAGGCGCGCGAAAGCCCTCTCGAAGTCGGGGCTCTCGCTGCGCAGGACCGGAACGATTCCCTTGGCCTTGGGACGGCTCGTCATGCTGGTTTCTCCCGCGTGATGTCGGCTCCGAGAGCGCGGAGCTTCTCCTCGATCCGCTCGTAGCCCCGGTCGATGTGATAGACGCGATTCACCACCGTGTCACCCTCCGCGGCCAGCGCCGCGACGATCAGGCCCGCGGACGCGCGCAGGTCCGTGGCCATCACGGGCGCCCCCATCAGCTGCGGCACCCCGCGGATGTGCGCAGAGCGGCCCGAGAGCGCGATGTCCGCTCCGAGCCGCAGCAGCTCGGGGACGTGCATGAAGCGATTCTCGAAGACCCGCTCGACCACGATGCTCGAGCCCTCGGCGACCGTCAAGGCGGCCATCAGCTGCGCCTGCATGTCGGTCGGAAAGCCCGGAAACGGCGCCGTCACCGCCTGCAGCGGCCGCGGGCGCCCCTCGATCCGGACCCGCACGGCCCCGGCTTCCGTCTCGATCTCCGCGCCGGCCTCGCGAAGCTTGTCGAGCGTGGACTCCAGATGCGGGGGCTCGACGCCCGTCACGCGCACGTCGCCGCGCGTGATGAGCCCGGCCGCGAGCAGGGTGCCGGCCTCGATGCGGTCGCCGCCGACCCTGTGCTCGGTGCCCGACAGCGATCGCACGCCGCGCACGACCACGCGGTCGCTGCCGGCCCCATCGATCTCGGCGCCCATCGCGCCGAGCACCGCGGCGAGCTCCACCACCTCGGGCTCTCGCGCGGCGTTCTCGATCACCGTCTCGCCGCGCGCGAGCGTCGCCGCCATCAAGACGTTTTGAGTTCCGTTGACGGTCGTCACGTCGAACGCGACCCGCCCGCCGCAGAGCTCGGCGGCCGCGGCCTCCACGTAGCCGTGATCGAGCTGCACCTTCGCGCCGAGCGCCGAGAGCCCCTTGAGGTGTTGATCGATCGGCCGCACGCCGATCGCGCAGCCGCCCGGCTCCGAAACCCGCGCGCTGCCGAAGCGCGCGAGCAGCGGGCCGAGCACCATGAACGAGGCGCGCATCTTGCGCACCAGGTCGTAGGGCGCCTCCTGGTGGGCGAGCCGGGTCGGGTCGATCCGCAGGCTGTGGCCGTCGCCCTCCCAACCCGCCGAGGCGCCCAGCGCGCGCAGGATCTCCAGCATCGTCTCGACGTCGCGCAGACGCGGGACGTTGCGGAGAACCACCTCGCCGTCGGCCAGCAGCGCCGCGGCCATCAGCGCGAGGCTCGAGTTCTTCGATCCCGAGGCGCGCACCTCTCCCGCGAGCCGCGCGCCGCCGCGAATCCGGATGCGATCCATCAGCCGATCTCGCTTGCGGGGGGTCGGGGCCCGCGTGCCGACACGACGCGGGGGCGCGCCGCGAGGTCCCGGTGGGTGACGATTTCTCCCAGGCCGGCCTCGCGCAACCAGTCTGCCACGATCGGCGCCTGCTCGGGGGCCAGCTCCAGCGCCAATCCGCCACCCGGCGCGAGAAAGCGCGCCGCTCCGGCCGCCAGCTCGCGCAGCACCTCCATTCCGTCCGGGCCCGCGAACAGCGCGACCTCGGGCTCGTGGGCGAGCTCCGGCGCGAGCCGCGCGCGCTCGGCCTCGTCCGCGGGCGCCGCGAGATAGGGCGGATTCGCGACCACGAGCTCGAAGCGCCTGCCGATCACCGGCGCGAAGAGGCTGCCCTCGAGCAGCTCGATCCGCTCCGCGAAACCCAGCTGTCGGGCGTTTCGCTCCGCGACCTTCAGCGCGGCCGGCGAGAGGTCCGTCGCGGTGATCCGCGCGCGCGGGCGCTCGCTCGCGATCGCCAGCGCCACCGCGCCCGAGCCGGTTCCGATCTCGAGGACCCGCGCCTCGCCATGGTGCTCGGGCAGCAGCTCGAGCGCGGCCGCCACCAGGGTCTCGGTGTCGGGCCGCGGAGAGAGCACGTCCGCGGTCACGAGCAGCGGCAGCGACCAGAACTCCTTGCGACCGATCAGCTGGGCGACGGGCACGCGCTCGTCGGCGCGCCTGCGCACCAGCTCGCGAAACACGTCGCGCTCGCCGGGGCTCGCGGGCTTGTCGAAGTCGAGGTAGAGCCGCAGCCGATCTGCGCCCAGCGCAAACGCCAGCAGACACTCGGCGTCGAGGCGCGGAGTTTCCAGCCCGCGCTTGCCGAAGTGATCGGTCGTCCAGCGCAGCAGCTCGAGGACCGTCCAGGTGCGGCGCCTGGGATCGAGCGCGCTCACGCCGCGTCTCCCGAGAGCTGCGCCTCGGCAAACTTGCTGTGGACGGCGTCGATGATCTCGTCGAGGTCGCCTTCCATGATGGTCGCGAGCCGGTGCAGCGTGAGGCCCGCGCGGTGGTCGGTGACGCGCGTCTGCGGGTAGTTGTAGGTCCGGATCTTCTCGGAGCGCTCGCCGCTGCCGACCTGCGCGCGGCGCTCGCCGGCCCGATCGTCGGCCTCGCGCTGGCGCTCCAGGTCGTAGAGCCGCGAGCGCAGCACCGTGAGCGCCTTCGCCTTGTTCTTGTGCTGGGACTTCTCGTCCTGACACTGCACGACGAGCCCCGTCGGAAGGTGCGTGATGCGGACCGCGGAGTCCGTCGTGTTGACGCTCTGCCCGCCGGGCCCCGACGAGCGGAAGCGGTCGATCCGCAGGTCGCTCGGATCGATCGCGATGTCGACCTCCTTCGCCTCGGGCAGTACGGCCACGGTCACCGTCGAGGTGTGGATGCGGCCCTGCGACTCGGTGCTCGGCACGCGCTGCACCCGGTGCACGCCGCACTCGTAGCGCAGCCGGCCGAACGCCTCGGTTCCCTCGACGTTGACGATGGCCTCGCGAATCCCGCCGCCGTCGGTGTGCGAGATCGAGAGCGGCTCGACCTTCCAGCCGCGCACCTCCGCGTAGCGGCTGTACATGCGGAACAGGTCCGCGGCGAACAGCGCGGCCTCGTCGCCGCCGGTTCCCGCGCGGATCTCGAGGATCGCGTTCTTCTCCTCGTTGGGGTCCTTCGGGACGAGCAGCAGGCGCAGCTCGCCCTCCGTCTGGGCCCGCCGCGCTTCGAGGTCCGCGAGCTCGGTCTCGGCGAGCTCGCGCACGTCGCCGTCGTCGTCTTCGAGCATCGCCCGGGCGCCTTCGATCTCGGCGAGCAGCTGCCGGTAGCGAGCACCCGCCTCGGCGATCGGCCGCACCCGCGAGAGCTCCTTGGCGACCGACGCGTACTCGGCCGGGGAGCTCGCGACCTGCGGGTCGGCGAGCTTTTCCTCGAGCTCCGCGGCCTTCGATTCGAAGATCGCAACCCTGTCCAGAAGATCCGACATCGCCCTTCCCGACACGCAGCGCCGCGCCGCAGCGCAACACTAGCTGCGCGTTGGCCCGCGGCCAAAGCTTTCGCGGCGTCGCGCAACCCGTCCCGGGTCGCGCTGCTTCGGGCCGCCCCAGTGGGCACCCATGGCGGGGTGAGACGCTCGCTGCGCCGGAATCCTCAGAGAACGGCGATCAGGAGTTCATCGACGCGAGGAATTCCTCGTTGGACTCGGTCGCCTTGACCTTCTCGAGCAGGAACTCCATCGAGTCCACGGGGCTCAGCGGCGCGAGCACCTTGCGCAGGATGATCATGCGATTGAGCGTCGCCTCGGGCAGCAGCAGCTCCTCCCGCCGGGTCGCCGATCGATTGATGTCGATCGCCGGGTAGGTGCGCCGATCCGCGAGCTTGCGGTCGAGCACGATCTCGCTGTTGCCGGTGCCCTTGAACTCCTCGAAGATCACCTCGTCCATCCGGGAGCCGGTGTCGATCAGCGCGGTCCCGATGATGGTGAGGCTTCCGCCCTCCTCCACGTTGCGCGCCGCGCCGAAGAAGCGCTTCGGCTTGTGGAGCGCGTTCGAGTCGACACCACCCGAGAGGATCTTGCCCGAGTGCGGGACCACGGTGTTGTGGGCGCGCGCGAGCCGCGTGATCGAATCGAGCAGGATCACGACGTCGCGCTTGTGCTCCGTCATGCGCCGCGCCTTCTCGATCACCATGTCGGCGACCTGCACGTGGCGCGTGGCAGGCTCGTCGAACGTCGACGAGATCACCTCGGCCTTGACGTTGCGCATCATGTCCGTGACTTCCTCGGGCCGCTCGTCGATCAGCAGCACGATCAGCACGACTTCGGGGTGGTTCTCGGCGATCGCGTTCGCGATGTCCTTGAGGATCATCGTCTTGCCCGCCTTCGGCGGCGAGGTGATCAGGGCGCGCTGACCCTTCCCGATCGGCGCGATCAGGTCGATGATCCGCGTCGTGATGCCGCCCGACTTCGCCTCGAGGTTGAACTTCTCCTCGGGGTAGAGCGGCGTGAGGTTGTCGAAGAGGATCTTGTGGCGCGCCGCTTCGGGTGACTCGAGGTTGATCGAGTTGACCTTGAGCAGCGCGAAGTAGCGCTCGCCCTCCTTCGGCGGCCGGATCTGGCCGAGCACGGTATCGCCCGTGCGCAGGGAGAAGCGCCGGATCTGCGACGGCGACACGTAGACGTCGTCGGGCCCGGCGAGGTAGTTCTGATCCGGGGCGCGCAGGAATCCGAAGCCATCCGGCAGGGTCTCGAGCACGCCCTCCGCGTAGATCTTGCCCTTCTTCTCGGTCTGGGCCTTCAGGATCTCGAAGACCAGATCCTGCTTGCGCAGCCCGGCCGCGTTTTCGACCGTGAGCGACTCGGCGAGCTCCACGAGGCCCTCCATCGGCCTCTGCTTCAGCTCCATCACGTTCATCCGCTCGGCGTTCGGATCCTCGTCTTCGAGCTCGTCCTCGTACGGCTCGTCGTCCGGAAAATCCGCCAGCTTCGCGCGGTGGTGCTCGCGCGTGGCCAGGTTTCCGTTGGCCCCATTTCCCCCGCGCGACCGGCGGGACCGGCCTCGCCGGGATCGGCCCTGGTTGGAGTTGGAGTCGCTAGAGCGGTGACTACCCACGGGTTGGTCTCTCTTTTTGTCTGTTGACGGTTTTCGGGTTCGGGGTTTCGGGTTCTTTGGCTGCTGGAGTTCGCCCTGAAATGGGGTGGATGTTTCGACAGGCGGGAAATCGATCAGTGCCCGGTTCGGGGGGTCTCGCGGTTTGCGATCGCAGAAGCCGCGCCCGCTCGACGCGAGGACTCCGTCCTCCGGAGGGATATGGGGGTTCGGCTCTAACTCTCTGTTCGGCTACCCACGCTCATAAGTTGATCGTTTTTGTGGACTCGTTCCGCCGCGCTCAAACCCGCTCAGCGGCCATTTCCCTGCCGATTCCTCTGTTTCCGGCCCTTTCCCGCCGGATTTCGCTCGGTTGGGAGTGAAAGGAGCAGGTCGCGTCCCCCAGAACGGGCCGTCTCGCCGATTCCCACGTGCAGGGTGACGGAGCCACGGCCGATCTGGCGGGGGAACAGTTGAAGCGTAAGGCGACTGTTTTCAGGTGTCAACCCTTTCCGCTCGCGGCGCGAGCCGCGATGAAGTGCACCAAACGCCCGGCTCGGCGCCCATCGCGTCGATAGGAGTGGAAGCGCTCCGCGTCACAGGCCGTGCAGCCGACTTCCAGCAAGCCGATCCGGTCCTCCGCGACGCCCTCCGCGCGCAGCGCCTCGCGCGCCAGCAGGGCGAGATCGAGCTGCGCGTGCCCCGGACGCGTCGGCCGCAAAGCGCGCGGAAGTGTTTCGAAAAAACGCGCCTCGAAGGCCTCGATCACGGGTCCGTCCACCTCGTAGCAGCAGCTTCCGATGTGGGGACCGATCACCGCGGCGATCCCCTCCGCGGTTGCGAGCCGCGCCCGCAGCGCGGCCACACCCGCGCCGACCACGCCGCCCGCGAGCCCGCGCCAGCCGGCGTGCACCGCGGCGACCGCGCCGCCGCGATCGCCCGCGAGCAGGATCGGCAAGCAGTCGGCGGTCAACACGCCGACGCGCACGCCGATCTCCTGCGAGACGATCGCATCCGCCTCGGGGGCCGGCCCGCGCCCGGCGCACGGCCGGG
>JBFGGA010000189.1:0-6628 GCA_041579295.1 Myxococcota bacterium | reverse complement strand
GAGGCCGCCGAGCGCGCCAAGATCCCCGAGCTCAGCGCGAGCGAAACCGAGCAGCTCTTCGAAATCATCGCCGAACCCTCTCGAGCGGTCAGCGTGGCTCCGGGCGAGGAGGTGATCGTCACCGACGACGGTTGCTCGATGAGCTTCTACTCCGGGCAGGACGGCGGCGGCGTCGGCGTCCCGATGAGCCGCCTGCAGGCCGTGTTGACCTACGAGCGCGCGTGCTCGGCCGACACGACCTCCATGGGACACAGCGATTACAGCTTCAAGCCGGTGAAGCCCATCGTCAACTTCGAGATGAACGAGTACTACAACACCTCGATGGTGACGACCGCTCCGTTCCTGTACGGCGCGCAACCCAACATGGGCGCGTACTTCCAACCCGATGGCCCCCACACGAACCCGGCGGATCTCCTGCCCGACGGCAAGATGAAGCAAGCCCAGGAGGTCCAGGAGGCCGCCGCCGAGCAGCTGCGCGAGGACCTCGTGTTCGTCGGCAAGAAGCTGAACGGCGTCGGCTGCGAGGGCCTGAACTTCGACACCGCGGGCTCGGCGGGCGATGCCGACTACTGGGCCGCGCTGCAGGCGATCCGCGACCTGAAGGAGCTGGCCCCCGGGCTGCCGATCATCATGGGGGGTTCGGGGGAGTTCGTGCTGGGCATGCACGGAAAAGTGACGTTCGACGGCAAACGGCTGGCCGGAATGTACCCCCACGATCAGGCCAGGGTTGCCGAAGCCGCGGGCGCGAGCATCTACGGCATCGCGGTCGGCACCAACACGAACAAGTCCGTGGCCTGGAACATCGCGCGCGCCGTGACCTTCGCGAAGGAAGCCGTTGCCGCGGTCGACATCCCGGTGCACGCGAACGTCGGCATGGGCGTGGGCGGTGTGCCCATGATGGAAGCGCCACCGATCGACAGCGTCACGCGAGCCTCCAAATCACTGGTCCAGATCGGCGGCCTCGACGGTTTGTAGATCGGCGTCGGCGACCCATTCGGGATGCAGATCGCTCATATCTTCGCTTCCGGCATGGGCGGCATCCGCACCTCCGGAGACCTGGTGGCGTGGATGCAGCTGATCGGGAAGATGAAGCTGGCCGAAGCGAAGCAGTATGTAGCCGACAAGCTGAAGATCGGAATCCTCGAGCTGACCGACGAGGAAGTGATGCGCCAGCTCCGGGAGGACCTGGGCATCGGCACCACCACGTCCGTGGCGGGAAGCCCCAAGGGCATCCGCGCCAAGCTCCGGGTGGCCGAGCTGCTCGGCGTCCCGATCAACTCGGTCGAACTGTTCCAATCCCAGATCGGCTGACCGCGAGCCGGTCGGAAGCGACGCGAGCGGATCGGACGCGACGCGAACGGCATGCGAAGCAGCGCCGCGAAGCGCCCTCCGAGACTTCGCCGGGGCCCGACGAGGCCGAACGGGCCCGCGCCGCGGCAAGCGAATGCGAAGGATTCGCGCGTCAGGATTCGCTGGCGAGCCGCCAGCGCGCGGGGCCCGAGAGCGCGCGCGGACGCTCGGGCTCCAGCGACGGCGGATCGTCGGCGGGGTCGTCGAAGCGCCGCAGCATCTGGTAGGTGGTCGAGCGCTCCACGGGGGTGCGCCCCACCTCGCGGATCAGCCGGCGCATCTCCTCCTGGGGCAGATTCTCGCCGAAGTGCGACCCCGATTCGCGGCTGATCGACTCCTCCATCAGCGTCCCTCCGAAGTCGTTCGCGCCCGCGAGCAGCGCCAACTGCGCGAGCTTGGGGCCCATCTTGACCCACGACATCTGGATGTTCGAGATCCAGGGCCGCAGGAAGAGCCGCGCGACCGCGATCGTGCGCAGATCCTCGGGCATCGAAGCGCCCGGGCGCGCGTCCATGTGGTTGAAGAGGATGTTGCGCTCGTGGATGAAGCCGAGCGGAACGAACTCCGTGAAGCCGCCGGTCTCGCGCTGGATCTCGCGCAGCAGGTCCAGGTGCGCGGCCACCTGCTCGACGCTCTCGATGTGTCCGTACATCAGCGTCGAGGTCGAGCGCAGTCCGATCGCGTGCGCGGCCTTCACGATCTCCACCCAACGCGCGGTCATGAGCTTGCGGGGCGAGACGATCGCGCGCACGGAATCGTCGAGGATCTCCGCGGCCGTGCCCGGGATCGATCCGAGCCCGGCGTCGACGAGCCAGCGCAGGTAGTCGCCCAGCTCCATGCCGCTCTTGCGCTGGCCGAAGTCGATCTCCTCGGGGGAGAACGCGTGCAGGTGGAGCTGCGGAAAGCTCCGCTTGATGGCGAGCAGGATGTCGCGGTAGTGGGTGTGGTCCTTGCCGGGATGGATGCCGCCCTGGATGCAGAGCTCGGTCGCCCCTCGGGCGACCGCGTCGCGCGCCTTCTCGACGAGCGCCTCGAGCGGGTGATCGTAGGCGTCGTGCTCGTCGCGATGCCGCGAGAAGCCGCAGAACGTGCAACCGACGTAGCAAATGTTGGTGAAGTTGACGTTGCGCGTGACCACGAAGGACACGTCGTCTCCGACGTCGTCGCTGCGCGCGAGGTCGGCGGCGCGGAGCAGCGCGAAGAAGTCTGCGCCCTCGGCGGACAGCAGCACCGCCGCGTCGCGCGCGCGAAGCTCGCGCTTTTCGAGTGCCGCTTCGAGAATGCGGCCCACCTCGGGGCTCACGCCGGCGAGCAGGCGCTCCAACATCACGCCGCCTCCACGCCCGCTGCGGCGAAGCGCTTCGCGTAACCGGATGCGTCCGTCTGCGCGAGCGCGGCCTCGCGGACGCGGGGCTCGAAGAAGTCGGGCCGATCGAGGAGGTACTCGGGATAGACCGGCAGGCGCTCGACGAGCCGCTGGCCCGCGGCCTGCGTGCGCTCGCGGAGCACCTCGAGCTCGGGCCACGGGGCTTCGGGGCTGATGAAGTCGACCGTCAGCGGCGAGACGCCGCCCCAGTCGTTGAGCCCCGAACGCAGCAGCAGCTCGAGCGCATGCGGCGCGAGATTGGGCGGCGCCTGGACGTTCATCTCGGGTCCGAGGATCAGGCGCGCCATCGCCACCCAGCCCGCGACCTCCTCGTCGGGGAGCGGCGCGACGCCCACCATCGGCGTGCCCGGCTTGGGGTGGAAGGGCTGGACGATCGCCTCCTGGATGTGACCGTGGCGGTCGTCGAGCTCGCGAATCGTCAGCAGCGTGTCGACGCGCTCGACCGCGTTCTCTCCGATTCCGAGCAGGATCCCGCTGGTGAACGGAATGCGCAGCTCGCCAGCCTGCTCGTGCATGCGGACGCGCAGCCCCGGCTCCTTGTCGGGGCTGTAGTAGTGGGGCATGCCCTTCCCGCGCAGCCGCTCGCTCGTCGATTCGAGCATCAAGCCCATCGAAGCGTTCCAGGGCCGCAGCTCCGACATCTCGCTTGCGCTGAGGAGCCCCGCGTTGGTGTGCGGCAGGATCCCGCACTCGAAGGCGATCCGGCAGGCTCGGACGAGGTAGGCCGTCGTGTCGCGCAGGCCGCTCGCCGCGAGCCACTCGCGATACGAGCGATGGGCGACCTCGGGCTTGTCGCCCAGGCACATCAGCACCTCGCGACACCCCGCAGCGACGGCGCTGCGCGCCACCGCTTCGACCTCGTCGAGCGTGTAGGTCCGGGCCTCCGGCGAGTCGGGTGGCTTCGCGAACCCGCAGTACGAGCAGCGGTCGCGGCATAGGTTGGTCAGCGGGATGAAGACGTTGCGCGAAACGCTGACGAGGTCTCCCTTGCCCCGACGCTTGCTCTCGGCGGCGCCCTCGAGCACGGCCTGGCGGACGATCGGGTCGCAGAGGCGGGTGGCGAGCCGCTCGGCGGGGCGGCGCTCGAGTCGGCCCGAGTCGACGGCCGCGGCGACGAGGCGCTCCGCTTCGGCGCGCTGCAGCGAGGCCTGTCGATCGGGTGCACTCAATTCGCGACCCCTCCATCGGCGCGTGGACGTCGAGCGGCACGACAGGATACCACGCGCGCGCCGGGCTCGATCAAGCTGCGTCCGACACCCCGACCCAGGCGCGCAGCTGCTCGGGATCCGATTCGTGCAGGAACTCGCCCGCGGGCCGACCCTTCGCACGGTCTCGAATCGCGGTCAGCAGACCGACGAGCACCGGAACCATCTGCTCGCCCGGAAGCCGCGCGTAGAGGGGCTGCGCGATCCGCGTGCCCTCCCGCGAGCCCCCGACCAGCACGACGTGGTCGTTCTTCCCGTAGCCGTAGATCCCGATCTCGGCGGTCGGCGGACGCGCGCAGTTGTTCGGGCAGCCCGTCATCCGGATCACCACGTCGACATCCCCCAACCCCGCGGCCTCGATCGCGTCGATGTAGCTCGGCAGGATCCGCTCGGCTTCGGTCATCGCGAGGCCGCAGGTCGGCTTCGCGGGGCAGGCCATCGCGTTGCGACGCACGATCGAGATCCGGTCGGGCTTCGCGACGCCGCCCTGCTCGAGGATCCGCTCGAGCGTTGCGCGATCCCGCACGCCGCAGAGCAGCAGGTCCTGTTGGGGGGTGGCCCGCACCGAGGCGTTCAGCTCGACGACCGCCCGGCGGATCATCTCGCGCAGCGCGGGCGTCACGCGGCCGTTCTCGATCGAGATGCCGTAGTAGCTCCCGCCACCTCGCTGCTCGTGCCAGCCGAGGTGGAGGTTCATCGGCGCCAGCGCCATCGGCTGCGCATCTTCGAGCTCGATCCCGAAGCGATCGCGCAGCGTCTTGCGCACCGCGTCCACGCCGAGTCTTCGGATCGTGTACTTCCAACGCGCCTGACGGCGATCCTTTCGCTCGCCCTCGTCGCGCTGCAGGATCGCGATCGACCTGACGGCCTCGACCACCTGCTCGCGGCGCACGCGGCCGAGGTAGAGGCCGAGCAGCGGCGCCGTCTGCGGCATGTTGTGGGTGAGCCCGAGCCCGCCGCCCGAGTAGAGGTCCCAGACGCTCCCATCGGCCACACCGTTTCCCGTCACCGGAACGAGGCCGATGTCCTGGGTGAGCACGTCCACCGAGTTGTCGGCCGGGTGTGCGATGCCGATCTTGAACTTGCGGGGCAGATAGGTGTCGCCGTAGAGCGGCTCGCTCGGATTGATGGGGCGCGCGTTTGCACCCTCCTCGTCGCTTTGGAAGATCTGGAAATACGCCGTGGTCCGCGGTGCGAGCTCGTCGGCGATCTCGAACGCGAGATCGAACGCACCGGTGTCACACCGGGGATCGAGGCCTTCGACCGGGCAGCACATCACGTTGCGGTTCACGTCGCCGCAGGCGCCGAGCGTCGCACCGCTGCGGTAGTGACGGTTCAGGTGCCGGATCAGCGGCGCGAGCTTCGGCCCGTAGACGTGGTGGTACTGAATCCCCTGACGCGAAGTGATCCGCAATGTGCCGTCGCCGAATTCGTCCGCGGCGCGGTCGAGCGCGAGCCACTGCTCGGGGCTGAAGCCGCCGCCGGGCGCCTTGATTCGCACCATGAAGAAGTAGTCGTCGGTCTTCTTGCCGCGCTCGCCGCGGGCCTGCTGCTTGTAGACGCCGAAGAACTTCGAGATCTCCTTGGCCTCGCCCGAGATGGTGGGGCGCTCGCCGCGATCGAGGGCGTCGATCTCGTCCGCGAACGCGTGGCGCTCGCCGGTCGCGGGCTGGACGTAGAAGAGCCCCTCGCTCGCGGTCTTGATCCGCTCGTTCCTGGACATCTGGTCGAGCGCGCCGCTGGCGCGGTTGACGACGGGAGCGGTCGGCTTCTCGGAAGCCATCGGGAGGTCTCCGCGGGTTCTGGAATGCTGCTGGCCCCGCTCGCGAGGCGAGAATCAATACCAGACTAACGTAATCGGGTTTGGGCTTCTAATTCCCGACTCTCCAAAGAGGAAATTGTCGAGCCCGCCGCCCTCAGCTGACATCCTCGCGGGTGCGCGTGATCCGAACGCCCGCGTACTTGAGCACGCCCGCGATCGGCGTCGGCTTGCGGACCGCGACCGTCACGAAGTCGACGTCGAACTTCGACAGCACCGAACGTGCGATGCGATCCCCGAGCGCCTCGACGAGCTGGTGCTCCTGATTTGCCGCGACGTCCTCGACGACCTCGAAGATCCGCTTGTAGTGAATGGTGCGCCCGATCCGGTCCACGCGGCCCGCAGCTCGAAGGTCGTAGCCGACTTCGAGGTCCAGCGTGACGGGCCGGCGCATGCGGCGCTCGGCCGCCGTGACGCCGAGCGCGGCCGGAATCTGAATCCCCTGCAATAGGATCACGTCGCTCACCTGGCAATCTCCGCGTATGGCCCGGCCGTCTGCATCCGCCGCTCGACGCGCGCTGGGCGGTGAATCCAAAAATGTATCCCACTTCCCCCGCAACCGAACCGGCGCGACCCCCGGCCGGCAGCCCCGCGAATCCGCGACCCAAGCCCGCCCGCTTCCTCGAGGTGCCGCGTTTCCTTCGAGCTTCTCTTGCCGGGGTTGGTGCCTGGGTCGGGGTGAGGGGAGGGCATCAGCGGCGAATCCTACGGATTCGCTTGCTGCGACGGGCCCATCGGCCCGTCTTGGCTCCAACCCCATGTCGCTCATACCCCTCCCCCCGGCTCCCCAACGAATTGGTTGCTGGCGCGCCAAGACGACCTCCGCGGCGGAGGGTCCCCGCGCAAGGCTCGTTCCGTCGGGCGGGG
>JBFGGA010000188.1:0-6686 GCA_041579295.1 Myxococcota bacterium | reverse complement strand
GGTGGAGGCGATCCTCGCCGCGCCGCAGCGCAACCCGCTGCCCGACGACGTCATCGGCAAGTTCGAGGACATCGCGCGAAGGGCGGACGAAGAGCTGAAATGAATCGACACGAGATGAAGGACGCGCCATGTCGGTAGAGGACATCTTCCAATCCATCGTGCAGTTCAAGCGCGACGAGATCGCGGGTCTCGTACAGGCGGAAATCGACGCCGACACCGATGTCTCCCTCATCCTCGAGAACGGCCTGATCGCGGCCATGTCGGCTGTCGGCGACGAGTTCAGCGAGGGGCGACTGTTCGTCCCCGAGATGCTGCGCGCGGCCGAAACCATGAAGACCGGCCTCGAGGTGCTGCGCCCGCTGCTCGTGGAAGCAGAGATCACGCCGCGCGGAACCGTGGTGGTCGGCACCGTCAAGGGTGACCTGCACGACATCGGCAAGAACCTGGTGGGGATGATGCTCGAGGGCGCGGGCTTCACGGTGGTCGACCTCGGCGTCGACGTGGCTCCGGAGGCGTTCCTCGACGCCGCGGGCGAGAACCAGGCGCAGCTCGTGGCGATGTCCGCGCTGCTGACCACGACCATGCCGGTGATGGCGGAATGCGTCGGTAAGTTCAAGGACGCCGGTATCGGTACGCGGATCATCGTGGGCGGCGCGCCCGTGAACCAGGACTACGCGATCAAGATCAGCGCCGACGGCTACAGCTCGGACGCACCGGGTGCCGTCGAGCTCGCGAAGAGCCTGGTGCCCGCCCCCGCCAGCTGAGCGCGTCCAGCTCAGATCAGCATCGGCATGAAGAGCACCGCGAAGCCGAGGAACGCCGCGAAGCCCACCACGTCGGTCACGGTGGTGAGGAAGATCGAGGCCGACTGAGCGGGGTCGCGCCCGACCGCGCGCAGGATCAGCGGAATCGCGGCGCCCGCGAGACCCGCTGCCACCATGTTCACGACCATCGCCAGCGCGATCACGAGCATCAGGCCGACTCGGCCGTCCCAGAAGTACACCGCGATCCCGGTGATCACGGCGACGGCGACGCCGTTGATCAGGGATCCCAGGGTTTCCTTCTTGAGGAGCCGCCGGGTCGACCCCGGCAGCAGCTCGCGCAGCGCGATTCCGCGCATCACGATGGCGAGGGATTGGGCCCCGGTGTTGCCCCCCTGCCCCGCGACCACCGGCAGCAACACGGCGAGCGCCGTCACCTTCTCGATCGTGCTCTCGAAGAAGCCGACCACGACGGAGGCGAGGAAGGCCGTCGCGAGGTTCACGTAGAGCCAGGGGAGCCGTTTGCGCACCACCATCGAAACGGGCGAGAGCGCGCGCTCGTCCTCGCCGACACCCACCATCTTCTGGAGGTCCGCGAACGCCTCCTGGTGCAGCGCCTCGATGATCTCGTCGGGCTTCACCACGCCGAGGAGGTGCCCCTCCGAATCGACGACCGGAAGCGCGACGAAGTGGCGCCGCTGAACGATGGCGACCACCTCGTCGCGGGGCGTCGTCGCGGGGATGGTCACCAGCTGGCGCTTGACGAGCGGCTCGATCTGGTCGCGCGGGGAGGCCAGCAGCAGCTCGCGCATGTTGAGCACGCCGACGAGCTTTCCCTCGCGATCGGTGACGTAGAGGTAATAGAGCGTATGACGGCGCGCGCGGCGCAGCGCCGCAATCGCGGCGGCGACCGTGAGATCGATCGGGATCGAGGTGATGTTGGCGTCCATCATTCCGCCGGCGGTGTCGGGCGGGTAGTGGAGCAGCGTGCCGATCGCCTTCGCGCGCGCGGCGTCGAAGCCCGAGAGGGTGGCCTCGCGCATCGCGTCTTCGAGGTTCTGGAGGATTGCGGCCGCCTGCTTCACCGAGACCGCGGCGAGCAGCTCGCGCGTGGTGTCGGTGCCGAGCCGGGTGAGGATCGCCCCCGCGGCTCCGGGCGTCAGGCGTTCGGTGACCGAGCCCGCGAGGCGCGCCGATAGCCGCTTGAGGATCGCGGCCGCCTCCCCGGGATCCAGTCCCTCCAAGCAGCGTGCGGCATCCGCGGGATGCGCGCTCGCGAACGATCGCACCATCGCCTCCATCGCCGATATCGCCATCGAATCCCTCCCATCCGTCGACGCAAGCGCAGAGGTTGGTGAATTCTCACCCCGTTCTCCGACTTACTGCGAGAGCTGGTTCCTGTTCACCGCTGTCCGCGGCGCGGCGTCATGCCTTCTCGTGAGTGTGAAGGTTCACCGACGTCGACGCAAACGCCTGCAGCTCGGCGGAACCTTCGGCCACGGCGGCGGCGAGCACCTCCTCGGCGTGGACGAATCCGATCACGCTGTCCAGACCCACCTCGCAGAGCGGAAATCGCGAGTGTCCGCTATCGCGAATGATGCGCAGATCCTCGCGGATGTTCTCTGCAGCGACAGATACTCGACGTCTACGCGCGGCACGAGGATGTGTCGAACCTCCAATCCGATCATCGCGATCACGTTGCGCGCCAGCTCGAGCTGCCGGGGGGAGATGTGCCCCGCCTCCGCCGATGCCGCCAGGATGCTCTGGAGCTCCTCGACGTTGTGGGAGGATTCGCCGAGCTCTTCGGGGCCCATCCCGGCGAGGCGCAGCAGCCAGTTCGAGCTCTCGTTGATCACCCAGATGAACGGCCGCAGGCACGTCGAGAACAGGTGGAGCGGCTGTGCGACCTGGAGCACGACCTTCTCCGACCGGTTGATCGCCCAGATCTTGGGCGCTTGCTCGCCGATCGTCATGTGCAGGAAGGTGATCACGCTCAGCGCGACGGCCAGCGCTGCCGCGTGAAGCCACACGCTGTCGGCTTGGATCCCGAGGCCCAGCGACCCGACGCCCCAGAGCAGCAACTCCGCCACCGCGGGCTCGGCGAGCCAACCGAGGATCAGGCTCGAGAGCGTAATGCCGAGCTGACATGCCGAGAGGTAACGATCGAGATGAGAGCGGATGTGGAAGGCCACGCGCGCCCGGCGGCTATGCTGCGCGGCCCCGCGCAGCTGATCGAGCCGCACCTTCACGAGCGCGAACTCCGCGGCCACGAAGAAGCCGTTCGCGGCGACGAAGAACATCGTCGCGCTGAGGCGGATCGCAAACGTGATCAGATCGGGATCCTTCACCCGGATTTCCCGCCGTTTCCGCTCTTCTTCGGAACCTTCGCGCGCTCCCGCAGCTCGACCCGGACGCGATCGGGATCGACGCTGCGCACCTCGACCCCCTCTGGATGCCGGACGTCCTCGGGCGACAGCGGGAAGCTGCGGCGTCCGAGCTCCACCAGCGTGGCATCGACGCGCACCTTGACGGCGTCGGCCCCGAGGAAGTAGAGATCGCGGCGACGGCCGGTGAGCGTCACGGTCGCGCGCTCTGGATCGAGCGATGCGACTTCGAGCGACTGCGGCAAGCCGCTCACCGAGATCGGGACTTCTCGTTGAATTTCCACCACGGTACTTCCCGGGATCGCGAGAAACCACAGCAAGCCCGCGATCGGCAGCGCCAGGAGTCCCTCGCGCCACTGTTTCGCGAGCCGCCGCGCCCAGGTGTGCCGCTCGGAATCCGCGGGCACGATTTGCGCGAGGAATTGGCGAATCTCGTCGGCGACGTGCTGCGGTCTCGCGAGGGTGCGCAGCCGCCCGTCGTGCGCCACCGACACCGTCCCGCGCTCCTCGGATACCGCGATGCACAGCGCGTCGCTGCGCTCCGCCAGACCGAGCGCCGCCGCGTGCCGCGTGCCGCGCTGGCCCAGCTGGGCGTGGTCGACGGAGAGCGGCAGGTGCACGGCGAATCGCGTCGCGCGATCGCCGACGAAGATCACCGCGCCGTCGTGCCCAGGCGAGTGCGGATCGAACAGCGAGAGCAGCAGGGGCTCGGTGACGTGCGCGTTCAGCACCAGGCCGCCTTCCACGTGGCTCTCGATCGACTCTCGCCCCGGCAGCACGATCAGCGCGCCGCGACGCTGCTCGGCCAGCTTCGCGACCGCGCGCACCAGCGTGTCGATGGCGTCGGGCCCGGCCTGCAGCAGCTTGCGCCGAAAGCCCAGCGCGGCGATCTGTTCGAAGAGTCGGCGCAGATCCTGCTGGAACACGACCACCGCGACGAGCACGGAGACCGCCGCGAAGCCCTGGAGGATCCACGTGGTCAGCACGAGACCCAGCTGCCGCGCCACGAGATAGATGGCCACGAGGATCCCGAGCCCCGCCAGCGCGAGGCGAGCCGGGGTGGCGCGCAGCCAGGCGATGCCGGCCCAGACCATCAACCACACCACGGCCAGATCGACCAGCTCGGCCCAGCGAACCGAAAGCAGCGCCTCCGTCACATCGGACATCGGCACCTTGCCAGGAGGGAATGGGAACGCGCGGTGGAAGCCGCCCGAGGCGTTGGCGCGTGCTCGACGCGCGCTTCGGTCACGCCGGCCTCGAGCCGGATCGGCGCGCCATCTGCGCGACGAGCTGGCGCGCGAGCTCGCGATCTGCACTGGTCAGGCGATCGAAGTCCCGAAAGAAGGGCTCGTCGCTCGGCGACACCGGCGCGGGGCTGTCGGATCGCCCGACCAGGTAATCGGTGCTGACCTCGAGGGCTTCCGCGAGCCTCCCGAGGTTTCGCAGCGAAGGCCGCCTCGCACCGCTCTCGTAATGGGAGACCGCCGCCTGCTGCAGCTGCGCGCGCTCGGCGAGCTCGAGCTGGCTGAGCTCGCGCATCTCGCGCGCCGCCCGCAGGCGAGTGCAAAAGTTCCGCGCGGGTTGGTTGAGTTCTTGCATGACGTTTTCGTAATAGGCTAGGATACGAATCCGCAATGATCAATCCCATGCCATCGACTTCGGGCCCATTGATCGTTGTGGAAAGCCCCGAGGCGCCGCCACACTGCCGTCGATGCGCGTCGGAATCCCGCGTCGGAGCGCGTGCAGCGAGGCGCGACGGCACGCGAACATCCGGAGACGAACGTGGCGAAACCACAACCCGCTGAGTCGATTTCGAACGCCTTCGTGGCGAGCGCGTGTCAGCGGCTCAAGGACGGCAAGCCGCTGCGCCGCAAGATCCCTCCGTGGGGGCGGGTGCACATCGACCGCGCGCTGCCCTTCGTCGTCGTGTACCGCCGCCCCGCGGATCGCGAAGATCCGGGCACCGATCGCCTGGCCGTGGGCGAGGCCAGCTACCTGATCGCTTCGGGCAAGCGGCGCCACCGCGAGGGTCTGTCGAGCCTCGTGAAGGGCATCGCCGACACCCTGTCGGAGAGCTTCGGTGGCTTCCTGATCATCGAGCTCTGGGCCGCGCTCGAGACCGATGGCCCGCACGAACGCGTGCCCTGGACGTCGGGTTTTCGGATCGTCGCGCCCAAGCGAGGTGGGCTCACCTCCACGGTCGAGGTGCTGGAGCGCGCGCTCAGCGAGATCAGGATCAAGGACAGGCTCGCGGAGGTGGACGTGAGGAACGCACCGCGCGTGCAGCCGCCGGGCCTCGCGCCGCTGGTCCCCGCGGACTGGGCCGCCGAGCGCGGCGTGCGGGTGATCGGGATCGAGATCTCGCCGGCCTTCCGCGACGCCGCGACGGGCGTGAGCTTTCCGCTGGTCCGCCGCGCGGTGCACCGGGGCCTCTCGCGCTCGCTCAAGCGCGCCATCTTCGAATTCACCCGCCGGCGGACGTCGCATCGGCCGCCCCACTATCAGGCGCTCGGTCGTCACAGCGTCGTCAAGGCGGTCTGGGAGGTGGATCGAAGGCTCGCGGAGGTGAGCAACACCTTCGACTTTCTGCTCCAGGTGACGCCGACCAACGCCGACGAGGCGTGGTCCGAGTTCCGCCGGAATCGATTCGAAAAGCCCCCGTGGTTCTCGTCGCGCCCGCTGAGCGTGGACCCCGCGCTCGCCAAGCGCGAGCTCTTCCAGATTCCGATCGAGAGGATCGAGGATCCGACGCTCCACCAGCTATTCCTCGACCAGCAGATCGAGCTCGACCGCAGGCTGACAATGATGCAGGACCGGGGCACGCCGAAGTTCCTCTACGGAAGCCTGCAGCTGTACGGCGGCGTCGACGAAGCCCTGCTCAATCTCGCCTACGAGATCCTCAACCGCGTCCCGTCGCGAAGCCGCGACGAATCTCCGCGCGGCGCGGCGAGCGCCGAGGCATTCGCGGAGCGCGCCACCCAGGAGATCGACCACTACCGCAAGCTGCACCCCGAGTTGCGCAGCAGCGTGGAGATTCGGAAGGACCTCTCCGGTCTGATGGTGTCGCGCGGCAATCTGCTGATCGGAGCGGCCCTCAAGGTTCCGCGCTCGCGCGTGGACGCGCTCATCGCACACGAGGTCGGCACCCACGTGGTGACCTACGTCAACGGTCGCGCGCAGCCATTCCGCCAGCTCTACGTCGGGCTCCCCGGCTACGACGAGCTGCAGGAGGGCATCGCGGTGCTCGCCGAGTACCTGGTGGGGGGATTCAGCCGGCCCCGCGCGCGATTGTTGGCCGCCCGTGCCCTCGCCGTGCGGCGCATGGTCGAAGGCGCGGACTTCGTGGAGGTTTTCCGGGAGCTGGATCGCGCCTACGATTTCGCGCAGCGCACCGCGTTCACCGTCGCGATGCGCGTTTATCGCGGCGGGGGACTGACCAAGGATGCGTCGTATCTGCGCGGACTCGCGGGCCTGCTAGCGTATCTGCGCAAGGGCGGCGAGCTCGAACCGCTGCTCGTCGGCAAGCTCGGCTCTGACCACG
>JBFGGA010000187.1:0-6826 GCA_041579295.1 Myxococcota bacterium | reverse complement strand
TCGAGCACCACCTCGCTCAGCGGCAGCTCGTAGCGCAGCTGCACCCGCGAGCGGTGGTGCGCCATGTCGCGCTGCACGCCGCGGCGCTCCTGGCAGAGCGCGAGCACCGCGCCGACGTGATCCGCCGGCACGTGGATGGTCGCGAGGATCATCGGCTCCTCGATCTGCCGGACGAGGTCCGGGGGCGGCAGCGCCGCCGGGCTCTCGATCTCGATCGCATCGCCCTTCTGCAGCACCACGCGGTAGCGCACCGTCGGAGCCGTGCTGATCAGATTGAGGTCGTATTCGCGCTCGAGGCGCTCCTGGACGATCTCGTTGTGGAGGAATCCGAGAAAGCCGCAGCGGAACCCGAAGCCGAGCGCGGCGCTCGTCTCGGGCTCGTAGTGCAGCGAGGAGTCGTTCAGACAGAGCTTCTGGAGCGCCGCCTTGAGATCCTCGTAGTCGTCGGAATCCACCGGGTAGAGGCCCGCGAAGACCATCGGCTTGACGACGCGAAAGCCCGCGAGCGGCTCCTCGGCCGGGTGCGCGGCGTCGCTGATCGTATCGCCGATCTTGACGTCCCCGAGGCTCTTGATTCCGGCGATCACCAGGCCCACCTCACCCACACCCAGGGATTCCACCTTGCGCGGGTGCGGGTCGACGAGGTGGATCATCTGGACGTCGTGCTCGCTGCGACCCACCATCATTCGGATCCGCGCGCCCTTTTCGATGCGGCCGTCCATCACCCGCACCAGCATCACCGCGCCGACGTAGGAGTCGAACCACGAGTCGAAGACGAGCGCCCGCAGCGGCGCGCCGGGATCGCCGGCGGGCGGCGGCACGGCCGCGACGATGCGCTCCAACAGTTCGGAGATGCCCTTTCCCTCCTTCGCGGAGACCGGCAGCACGTCCGCGGCATCGAGGCCGATCACCTCTTCGATCTCCTCTGCGACGCGGTCGGGATCCGCCGCGGGCAGGTCGATCTTGTTCACTACGGGGATGATCTCGAGGTTCGCGTCGACGGCCATGTAGGCGTTGGCGAGCGTCTGCGCTTCGATGCCCTGCGCGGCATCGACCACCAGCACCGCTCCCTCGCAAGCCTGCAGGGCGCGCGACACCTCGTAGGAGAAGTCGACGTGTCCCGGTGTATCGATCAGATTGAGCACGTACTCCGAGCCGTCGACCGCCCTGTAGTACATGCGGACCGACTGCGCCTTGATGGTGATTCCGCGCTCGCGCTCCAGATCCATCTTGTCGAGGTACTGGGCGCGCTTCTCGCGGGCATCGAGGGACCCCGTCGCGTCGAGCAGGCGATCGGCCAGCGTGCTCTTGCCGTGGTCGATGTGCGCGATGATGCAGAAGTTGCGTATGCGCCGCGGGTCCGTCACGGGATCGACTCTTCGCGGTTCGACGCGCCGCCTCCCGACAGCGCTTCCACGAAATAGTCGCGCGTCCTGCGAAGCCCGTCCTCGATCGAGACGAGGGGCTTCCAGCCGTCGAGCACCTTCCGAGCGAGCGAGATGTCCGGCCGCCGGACCTTCGGATCGTCGGGCGGAAGCGGCATCGTCTCGATCGGGCTCGCGCTCCCGGTGATCTCGATGACCTTCTCCGCCATCGCGCGCAGCGTCATCTCGTTGGGATTGCCGACGTTGACCGGCCCGACGTAGTCCGATCGGAGCAGGCGCCAGACGCCCTCGATCAGGTCGTCGACGTACATGAAGGAGCGGGTCTGCGATCCGTCCCCGAACAGGGTGAGGCGCTCGCCTCGGATCGCCTGTCGGAAGAAGTTCGGGATCGCGCGCCCGTCGTCGATCTGCATCCGCGGCCCGAAGGTGTTGAAGATCCGAGCGATGCGGACGTCGACGCCGTGGTGGCGGTGGTAGGCCATCGTCATCGCCTCCGCGAAGCGCTTGGCCTCGTCATAGACGCCCCGGATGCCGATCGGATTCACGTTGCCCCAGTACGACTCGGGCTGCGGATTCACCTCGGGATCGCCGTAGCACTCGGACGTGCTCGCGAGCAGGAACCGCGCCCGCTTCGACTTCGCGAGGCCCAAGGCCTTGTGGGTCCCGAGCGATCCCACCTTCAGGATCTCGATCGGAAGGCGCTCGAAGTCCGCGGGGCTGGCGGGCGACGCGAAGTGGAGGATCGCGTCGAGATCGCCGTCGACGTAGAGGAAGTTCGTCACGTCGTAGTGCTGGAAATCGAAGCGCGGGTGGCCGAGCAGCGATGCGATGTTCTCCATCGACCCCGTGAGCAGGTTGTCGTAGGCGATGACCCGGCAGCCCTCGTCGAGCAGGCGATGGCAGATGTGGGAGCCGATGAAGCCCGCACCACCGGTCACGAGGATCCGCTTCAACTCGCGCGCTCCCGCCATCAGCCGATCCCCCGCTGCTGCGAAACCGGAGAGTCGGCAGATTCGAGGTACGCCTTCACCGCATCCTCCCAGTGGGGCAGCAACAACCCCAGCGCCTCGACCTTGGAGCAGTCCAGCACCGAGCGCAGCGGTCGCGGCGCCTCGGCCCCGAACTCGGCCGTGGAGATGCGCTCGATGGCCAGATCGTCGTAGCCGGCCGCGTCCAGGCTCGCGCGCGCCAGCTCCCACCAGGTCGCCACGCCGCGATTGGCGACGTGGTAGAGCCCGCTCGCGCCCCTTCCGACCAGGAAGACGATCGCCTCGGCGAGGTCGCGCGCGTAGGTGGGGCGCCCGGTTTGATCGTCGACCACGCGCAGCGGCCCGGTCGCTCGGCCCGCGCGGCGCTCGAGGGCCTGCGCGAGGATCGACGCGACGAAGTTGCGCCCGCGGCCGAACAGCCAGCTGGTGCGCACGATCAGCGATTCGGGGGACGTCGTGAACACCCGCTCCTCGCCTTCGAGCTTGGTTCGCCCGTAGACACAGCGCGGTCCGGGTTCGTCCTGCTCGCGGTAGGCCACCGGTGAATCTCCCCGAAACACGTAGTCGGTGGAGAGCTGCACGAGTCGGATCCCGCGCTTCTCGCAGGCCTCGGCGAGCACGGCGGGCACGACGCTGTTGTCGCGCTCGGCGGCCTCGGGCTCGCGCTCGCAGCGGTCCACCTGGGTGAGCGCCGCAGCGTTGACCACGACGCCGGGCGGTTTCGAGGCGAGCCCCTCGAAGAGCGCCTCGACGGCGTTCGGGTCGGCGAGATCCAGCTGCTCGCGATCCACCGCCGCGACGACCTCGCACGCGGGATCGGCCGCCAGGCGCTCGCCGAGCGCGTGGCCGAGCTGGCCGCGGCAGCCGGCAATGAGCCAACGCGATGTCATGAGTCTTCGCCGAGCACCCAGGTCGGCAGCTTCTCCGCAGACTCGAGCCTGCGCGCCGCCCGCTCGGCTTCCGGTCGCGTGGCGAGCGGCCCGACCCGCACGCGCCAGTTGGCCGGGTCGCCCTCCGTCGGCGAAAGGTACACCGGATAACCGCTCGCGCGCAGCGCGTCCGCGAGCGCCTGCGCGGCGCGCTTCTCCGAGAACGCGCCCACCTGGACCGCGAATCCCCCGGCGGGCGGCGCGTCGGCCCGCTCGGGCGCGGGGCGCGGCGCGCGCGGGGCGGGCTTCGCCACGGCGCCGTCGGTCGCCTGGCGCAGTCCGAGCGGCGGCGGCGCCGCGACGCTCGGCGCTTCGGAAGGCGCCCCCTGCTCGGCGGGTTCGCCGACCTCGGGGTCGACCCCCCACTCGATGCCCTCGGTCCCTCCGCTCAGATAACCGACCACCAGCCCGGGCTCCTCCCAGGTGATGCCCGCGAGCATCCCCACCGCGAATCCCGCGGCGGACATCAGCGCGACGACCGCGGCGACGGAGGGCCAGCCGTACCGCCCGCTGTCCGCGCGTGACTTTCGATCTGCCATCACATCTGCTCCGGCGCCGAGATTCCAAGCAACTTCAAGCCGTTGGCGAGCACGACGCGCACGGCGAGCGCCAATCCCAGGCGCGCGTGGGTGAGCGCTGGATCATCCGACAACACGCGGTGCCGGACGCCGTCCTGCACGTAGGGGTTCCAGAGCCCGGCCAACTCGCGGAGATAATAGGCGACGTGGTGGGGTTCTCGGCTCTCGGCGGCGCGCGCCACGACCTCGGGAAACTCCGAGATCCGCTTGAGGATCTCGATCTCCTCGGGCAGCACGAGCGCCGCCGCGTCGATGTCGTCCGCGTCGGGCATCGCGACGCCTTGCTCGTTCGCCTTGCGCTCGATCCCGTGCGTGCGCGCGTGGGCGTACTGGACGTACATGGCGGGGTTCTTCTTCCAATCGGCTTCCGTCGCGAGATCGACGTCGAAATCGAGGTGTCCGTCCGCCCGGCGCTGGACCATGAAGAAGCGGAAGACATCGGGGCCGACCTCTTCGATCAGCTCGTCGACGGTCACGAACGTAGCCCGCCGGGTGCTCTGCTTCACCTGCGAGCCGTCGCGCGTCAGTGTGACGAACTGGTGCATCACGAGCTCGATGGAGTCGGCGGGGCAACCCAGCGCGACCGAGGCGTCGCGCACGAACGGAAACTGGTCGGCGTGGTCGGCGCCCTGCACGTCGATCACGAGCTCGAAGCCCCGGCGGAACTTGTCCCGGTGATAGGCGATGTCGGGGAGCAGGTAGGTGGGCTCGCCGCTGGACTTCACCAACACCCGGTCGCGGTCCAGGCCGAGCGAGGTCGCGCGCAGCCAGACTGCGCCGTCGGCTTCGAAGACGAGATCCCGCGCGCGCAGCTCGTCGAGCGTCTCTTCGACCTTGCCGTCGGTGTAGAGGTCGGCCTCGCCCGCGTAGACGTCGAAGGAGATTCGCATCGTCTCGAGCGTGCGGCGGATGCCCGCGAAGATGTGCACCTCGGCCTCGGTCCGGAACAGCCCGTCGGCGGGCTCGTCGATCAGCGCGTCTCCGTGCTCGGCGCGCAGCGCCTCCGCGATCTCGGCGATGTAGCTGCCCTGATAGCCGTCGCGCGGGAAGGCGACGGGCAATCCGTCGATGCGCTCGGGCCACTCCGCCTCCGGATCCGCGAGCCCACCCTCGGGCGGCGGCGCGGCGCGCCCGAGCTGCTCCAGGTAGCGGGCGCGAACCGATTCACCGAGCACCCGCATCTGGCGGCCCGCGTCGTTGAAGTAGTACTCGCGCGTCACCCGGTCGCCGCAAGCCTCGAGCAGGCGCGCGATGCAGTCGCCGAGCACGCCCTGGCGACCGTGCCCGAGGGTGAGCGGGCCGGTCGGGTTCGCGGAGACGAACTCGACCTGCACGCGGCGCTGCGCGCCGACGTCGCAGCGGCCGAAGCGCGGGCCGGCCGCCAGAACCTGGGGCAGCAGCTCGCGCCAGCGCGCCCCGCTCAGCCAGATGTTGACGAAGCCCGGCCCGGCCACCTCGGCGCGCTCGATCAGCCCCGAGCCGACGGCGAGCTCGGCGACGATGCGCCGCGCGATCTCGCGCGGCGGTTCGCCCAGCTGCTTGGCGAGCAACATCGCGGCGTTGCACGCGAAATCGCCGTGATCGGGGTTGCGCGGCGCCTCCAGCGCGAACTCGGGCAGCTCGACGCCGGGCCCGAGGACCCGCTCGAGGGCGCTGCGAAACTCCTGCGCGAGGCGTTCCTTCACGACCGGGCGAGGATCGCAGCGCAGCCTGATTTCGTCAAGGAAATCGGGGATTTGAGTCGGGCGCGCGAGGCAGCCGGACGACCGTCTCGCCGGCCCGCGCCCACTCGAGGTCTTCGCGGATCGCGCGCTCGATCGCGAACGGATCGCGCTCGAGCCGCTCGACCTCGGCCTTCAGCTGGACGATTTCGGCCTCGAGGCGCGCGATCTGCTCTTCGGAGCTCTCGAGCGCGTCCCGGTCGCGCATCCAGGTCGAGAGCCCCGCGCCGCGATCGGCGCCGAGGTAGATCAACGCCGCCAACAGCAGCGCCGGAATGATCAGAAGCTGCTTCACGCCCCCACCCCCAGAGGAACGGGCGCTGGAAGTTACCGCCGGTTTCCCCGCTCAGCCAGCCGCGCCCTCGGCGACCAGGCGTCGGATGCGATCCACGTAGGCGTCGGCGTCCCACTCCTTGGGGCCCACGTAGCGCTCCAGGACGACGCCGTCGCGCCCGACCAGCAGCGACTCGGGGAACCGGAAGGTCTGGTACGCGCTGGCGACCTTCTTGGATCGATCCAGCAAGATCGGAAACGTGAGCCCCAGGCGATCGGCGAACGCTCCGACGACGGCGTCGTCTTCGTCCACCGACACCGCGACCAGCTCGAAGTCGCTGCCGGCGAGCGCGCGATACAGGCGCTCCATCGCCGGCATCTCGTCCTCGCACGGCTTGCACCAGGTCGCCCAGAAGTTGAGCAGCACGACCTTGCCGCGCAGCTGGTCGAAGTCCAGCGAGCCGCCGCCGCCTCCCACGCGCGGCAGCTCGAAGCCCGGCGCGGGGGTGCCGCGGCCCACGGGGGCGGGCGCGTCGGCGCTGAGGAACAGCGCGAAGAGCGTCGCCACCACCACACCGGCGCCGAGCAGCCAGCTGCCCGCCCGCGCCGGCATCAGTCCGTCTTCTTCCTGCGGGCCGCCTTCTTCTTCGCGGCGGCCGCCTTGCTGGCGGCCTTCTTCTTGGCGGCGCTTTCGGAGCCCTTCTTCGCGGCGGCCTTCTTCGACGGCTTCTTCTCGGCCTTCGGCTTCGCAGTCGCCTTCTTCTTCGCCACCTTCTCGGCCTTGGGCTTCGCGGCCGCCTTGCGGGTGAGCTTCGCGGCCGCCTTGCCGACCGCGCTCTTCGCGCCCTTCTTCGCGGGCGCCTTCGCGCCGCCCGCCCGGTCGGACTTCGGCGCGCGGCCGGCGGACGCGCCGGGCTCCACGAGCTCGATGATCGACATCGACGCGGCGTC
>JBFGGA010000186.1:0-6892 GCA_041579295.1 Myxococcota bacterium | reverse complement strand
ACGGGCGGCTGGTGGTCCCCGGAAGATCACTTCGCGTTCGACAGCTTCGACGTGCAGACCGCCGACGGCACCGTCGCCCGCCTGCGCTTCGATCACCTGCGCAAGCGCTGGCAGGTCGATGCGGTGTACGACTGAGCCCCGGCGCGGCACACCCCGCCATCCCATCCGGGATTGCGCGCGAGGAGTCGCCTCTGCAACACTTCGTCGGGTAGAAATTGCCGGAGCCGGACTGGGAAAACATGCCGATCACCAGAGCCGCGGGCTCGTCATCGCCGTCGCCGGCCCGGACGACCTGAGCTTCGGCATCTCGCACATGTGGCAGTCGATCGTCTCCGGACCCAACGTCCACACGGGGGTGTTTCGCTCGGCCTGCGACGCGGAGCGCTGGATCAAGAACACGCTCCAGGGCGGCTAGGAGCCTGACCCAAGACTGGCGCGACGCCGCGATCTCGTCGGGCGCGGCGGGTGATCGGGTGCGCTCGGAGCGGGCTCTCGGAGAATCGGACGTTTCGGCGACCGGCAGGCGGGCGGCAAGACGCGCGCCACAGCTGGGCAGGTTCGACGCGCCGCAGCCGAAGGCGCGCGAAATCCCATCACCTTCCGGCATCGCCGGGGCACACACGAAAGGAATCGAGGCGAGTCGGAGGAGAGCGCAATGGGTCAGCTCGTAGACGAACTGGAACGGCGTGATTTCCCGCGTGTGAAGAAGCGGTTGCCGTGCTCCCTGCTGATCGGGGGGCGCTGCCACGCGGCGACCGTGCGCGATCTGTCGGCGGGCGGCTTCTTCGTCGAAACCGACGTCGACATCCGCCTGGGGACGGGCGTGATCGTGACCGTCAGCGGCCAGGACGGTGCGCGTTTCCTGCTCGAGACCTACGCGCCGCGCGGCCCGGCCCTGCTGCGCCAGCACCCCCACCCGGTGCAGAGCGGCGTCGGGCTGCAGGTCGAAGATCCGCCGGAGGCCTACCTCCGCTGGGTCGAGAAGTTCGCGACCTGACGCGCCCGACGGCGCGCTACACGCGGCCTTTTCACCGCTCGGCGTATCGCTACCTTCCCGGCGCAAGACGCGCGCCGCGCTGAGAGCGCGTGTTGCGCAGCCGGAGGTATGCAGTGGCAAAGCTCGTGACGGGAGGCTGCCTCTGCGGCGCGATTCGCTACGAGATCGCGGGCGAACTCAGCCAGATGCACTTCTGCCACTGCGAGATGTGCCGCCGGGGCCACGGCACGCCGTTCGCGAACTACACGGCAGTGAATCCACGGGACATCCGCTACACGCGGGGCGAGGAGCTGATCGCGCGCTATCGGTCCTCCGAGAGCACGACGCGCAGCTTCTGCAGCCGCTGCGGATCGAATCTCGAGTTCTCGCCGAGCGCGACTCCCGATGAGACCTGGATCGCCTCGGGTGGCTTCGACGGCGATCCGGAGATCCGGCCGAGCTTTCACATCTACGTCGCCTCGAAGGCGCCTTGGTTCGAAATCACCGACGATCTGAAGCAGTATCCGGTGTCCGATGACTGACGTCCGCGCGGGATCCGAGCGGGCGAAGCGGGCCGCGAGCCATCGCGGGGAGTGAGCGCGTGGCGAAACATCGAGGCCTGCGAATCGGATCGGCGCCTGCGAGCTAGGGCGGAGGGAGCGCGATGATTCGGGGCGGCTGTCTGTGCGGAGGGGTTCGCTACGAGATCACCGGCGAGCTTTCGCAGATGTGCTACTGCCACTGCCAGATGTGTCGGCGCGCGCACGGCACGCCGTTCGGGCACTTCGTCGCCGCCAACCCGAGGGATCGGCGCTACACCGACGGCGAGGAGCTGATCGCTCGCTACCAGAGCTCCGCGGACGGCGTGCGGACGTTTTGCAGCCGCTGCGGATCGAAGCTCGAGTTTCAGTCCGCCAAGGAGCCGGACGAGGTCTGGATCGCGTCGGGAACCCTCGACGGCGATCCGGGGATCCGATCGATCGGACACATCTGGGTGGGCTCGAAGGCGCCCTGGTTCGAGATCACCGACGATCTTCCGCAATACCCCGAGGAGCCCGACTGGTGAGCGAGCGGGTCGCGGGTAGCAGGCGTCGCCGAGCGGCGCGCAAGCGCGTCGCGAATGGCGGAAATTGCCGACGGCCCGGCCGCGCGGCGATTCTCGTCGCCGCAGCGATCTTCGCGATGGCCTGCGATGCGCAGACGGGCGCCGAGCCCGCGAGCATCGCGCCGCAAGAGCTCGCCGAGTCGATTCGGCGCGGCGATGCGCCGCTGATCCTCGACGTGCGCAGCGAGGCGGAGTACCGCGCAGCCCACATCCCCGGAGCGCTGAACATTCCGCACGACCAGCTGCGCGACCGCCTCGCAGAGATCGACGCCGCGAAGCGCGACGAGATCGTCGTCCACTGCAAGAGCGGACGCCGCGCGGGCATCGCGGAGCAGATTCTCGGCGAGGCCGGCTACTCGAACCTCCGCGATCTCGAGGGACACATGGACGCCTGGCAGAGCGGCGGCTACCCGACCGAAGGGTCGTAGAGGCTCCCCGCTGGCGTCACACGCCTAGGGCAGCCCCGCGCCGGGCACCTCCACCTCGAGCGCTTCGATCCGCGCGCCGCGGTTGCGCTCGCACTCGGAACCGTCCACGCTCGGCGCCGTGAGCACGTAGAGGGTGCGGCGGTCGTCGCCGCCGAGCATGCACGCGATCGCCATCTGATCGGTCGAGACGCGGTGCGTGGTCTCGCCGCCCTCGCGCACCCGCAGCACCTCGCGGGTCGGCGGCGAGGCGACCCAGAGCGCGCCCTCGGCATCCATGCAGCAGCCGTCGGGAACCGCACCCTCCAGCTGCGCCCACAGTCGCCGGTTCGACAGGCTGCCGTCGGTCTCGAGGTCGAAGGCGGTCATGCGCGCGCCGAACGACTCCCCGACGATCAACGTCCGGCCGTCCGGGGTAATCGCAGAACCGTTCGGAAAAAGCAGCTCCTCCGCGACCACGCGGCAATCGCCGTCGGGTGTCACGAGCACCAGCGCCGCGGGATCGGGCATGCCGCCCGCGGCGAGGTCGGAGCCGAAGTTGCCCACGTAGGCGCGCCCCTGCGCGTCCACCACCATGTCGTTGCAGTGAAACGTCGCCAGGTGCGAGAGGTCGGCGTGCTCGACCAGCCCGTCGGGCTCGAGCCGCAGCACGCGCCGGTCGGTCATCGAGACCACGAGCATGCGCCCGTCGGGAAGCCAGCCGAGACCGGATGGCTGGTTGGGGACCTCGCAGACGGTCTCGATCTGACCGCCCCCGTCCATCGCCAGCACGCGATGGTCGTAGAAATCGGAGAACCAGAGCTTGCCGTCCCGCCAGCGCGGGCCCTCGAGGAACGAAAAACCCTCCCGCAGGACCTGGGTATTCGACATGGCCCCGAGCTTACGGCATTTCGTCGCAGATCGGGATCAGGTGCACGTGCTCGGGGCTCGCCGAGAGCGATACGCCCGCGCCGGGCTCGAGGGTGCGTGCGAGCCCGCGCCCCGCCATCAGATGGGTTCGCATCTCGGTGCCCGCCCACTCGACCTGCACCGCCACCGAGACGCCGTCGCTCACGACGCCGCGCACCTCGGCCTTGCCGATCGGGTCCACCGCGCCCCGCCCGATGTCGAGCTTGAGGTGCTCGGGGCGGATTCCGATCCAGACGGACGTTCCGGGCGGAAGCTCGCTGCGCGTCGCGACGCGGTGTTGGGCGTCGACCTCGACGAGGGCGAGGTCGCCGCAGCGCTCCGCGGAGACCACACCGCGAACGAGATTCGTCATCCCCACCACCCGCGCAATCGCGGGCGTGGCCGGGTGTTCGAGCACGGCGTCGCGGCTTCCCACCTGGACGAGCACGCCGTCGATCAGCACCGCGATGCGGTCGGCCAGCAGCATCGCGCGCCGCAGGTCGTGGGTGACCATCGCGACCGCAACCCCGGTGTCCTCGATCGCGCGGCGCAGATCCACCGAGAGCGCCGCCTGGCCCTCGGCGTCGAGGCCCGCGAACGGCTCGTCGAGCAGCAGCGCCGCGGGCCGCAGCGCGAACGCGCGCGCCAGCGCGAGCCGCCGCATCTCGCCGCCCGAGAGTGTCGCCGCGCGGTGCTCCGCGAGGTGGTCGATCTTGAAGCGCTCGAGCGCCTCGCGGACGCGATCGTCGCGCTCCGCGCCGCTGCAGCGCTTGCCGAGGAAGCCCACGCGCACGTTGTGGGCGACGCTGCCCGCGAACGGCGCGGGATTCTGGAAGACCATCGTGACCGGGCCCGTCGCCACGGAAGTCAGCCGACCGCTCTCGGGCCGCTCGAGGCCCGCGAGCGCGCGCATCAGCGTGCTCTTGCCGGAGCCGTTCGGCCCGAGGATCACGAGCGCTTCGCGCGCGCGCAGCTCGAGCGCGTCGGCGCTCAGCCGGAAGGAGCCGCGCCGCGAGCGCAGCTCGACGCGCAGATCGCGCGCGGAGAGCAGCGTCGCGTTGCTCATGACCGGCCGCTCTGCTGCACCACGGTCAACAAGCCGGCCAACACCAGCATCAACCCGACGAGGATCGCCGCGAGGCCGAGCGCGCTCTCGAGCTCACCCATCTGCGTGTACATCAGGATCGCGGTCGTGAGCACGCGGGTCTCGCCCTCGAGGTTGCCCCCGACCGCCATCACCGCGCCGACCTCGGAGAGGATCCCCCCGAGCGCGGTGATCACCGCGGCCAGCAGCCCGAGCCGGATCTCGCGCAACAGCAGCCACAGCCGCCAACGCCTCGGCACGCCGAGGGTGCGCACCTGGAGCTCCCAGTCCTCGTCGAGCGCACCGACCGCGGCAAGCGTAATGCCGATCACGAGCGGGAGCGCGATCACGACCTGCGCAACGATCATCGCTTCGATGCTGTAGAGCCAGCTCAGGTTGCCGAGCGGGCCGCTTCGCGCGAGGAGCAGATAGACGACCAGGCCCACAACGACCGGTGGCGCGCCCATGCCGGTGTTGATCAGGCTCACGAGCGGCACCCGCCCCGCAAAACGCCGATGGCCGATCGCGATGCCGATCGGCAGCCCGATCGCGAGCGAGATCGCGAGTGCGGGCAGGCAGACGGCGAGCGTGCGGAGCGTGATCTCGACCAGCAAACCGATCGAAGGGTAAATCACGATCGCGGGTGCTGCGCCAGGTGAAGGGGTTGGAAGAGCGGGCGGCCGAAGCGCTCGCGGCCGAATTCGGCGATCTTCCGCTGGGTCTCGGCATCGAGCATGAACGCTTCGAACTTCGCCGCGCGCTCGGCGCGCGCGGGGTCGAGTCGATCGGGATCGATGCGCAGCACCGAATACACGTTGCGCAAGCTCGGATTCGGCGGCGCGAGCGATTCGAGTTCGATCCGCTTCTGGAAGGCGAGAAAGGTTCCGACGTCGGAGAGCACGTAGGCTCGCCGCTCCCCCGCGATCTCGAGCGTCTGCCCCATGCCCGCGCCGCTGCGCGCGTAGCCCGGCCAGCCGCCCTCGGGATCGAGGCCCGCCTCCGCGAGCAGCGCGACCTCTCGGCGGTGGGTGCCCGAATCGTCGCCGCGGCTGATGAATGGAGCGCCCGCGTCGGCGATGCGCCGCATCGCGTCCGCGGCCGAGCGCGCGGTGCGAATGCCGGCGGGATCCTCGGGTGGACCCGCGATCACGAAGTAGTTCTCCATCACGGGTACGCGGCTCGCCGCAGCACCCGAGGCGACGAGCGCCTCTTCGCCTTCGGGTGCGTGGGTCAGCAGAACGTCGGCGTTGCCGTCGCGCCCCATCCGCAACGCGGCGCCGCTGCCCACCGCGATGACCTGCGCGCGGATGCCGGTCTGCTGCTGAAAGATCGGGAGAATCGCCGCGAGCAGGCCCGAATCGCGCACGCTCGTGGTGGTGACGAGCAGCAGCTCGGCTTCCCGCGCGGTCTGCTCGGAGCACGCGAACAGCGCGAGCGCGGCGATAACGCAGTAGGAGAATCGAAGTCGAAACGAGCAGGAGAAGCGGAGTCGAGCCATCGCGGGCGCGGAGGATACGCCAGCCCCGTGTCCGACGCCGCTACTCGGGCCCGTCCCGCGCGTTGGCGTCGCCCGGAGCGCTCGGGTGATCGCGCTCGCCGCGCTTGATCTGCGTCGACAGCGCGGCCCGCTCGGCGACGTCCGGCTCGCCTCGCGTGACGGCCTCCACGCCAAAGCGCCTCGCGATCTCGTCGAGCGCGGCGTTGAGGCGCTCGCGGCGCGCCTGCCGCTCGCGCGGCTCGAAGAGCGAGAGCTGTCCGGGCGCCTCGCGCACGATGTTGGCCACGCCCACGCCGAGCAGGCGCACCGGCGCCGCGACACCGCTGCGCGCGAGCAGATCGATTGCGGACCGCGCGATCGTCGCGCCGTCATCGGTGGCTTCGGGTAGCGTCAGCTGCCGGCTCAGGATCGGATAGCCGCGCGGCCCGGGCGCTGAGCGCCGTCCGAGCTTGAGCTTGAGGACGACCGTGCGCGCGCGAAAGCGGTCCGCCCGCAGGCGGCGCGCCACGGACTCCGCGTGGGTGACGATCGCGGATCGCAACGCGCGTCGATCCGAGACGTCGCGCTCGAAGGTGTTCTCCTCGCTGTACGAGCGCGGGTCGCGATACGGCTCGACCTCGCTGTACTCCTCGCCGCGCGCGAGTCGGCGCACGGCGAGCCCCCACTCGCCGAGCAACGTTTCGAGCCGCCGGGGGTCCATGCGCGCGAGGTCACCGACCTTCTGGAAGCCGAGCGCGCGCAGTCGAGCCTCCGCGACGGGGCCCACGCCCCAGATCCGGCCGATCGGCAGCGGATCGAGGAACGCCCGGATCTCGCCGGGCCGGACTTCGAGCAGGCCGTCGGGCTTGCAGAAGCCGCTCGCGATCTTCGCGACCATCTTCACGGGCGCGATCCCCACCGAGACCGCGAGGCCGGT
>JBFGGA010000185.1:0-6921 GCA_041579295.1 Myxococcota bacterium | reverse complement strand
GGGAGCCGAGCCGCTGGCGCGCGCGATCGGAGAGGCCGGTCCGCTCCAGCACGGCCTCGACGTCGCGCTCGCGCACCGCACCCCGCAGGCCCGCGAGCAGGGCCTGATGCCTCATGAACGACAGCACGCTCATCCTGCCGGGCAGCCGCAGGCGCTCGGGCAGATAGGCGACCCCGACCCGCGAGGCCGGATCGCGGGGCGGCAAACCCCAGAGCCGAACGCTTCCGCCGCTGGGCCGGGTGAATCCGAGCAGCATGCGCAGCGCGCTGGTCTTTCCGGCGCCGTTCGGGCCCAGCAGGCCGAGCGCCGAGCCGCTGGCGAGCGAGAGGTCGACGCCGCGAACCGCATGGCGCTGGCCATAGCGCTTGGATACGCCGCTGAGCTCGAATGCGAGCATCCGCGTGGCGGTCGACTACGAGCCGGAGCGGCGGCGGACGGTCTTGACGCCGCCCAGCGCCTTGAACTGCAAGACCCGGCGCAGGGTGGAGTTGGCGACGGCCGAGCTCTCCGTCGAGAGCGCGCGCTTGAGCGCTTCGAAATCGCCGGACTGCTGAAACGCCTCGACGGCGTCGATCTGGCTTCGGGAGGGGCGCCTGGGTTTTCGCGGGCCGCGCGAGTGATCCGCCTCGTAGTCCCGCTGAAACGCGTCTGGACTGAAGCCGCGCTTCTCGAGGATGCGCTTGACCTTGGGCGCGGCGAGCACCTTCGACCAGAATTCCTCCGAAGACTTCCGGCCACCGGTGCGTTTGGATACAGCCATCTCACTCCCTCTCGAAAGGTTGAAGGGTTTCACGTCGCGATTGCGCGGTGTGTCCTGGCTGCGCTTAGTCGCCTCGTAGTCGCCTCGATTTCGATGCTCCGAACGGCGCAGCCTGGAAGCAGGTCGATCGACCCTCTTTAGGGCGCATACTGTTGCACAGATTTCGACTGCGGTAAATAGCGAAAGCCGCGCTGGTGATCCGGCCGCGCTTCGATAGCTTCTAGCGTCCCGCTCGACGACCCCTCGGCACGACCGCGGCTCCAAAGAGGACGAATGGGCAGAATCAGCCGCATGCGATGGCAGCACGTCCTACCCTGGATTGTGTCGGCGGGGCTGCTCTTCTACGTCTTCAACGTGGCGACCGACTGGGAGCGGCTGCGCGCCGCCACCGCCCAGGCGAACCTGCCGCTCTTTCTCGCGTTCACCACGGCCGACCGCGTCGCGTTCTTCGTGGTCTGGTCGCTGTTGCAGGCGGCCGCGCTGCGGCGTTTCGTCGCGCAGGT
Source organism: Myxococcota bacterium (assembly GCA_041579295.1). GTDB lineage: Bacteria > Myxococcota_A > UBA9160 > UBA9160 > SMWR01 > JACZVU01. The sequence continues at coordinate 5,658 of JBFGGA010000185.1, read as the reverse complement.
GCCCATCCACTCGATCGTCGCGATTCGCGGTGGCTCCGAGCTGCTCCGCGCGGTCAGCAACCCCCTCTCGGACGGGGCGTTCTTTCTCGGCCTGGGACAGCTCACCGGTGGCAGGCTCGAGGCCGTGCTCGCGTCGGCCCTGGTGCCCACGATCTGCCACTTCCTGATCCTCGCGCTCCAGATGACGCTCGCGCTTCCGTTCCTGCCCGGCAGCTTCGAGTCGAATCGCGACGTGTTCGCCGCGGTCGGAATTACCTGGACGGTGGTCCTCGGGCTGGCGATCGGCGTGCGGATTTCGGCGACCGGCCCGACCTGGATCCCCGGAACCCGGCGCGTGCGCGACTGGCTGCGACGCTTTCCGCTGCGCGAAATCCGCCCATTCTTCATGGGCTTCGCGGCGTTGGCGATCTTCGACATCGCAATCCAGGGGCTCGCGTCCCGAGCGTTCGGCGTCGAAATCGCCTGGACCGCGCTCGCCGCTCGAATCCCGCTCCTCTACCTGGCGCTCGTGGTCCCGAGCCTCGGCAACTTCGGAACGCGGGAGCTCGCATGGGCGGGGCTGTTCTCCGAGTACGGCTCGAGGGATGCGCTGATCGCGTACGCGTTCGCGGTCAACTCCGTCTTCCTGCTGCTGAACGTGCTGATCGGAACGCTCTTCCTGAAGCGCGCCCTCCAGCTCGTCGGGGAGGTCCGCCGCGCCCGCAAGACCGGCGAGCCCGCCCCCGCGCCGCTGTTCCGAGACCCCAGCGAGGGCTGATCGCCGAGCCCGAGCGCCCCGGCGCAGCCGACCCGGCCGGCATCGCTCCCGGAGCGGACGGACCCGCTCGCGCGAATGGCCGCGACCCGCTGGTCGCGCGCATCGAACGGGCGGGGGCGATCGGGAATTCGCCGGCCTGTGCGCGAGCAACGCAGGCCGTGTAGGATACGCGGGCGCCTCCGGTCCGGGGGCGCCTCCAACAGGGCCGCTTTCTCGAGCGGTAGGACCGAGTGGGAAGCACGCATGGCCAGAAAACGCAGCCGGACGGCGGTTCTCAAACGACAGCGAGAGGCCAAGAAATTGGAAAAGCAGGCGCTGAAGCGGGAGAAGCGCGAGATCCGCAAGGAAGAGGCGCCCGACCACGCGCTGGTCGCCACGCGCGAAGATCTGGCGGGCTACGGCTTTCCGGTCGACGATTCCGAAGAGGCGGAACGGTCGAAGCCGGGCTCCGCCAAATGACGGACCCATGGCCGACGAACGGCTGATCGCGGTCTTCGTCGACTACGAGAACCTCGCCATCGGGGTTCGTCAGATGCGCAAGGGCCAGTTCAAGATCGATCTGGTGCTGCGGCGCTTGCTCGAAAAGGGGCGGATCGTCTACAAGCGGGCCTACTGCGACTGGAGCAATTATCAGCCGGCAGTCCGCGAATTCCACGCGCACGGCATCGAGATGGTCGACATTCCGCAGACCAAGGCGAGCGGAAAGAACAGCGCCGACATCCGCATGGTGGTCGACGCGCTCGACCTCTGTTACCAGAAGCCGCACATCGACACCTTCGCGCTGATCTCGGGCGACAGCGATTTCTCCCCGCTGGCCGCGAAGCTCAAGGAGAACGACCGACAGGTGATCGGCTGTGGGGTGAAGAGCTCCACGTCGGATCTGCTCGTCGGAAGCAGCGACGAGTTCATCTACTACGACGATCTGGTTCGCGTCGCGGAGAAGGCCGAAAAGCCCAGGAAGAAGCGCGGCGAGAAGGAGACGCCGGCCGCCACGAAGCGCCAGGACGCCGCGGAGAAGATCGTCGAGATCGTCCGATCCCTGGAGCGCGACTACGACACCGTCTGGGGCTCGATGGTGAAGCAGGCAATCCGGCGCGTGTTTCCGGGCTTCAACGAGGAGTACTTCGGCTATCGAAGCTTCGCCGAAGCCCTCGAAGCCGTCGAGAAAGCCGGCGAAATCGACCTCGACTACGACGAGGAACGCGGCAACTACATCGTGCGCACCAAGCGTACCTGACGCGCCGCGGGATCGGCGCCTACAACCGGCGCCAGAGCCGCGAACCGAAGAACGCGGAGATCGCCAAGAAGACGAGGATCGGCCCCCATCCGCCGATGGCCGGCGGTATCGCGCCGCCGTAGCCCAGCGATCGCGAGACCCCCGTCAACAGGATGTAGCCGATCCCGACGACGGCGCTCAGCAGCAGCGTCTGCGCGGGGCCCGGAAACGGCGGCCCTCCCACCGCAAAGAACAGCAGCAGCGCGGGGAGGACGATGCAGGCCAGGGGCTGGGCGAGCTTGACGTGGTAGTCGACCTTGAGAGGCCTCGGATCGACGTTGTCGTTCTCCGCTTCCTCGATCATTCCGAGCAGATCTCCGACGCTGAGGTGCATCGTGTCGACTTCCGCGGGAAGCACCTCGCCGAGGTTCGCGAAATTGGGCGGCGGCATCGTGCGCACCTTTCCCTCGGAGATGTCGATGCGCACCGGCTCCGCGAGCAGCCACCAGCCGTTTCCGACGTGGCTCGCGGAGATGGCGTCGATCCGTCTGATGGGCAGGCGGTCCTCGCCGATCTCGTAGATCGACAGATCCCACGCCGATCCGCGGTCGGGATCGAAACGGTCCGCCTCGAGGACCAGGTTGCCCATCCGGTGCCAGACGGAGCTCTTGCGCCGCTCTTCCAATTGCTGCGCGTACTGGCCCTTGATCTCGGAGCGCTTGAGCTCGTCCGCGAGCGCGTTCGTGCGCGGCACCAACACGTTGTTGAGGATCGCGTCTGCGGGTACGACCAGGGCCGAGATGAAGAGCACCGGGAGCAGCGCTCTCGGAGCCGGAATCCCGCAGGCGCGCATCCCGATCAGCTCCCCTTCGACGGCGAGCAGGCTGACGGTCAACGCCGTCGCGACCAGCAGCGACATCGGGACCACGCGCGAAGCGAGCAGGACCACGCGCGCGCCGTAGAAGTGCAGGATCTCGAGGCCGGTCGCGTGGTAGCGGCTGAACCACGCGAGCCGCTCCATGATGTCGATCAGCAGGTAGGCGACCAGCAGGATCGCAAACGAGAGCAGCGCGAGGTTGATGAATCGGCCGGCGATGTAACGCGGCAGCGGATAGCTCCGGGGGTGCTGCCTGCGGACCTTCCGGCTAGCCGAGCGGCTCGCTCGCTGCTGCGGCCGATCGAAGGATCGCCCGAGAACGCTCTCCCTCCGCGCGCGCACGATCAGCACGGCGGCCAGCGCGGCCAGAATCGCGTTGGGCAACCAGACGGCGGCCGTCAGGCCAATCCAATCCCGCTGCGCCAGGCCCTCTCCGAGCTGGATCAGACCGTAATACGAAATGGTGCACAACAGACCGAGGACGCCGCCCGCAGCTCTCGAGAAATTGGCGCGCGTGAGAAAGAGCGGAACGGCGAGCACGCCGAAGAGCAGCGTCGCAAACGGCATCGCGAAGCGGCGCTGGAGCTCGATGGCCGCTCTCGACAGCCGTCGCGTGGTCGTGGGCTCGAAAGCCTTCGCGCGCTCCGAGAGCTCCGCGAGCGAGAGGCCCGAGAGCTCGTCCTCCACGCTGCGCAGGATCTCTTCGCTCTCGGGCAGCCGCGTCGTGAGCTCGTCGAAGGTGATCGTCTTCGGGCCTTTTCGTGCGGACAGCACGACGCGCCCTTCCTGCAGCGAGATCTCCGTCGCGCCGTCGGCGAGCGTGTCGATCCGGGCGTTGCGCGCGAAGAGCGTCTGACCGACATCGGGCAACCAGAGCAGGATCCCCTTCAACCGATCGCCCTTCGCATTGACCTCCCGCGCTTCGAGCCGCCAGTCGCCGAAGTGGGTCACGACTCCCTGCTGCACCTGCGACCACGGCTTCTCGAGCGAGATCTCGACGAACAGCCGATCGAGCGCGCGGCTGGTCCACGGCGCCACGGACAGCGAGAGCTCGGCGGAGAGCACGGTCATCGCGCTCGCGAATGCGACGAAGGGCCAGACCAGGCGCGCGGCCGTCACGCCCGAGGCCTCGAGCGCGAGGATTTCGAGGTCGGCGCCCATGCGCCCGAGCGCCACGAGACAGCCCATCAGGACCGCGAATGGAAGCATCAGCGCCGCCGTCGGAACCGCCTGGTAGAACGCGATCGTGCCGACGGTCGCCGCGCTCAGACCGCGGTTGACGAAGAGGTCCGAGAGCTCGAGGAGGTTCTGCGTGAGCACGACGGTCGTGAGGCCGAAGAGAGCGAAAAACGTAGGCGTGAAGGACTCTTTCGCGACGAGTCGATATAGGGTCAAACCCGGACGACGGTGGATCGGCGCGGCGCGCGGCGCGCGCCTTCCGGCGAAGGGGGTTGCCCGCGGGGAACGTCCGTCTGTTGCCGCCGACAAACCTGGACTACAGTTCGTGCTCTCCCCCATATGGACGAAATCCTAGGCCTCCGGAGTGGCCAGAGGCAACGACCGGCTTGAGAGAGGGCAGCCAAGTTTCATGAGAGCGATCGTACTCAGTGCAGGACAGGGCAAGCGCTTGTTGCCGCTGACGGCATCCAGACCGAAATGCCTGCTCGACATCAACGACGAGCAGAGCGTGCTGGATTTCCAGCTCCGGTCTCTCGCGCGTTGCGGAGTCGAGCACACCACCGTGCTCGTCGGCTTCGGGGCCGAATACGTAGAACACAGCATCGCGGAAGCCCGTTTCGGCGAGATGGAGGTGTCGACCCTCTTCAACCCCTTCTACTCGATCACCGACAACCTCGCCACCTGTTGGATCTCGCGCGTCGCGATGACCGACGACTTCATCCTGCTGAACGGGGATACCGTCTTCGAAGATGTCCTGCTGCGGAGGGTCCTCGAAGCGCCGCGATCGCCGATCGCGGTGACGATCGACCGCAAACCCGAGTACGACGAGGACGACATGAAGGTCACGCTCGACACCGACGGGCGTCTGGTCGCAATCGGCAAGCAGCTCCCCCTGCACACCGTGGACGGCGAATCGATCGGACTGCTGCGATTCCAGGGCAAGGGCGTTCACACCTATCGGGATGCTCTCGACTTCGCGATGCGCCAGCCGGAGTCGTTGCGCAACTGGTATCTCTCCGTCGTGAACGAGCTCGCGCAGAAGGTCACGGTGCAGACCGTATCGATCGAAGGGCACTGGTGGTCGGAGATCGACTCGCGCGAAGACCTCGACGCCGTGCGCGGACACCTGCTGCAAAACGGCTACGGCGCCGGTGGCGCGATCCAACCCGACCGATCGGCGGACGCCGAGCTGATCCGCTAGCCGCCGACCCGCGCGCGACCGCCCCGGCGGCGGCGCGCGAGGAGCGCGCTGTCGATCGGCGAGGGCGGCAAAGCCTTCGACCCCCGGGGGAAATGGAGCCGCGATCCGCCGGGGCGATTGGGCTATAGAGCTTGCCGTGAGGCTATTCCGCTACTTCGCCAGCCGTTATCCCACGCAGAGCCTGCTCGTGCTCGTCTGCGTCCTGATCGCCGGGGCGCTCGAGGGCGTCGGGCTCTCGGCGGTGGTGCCCGCCGTGGAGATCGCGCTGCGCGACGCGCCCGCCGACCCGGCTTCCGCGGCGCGCGAACCGAGCGCGCTCAGCGCCGCGGTCGACCGCGCGCTCGAGGCCGTCGGAATCCCGCCCACGCTCTACGCGCTGCTGCCGATGATCGCGCTCCTGTTCTGGATGAAGGCGGGCATCATCCTCT
>JBFGGA010000184.1:0-6959 GCA_041579295.1 Myxococcota bacterium | reverse complement strand
GATCCCGACGATGGACGACTTCGGACACAGCGCGACGCCCGGCACCTACGGCCACGCCGGTCACTTCCTCGTGAACACCGCCTGGGCGGACCCCGCAAAGGACCTCCCCGCGTGCATCCTGTCCAACGGCCTCACCGCACCGCGCACCGGAACCCAGGCGGTGATCGCGCTCTCGCAGGCGATCCACGACGCCGTGGACGCTCCGAAGTCGAAGTAGCGGGATCTGCGCAGCGGACTTTGCGGCCGGCACGGCCGCCACCGCTGCGCGCGGCGCTCGCTCGCTAGCGCACCGCCTCGGCGAGTCGTTCGATGGCTTCGCGGAGTGCGGCCTCGAACCCCGCGTCCCAGGATTCGCCGTCCGGGTAGAGGATGGCGCGCGAGGAGTTGACGATCCCACCCTCGCGGCCGCCGCCCTTCGCGTGGAAGGCGCGAACCGCCTGCTCGGCGGACGCCCCCTGCGCGCCGAAGCCCGGCACGAGAAAGAGCGCTTCGGGGAGTCGCTCCCGCACCCGGTCGGCCTGCTCGGGGTGGTTTGCGCCGACGACCACGCCGAGCGACGACCAGCCCGTCGCGGGCCCCACGAGGCGCCGGCAGTCGTCCGCGAGCAGCTCGGCCACCGCCTCGAAGACCGTCTCGTCGCCGAACGATCGATCCTGGAGATCGCGGGAGCCCGGATTGCTGGTCTTGACGAGCGCGAAGACGCCCCGGCCGTGGGCGGCGCAACGCTCGAAGAAGGGCGCGAGCGCATCGCGGCCGAGATAAGGACTGACGGTGATCGCGTCCACGCCGAAGCACGCGCCGGGCTCGAGGTAGGCCCGCGCGTAGCCCTCCGCGGTCGATCCGATATCGCCGCGCTTGGCGTCGAGCACGACCAGCAGATCGTTCGTGCGACAGCGATCGATCAGGACTTCGAGGACCTGCAGGCCGCGCCAGCCCAGCTGCTCGAACAGCGCGATCTGGGGCTTGACGACCGCAACTCTTTTTTCGAGCCGGTCGACGACCTCCGCGCAGAAGGCCTGCACGACTTCCGGTGTCGTCGGGTCCTCGGGTCGCATCGAGCCCTTGCGAAACGGCTCGGGAATCCGATCGAGGTGGGGATCCAGCCCGACACAGAGTGGATGTCCGAGCTCGCGAACCCGCCCGATCAGTTCGTCGGCAAAGTGCACGCCTCGAGGATACTCCAATTCGCCGCCGCCCGAAGTCGAGCCGCCCGAGCCGATCGATCGCGGGCGAATTCGCTCGCGCGCACGGGCGGCGCGCGCATTTCGGCGACGCGGTCACCGACGCGCACCCGTGGCGGCGCGCGGGCGTCTGCATCGAGTTGCTAGAGTGCGGTGTCTCCGAAATCCCCGAGGATGTCGACTCGTCCGATGACCGCCCTGCTCTGCGCGTCGTTCTTCCTGTCGGGTTTCGCCGCCCTGGCATTCGAGGCGCTTTGGTTCTACCAGGCCGGCCTCGGCCTGGGAAACTCGATCTGGGCCTCGAGCGTCGTGCTCGCGGCGTTCATGGGCGGGCTCGGCATCGGCAACGCGCTGGTGGCGCGCCACGGCGATCGCCTGCGGCATCCGCTGCGGCTCTACGCCGCGCTCGAGCTCTCGATCGCGGCCTCGGGCTTCGGCCTGGTCGCGCTGCTGCCCGCGATTGCGCCCTTCTTGGTGGTCGCGCTGCGCCCGTTTCTCGAGGCGGCCTGGAGCCTCAACGGGCTTCGGCTCGCGGTCAGCTTCGGGCTGCTGCTGATCCCCGCGGTCGCGATGGGAAGCACCCTTCCGCTGCTCGTGTCGGCCCTCTACCGGCGGGATCCGCGTTTCGGCACCGCGCTGGGTCGACTCTACGGCTGGAACACGCTCGGCGGCATGTTCGGCGCCGTCGTCGGCGATGCGCTGCTGATCGGATGGTGGGGCATCTACGGGGCGGCCGGCGCCGCGGCCGCGTGCAACGTCTGCGCGAGTGCGCTCGCGCTGTTTCTCGCGCGCCGCGGCGAGCGGCGCAGCGCCCCCGCCCAGCCGGTCGCCGCCGCGGCGCGCGCGACCGCGCTCTCGCTGCGCGCGGGGACGCTGCTTTGCGCGGCGTTTCTCGCGGGCGCCGCGTTGCTGGCGCTGGAGGTGGTCTGGTTCCGCTTGCTGCTCCTGATCGTGACCGGAACGAGCACGGCGTTTGCGGTCATGCTGGCGGTCGTGCTCGCCGGCATCGGCCTCGGAGGCCTGCTCGCCTCGCGCTGGCTCGCCCGCGACGGCGCGGCCGCGCGCTGGCTGCCGGCGCTCGCGGCATTTGCCGGCGTGCTCTGCACGGCCGTCTACGCGGCGTTCGGCCTGCTGCCGCGAAGCTTCGAGTGGCGTTCGGCGATCGACTGGAGCGAGACCCTCGAGGTCGCATTTCCGCTGATGTTTCCGGTTTCACTGCTGTCGGGAGTGCTGTTCACGCTCATCGGCGAGGCGCTGCACCGCGAGCTTTCCGGTGAGACGCGAGCGGCCGGACTGCTCACGCTCGCCAACACCATCGGTGCGATGTCGGGCTCGCTGCTGGCGGGCTTCGCGCTGCTTCCCCGTCTCGGCGTCGAAAGCTCGATCCGGCTGCTCACGGCTTCGTACGGGCTGATCGCGCTCGTCGTCCTGCTGGGCGCCGAGCGGAGGAAGGGCTCGGGGCCCGCGCTCTCGATCGCGAACTACGCGTTCTCATGCGCGCTGCTCGCCGCCCTGGCGTTCTTCCCGAGTGGCCTGATGCAGGAGCGTTACATCGGCTATCCGATTGCGCGCTTCCTGCCGCAGTGGACACCCGTCGAAGGTCGCGAGGGGCTGACCGAGACCATCGTCTACCTGCGCGAGGAGGCCTTCGGCGAGCCGGTGGCCCATCGCATGTTGACCAACAGCCACTCGATGTCGAGCACGCTCACGCGCGACGCGCGCTACATGAAGCTGTTCGTCTACTGGCCCGTCGCCGTGCACCCCGCGCCCAGAAGCGCGCTCCTGATCGGCTATGGGGTCGGGATCACCGCCAAGGCGCTCAGCGACACCCGGGCCTTGGAGACGATCGACGTCGTCGAGATCTCGCGCGACGCGCTCGAGATGAATCGCCACGTCTACCCGGATCCCGCCGACTATCCGTTGAACGATCCGCGCGTGACGACGCACATCGAAGATGGCCGCTTCTTCCTGCAGACCACCGACCGGCGCTTCGACATCATCACGGGCGAGCCGCCACCGCCGAAGATGGCCGGGATCGTGAGCCTCTACACCGTCGAGTACTTCGAGCTCGTGCGCGAGCGGCTCAACGAGGGCGGGATCGCGACCTACTGGCTGCCGGCCCACGCGCTGACCCAGCGCGATGCGAAGGTCATCGCGCGCAGCTTCTGCAGCGCATTCGACGACTGCACGCTCTGGACGGGATCCGGACTCGACTGGATGCTCGTCGGAACCCGCGGCGCGAGCGGGCCCGTCTCCGCGGAGCACTTCGCGCGCCAGTGGGAGGACCCGGTCGTCGGCCCCGAGATCCGCGCGCTGGGCTTCGAGGTCCCCGAGCAGCTCGGCGCGCTCTTCATCGGCGGTCGCGAATACCTGCTCTCGCTGTCGGCGGGCGTCGAGCCGCTGACCGATCGCCACCCCAAGCGGCTGAGCGAGACGCTCGTCGTCCAGAAGGCGAGGTACCTGCCATGGATGGAGACGAGCGCCGCGCGCCGTCGCTTCGAGCGCGATCCCGTGGTCGAGCGACTCTGGCCCGCTTCGATGCGCCGCGCCTCGCTCGGCTACTTCGACGAGCAGGACGCCTACAACCGAGTGCTGAACTTCCAGGTCGACCCGTCGGATCATCTGCCGGAGATCCATCGCTGGATTGCGGAGACGCGCCTAGAGACCCTTCCGCTCTGGTTTCTGGGAAGCGACGGCAACCACCAGCGGGCGGCTGCACGCGCGTGGGCCGCGGGGAATCGGAGCCCTGCGATCCACTTCCATCTCGGCGCCGCGGCGCTTGCGAAACGCGACCTCGCGGCGGCGCTGACGCACCTGCGCGCGGTGGGAGAGGGCGAGCGATTCACCGGACTCTCCCGCCGCCTGGAGGTGTACGCGCTCGCGCTGGACGGACGTTGCGAGCGGGCGAATGCGCTGGCGGAAGCGCGCGGTCTGGAGCCCGGGCGAAGCGAGCAGCTCGACCGCTTCGCCGCGCTGCTGCGCGAGCTCTGTCCGCTCGACGAGACCCTCAGCGGCCCTTCGTGAGGCGTCCGACGTCGATGAACTTGCGGACCTCGGCCTCGGACGCGAAGGCCGTGCCGGTGCGGTCCCAGAACTCGATCCGATTGCCCGTGCCAGTTTGAACGTTGACGATGATGTCGCTGACGATGATGTTGTCCATGGGCTTCGGAACGCCCTCCCAACCCGGATACCAGGGGCCCGTGAGGCGTTCGTCCTCGCTCCAGCGCTTGTTGTGCCAGATGATCTTCCAGAGCTCCTGCTTCTGATCGTAGGCGAACGAGTACATCACGTTGAGGGTCTGCTTGTCGATGAAGAGATCCTTGTGGTGGTACGGATGGTCGCTGTTCTTGGGAATCATCCGCACCGCAATCGCATCGCGCAGCTCCCAGCGATCGCTCGCGAAGGAGAGGCCGTAGGGTCCGAAGTCGTGCTTCGGGTCGTATGGGTAGGCGCGCACCATGGTGTTCATCGGCCCGATGATCTTGCGCTCACCCAGGCACTGCCACTCGTACTGGGGGACGATGCCGTTGAAGCTGAACAGATCGTCGAAAGTGAAGTCGGTTCCCACCACCGCGTCGGTGCGCTGCGCGGTCGAGACCCGGCGCACGCGCCTCATGGTCGGCAGGTACACCCAGGTGTCGTCGTTGCGCGCTTCGCTTCGCGGCCCGTCGGAGCTCTTGTAGCGGTAGGTCAGCAGCGCGATGCCCCGGGCATCGAACGGCGCCTCGACCTCCTGGCCGTTCGCCTCCTTCCGCTTCTCGCCGCGCTTCAGCAGGTCTCCCGCGTTTTCGCGCAGGTAGCGGGGCTCCACCCGATGGGCGAGCTTCACGATCTTCGCCGTGCCCTGGTAGTAGAGCGGCAGCCGCTCCCCGCGATCCCAATAGGAGTAGTAGAAGCGCGCGGTGCCGGCCGCGCCGTTCCACTGGTAGCCGTGGTTCCACATGACCTTCACGCCCGCCTGTGGGTCCCGCCGGCAGTCGATCTCCTGCATCGGGAAGGGCTGACCCGCGGTGTAGGACTCGAGGCTGCCGTCGGGGCCGATGCGCGCCTGCCCGCTGAACTTCTCGGTCGCCGCCTCGTACGCGGGCGGTGGGCCGTAGTCGAATTGGGTCGGGCCGATCACGAGCTTCATGCCCTCGTAGAAGAAGAAGTCGCGGTTGTCCCAGAACTTCTGGGGGAGATAGGGCTCGAGCAGGTGGATGTCCGCGAAGCCGAGCACGTCGCCCTCCGCGAACGGCGGCTCATCGGGGATGGAGGTGGGCTCGGCGAAGGCCGCCGGGCTCGCGACGAGAGCGAGCGTCGAGAGCATCCACGAGGCGACTGCGCTGCGCGTCATCGACCCTCCCGATCCGCCGCCCGCCACACCTCAGGAACCGAGCTCCCGGCGCCGAAAGGCCACGAGCAGCAGCGACACGCTCGCCGCCATCCACAGCGCGAGCTTCCAGGACACCGTCGCCGGATCCACCGCCGAGAGCCTCGGGGCGATCCACGGCTCGAGCGCCACCACGACCGCCGCGCAAAGCGGCGGCAGGAAGTGCTGCACGAAATATCCCAGCCGCTCGAGCGACGCCCCGAACAGCGCGAACGCATCGACCAGCACGACCGCGCCGACGAGGCAGAGAACGAACAACGCGGTCGCGACGCGCGCGAGGAACAGCGACAAGGTCATCGTCAGCGCGGCCACCACGAAGGCGCCGGCCGCGCACGCGAGCCCCGCCCAGGCGGCCGCGCCCAACGAGACGCCGTTGCGGACGTGCAGCAGGTAGGCGCTCGCCGTGAGGACCACCGCTCCCGCCGCGTAGGCGATCCCGAGCGCGCCCGTCAGGCGCGCGAGCGCAAACTCGCTGCGCCGCACCGGGCGCGCCAGCGTGAGGGTGGCCGATCCGTCGTGCACGCTCTCGGCCAGATGGTCCGAAGCCAACATGCCGGCGAGCACCATCGTCCAGAGCGACAGCGCGCTGAAGATCAGCATCGCCGACCAGCCGGAGACGAAGTCTTCGCCCGCGATCTGCTGTCCGCCCCGAATGATCGTGCTCGAGCCGACGCAGGACGTGCAGCTGTCGACGGCCAGCAGCGACAGCAGCGCGAAGACCGCGATGATGGGTACGATTCTCCGCCGCGCCGCGTCGCGAAACGCCTCGCCGGCCAGCGCGAAGAACACGGTGGTGGCGGCGGGTCTCATCTCGAGACGAGCCTCACGAAGGCGTCCTCGAGCGTCTCGCCGTCTCTCACGAGCTCGTCGAGCCCGCCGCGCGCGACGAGCGAGCCCTCGTCGATGATCGCGACCTGATCACAGGTGCGCTCCACCTCGGAGAGCAGGTGCGAGCTGACGAGCACCGAGCTGCCCCCCTCGCGCGCGGAGACGATCCAGTCCCGCGCGTCGCGCACGCCGATCGGATCCAGGCCCGACGTGGGCTCGTCGAGAATCAGCAGCTTCGGCCGCGCGAGCAGCGCCTGCGCGAAGCCCACGCGCTGCGCCAGGCCCTTCGAGAGCGAGCCGAGCCGCTGGCGCTCGCGATCGGAGAGGCCGGTCCGCTCCAGCACGGCCGCGACGTCGCGCTCGCGCTCCGCTCCGCTCAGGCCCGCGAGCACGGCTTGATGCCTCAGGAACGACCGCACGGTCATCCGGCCGGGCAGCCGCAGGCGCTCGGGCAGGTAGGCGACCCCGACCCGCGAGGCCGGGTCGCCGGGCGGCAGACCCCAGACCCGGACGCTCCCCGCGCTGGGCCGGGTGAATCCGAGCAGCATGCGCAGCGCGCTGGTCTTTCCGGCGCCGTT
>JBFGGA010000183.1:0-6986 GCA_041579295.1 Myxococcota bacterium | reverse complement strand
GAATGTACGTGCTCGACGTCTCGGGCCACGGTCCCTCGGCGGCGCTCCAATCCGTCACGCTGAGCCACGTGCTGACCCCGTTCGACCAGCAGGGCGGCATCCTCAAGCGAGCCAACGGAAGCGTGGGCCGCTACCAGCTGGTGAGCCCCACCGAGGTGGCGCGTCGACTCAATCGCCAATTTCCGCTGATCGAGCGATCCGGGCAGTTCTTCACCTTTCTCTACGGGATCCTCGACGTCGAGACCCGCGTCGTTCGCTATGTGAAAGCCGGGCATCCGGGCCCGATCCTCATCGGGAAGGACGGGGTTCGCTGCCTCGAGAAGGGCGGCGGGATCCCGATCGGCATCGAGCCGGATGCCGACTACGAAGAAGAGCGGGTGGCGCTTTCGCCCGGCGACGGCCTCGTGTTCTACACCGACGGCGTCTTCGAGACGCTCAGCCCCCAGCGAGAGGCGTACGGGCTGGATCGGATGATTCGAACCATCTCGCAGGCGAGCGGCGGAATTTCCGAGCGCCTGCGCGCGCTGCGCCACAGCCTCGACGAGTTCAGCCGCGGTTCGCCGCGGCGCGACGACGTGACTTTCGTCGGGCTCGAGGTGAACTGAACGCGCGATCGCCCGCGCCGGGCCGCGATCGAGGCGTGGAGCGCTCACGGGCTGCGCGGTTCGTCCGGCGACCGCAGCCAGGCGATCGTCGCCCCCCAGCCACCGCGGTCGCCCGGCGCGTCCGCGAAGGCCGCGACCCCGGGGTTGCGGGCCAGCAGGCGCCGGACTCGGTCGCGCTGCACGCCCCGCCCGCGGCCGTGGATCAGGCGCACCTCTCGAAAGCCCTGCTCGATCGCCGCCTCGAGGTACCCCTCGACGACGTCGGCGATCTCGCTGGGCCGGAAGAGGTGCAGGTCGATGGACTCTTCGATCGGGATCTCGACCGGGTCCGGAAACAGGTTCGCGCCGTCGAGCGGGTCGTCGTCTTCGGGGTCGGCCATCGAGCGCTCCACGGCGAGTCTACCGCGCGCCCCGCGCGCGGCCGCGTGTGCGGCGGTTCGGCTAAAGGGTCTCCCGGGGGCGCCCGATTCGCTTGGTCAGGCGCCCCGGCGGCGCGGTCGGAGCGCGCGGGCGGCGATCATTTCCACGCAATCTGGGGGATCAAGTGTCTGGAATTCCTGCTGAAGCGAAGTGGACCGGAATCCTGGCGGCGGGCGTTGCGGCCGTGTCGTGGAGCGCCGCGCCGGCGGCCTTCGCGGACGGGGTGGCCGGCGAGGTCACGGCTTCGGTCGACGCGGCGCTCGGTGGGGAGATCGCCGAGGGCGAGCATCTGAAGCTGGGCGAGGACGGAGCCTGCTCGATCCTGCTCGACGACGACGCCGTGGTGGAGCTCTGCGGCGAGACGTCGGTGAGCTTCGAGCGCGATCGCGACTCGAGCCGTCGAATCGTCTCGTTGAGCGGCGGCGAGATCCGAATCGTCGTCGAGCCGCGAGACTTCGACGAGCGCATCGAGATCCACACCCCGGCCGCCATCGCGACGCTGCTGGGGACGATCGCCCACGTATCCGTCGAGCCGTACAGCGGTGCGACGACCATTTCCTCCGCGGAGAGCGAGATCTCGGTCCGGAGCGATCGACCCGACGTGCGCGGGACGACGCTGCTGGCGGCCGGCGAGCAGGTCACCGTCGAGCCCGGTGAGCCGCCGCCCGCAACGCCCCGACGCCTCGACCCGGCGGAGATCTCGGCGCTCGGCGGGTGCCTGGTCGACTTTCACCTGGCAGCGGCGGATCGTCACAGCCGCGAGAGCGGCGCGCGCGCGGCGGAGCGCCTGTCCGCGGTCGACGCTGCGGACACCGCAAAGCTCCCCGGGGCGCCTCCGCCCGAGGCCGCGCGACGGCCGCCGCGCGGCGGGACCGCTGATCCACTCGCGGGTCAGGAGGGCGTCTGTGTCGCGACGGACTGCGAGCCGCAGCGCGAGCGCGGGCGCGCAAGCATGGAGTTTCCCGGCCCCTACTTGAACGTCGAGCGCGTGAACTGAGCCGCGCGGCCGCGCCCCCGGAGCGAGGGGCGCATTCAGGCGCCGGGTCTGGCGCCCGAGGGCGCGGTCGCGCCCGATCCGGAGCGGCCCTTCAACTCCACCGCGCGACCCCGGCGCAGCTCGCAGTCGCTGCGCCGGAGGAACTGCACGCGGCCGCCGATCGTGCAGCTGACGAGCTTGTCGTTCGGGTCCGTCGTCACGGGCTCTTCGTCGACGGTCTCCTGCCACCAGTCCGCCAGCTTGTCGCTGACGCCCGGGCCGCTGTTGCGGGCGCGTTTCTGCTGATCCGCCGCTTCGGCCTCGGCCGCGGCCGCGGCGGCCTGCTGCTGGTTCTTCTTCTTCTCCCGCCAGCCCACGGAGTGTTGCTCGATCAGGGCATCGCCCTTCTTGATCTCATCGGAGATGAAGCAGCCCGAGATCCAGAGCGCCGAGAGCAGGATGGAGGCGAGTCGAATCACCCCCTACTCATCGGCAGGATCGAATCGCGGATGAAGGGCTCCCTCCGCTTGAAAGAGGCGGAGTTCCCGCCAATAATTCGCGTTGTGCGGGAGGCCCCATGACGAGCGGTGTCGCCGAGAATTCGCGGGTGGATCAGCTCGTCCGGCTCTACGCGCGCTTCGCGTCGGACCCCAACGGCGTATCGCCCGCGTGGCGCGATCTCTTCGGCAGCCTCGACGCGCGCGCGCGAAGTTGGCTCGAAGCCCGGGCCGCGCGCGCCGCGCCGCCGCCGAGCGCTGTTGCAAAGAGTCCGAGCGCCGCGTCGGGCGGCGATTACTCCGCGGCGCGCGACTCGATGCGGGTGATGATGCTGATCCGCGCCTTTCGGCTGCGCGGACATCTGGAGGCGCGACTCGATCCGCTCGGTCTGATGCAGAGCGCGCCGCATTCGGACCTCGACCCGCACTCCTACGGCTTTGCGGATGCGGATTACGACCGACCGATCTTCTGTGACGGGCACCTCGGCCTCGATCTCGCGACGCTTCCCGAGATCGTCCGCAGGGCTCGATCGATCTACTGCGGGACGATCGGAATCGAATACCTGCACGTGCAGGATCCCGATCAGCGGCGTTGGATCATGAGCCGGATGGAGGATCCGGCGTTTCGGGAGCCGCTCGAGAGCGACCGGCGTCGGGCGATCCTCGAATCGCTCACCGCTGCCGAGGCGTTCGAGCGCTTTCTCGCGCGGAAGTTCGTCGCAACCAAGCGCTTCGGCCTCGAAGGCGGCGAGTCGCTGATCCCCGCACTCGAGGAGATCCTCCACACGGGTGCGCGGCTCGGGGTCGATGACGTGGTGATCGGCATGTCGCATCGCGGGCGGCTGAACGTGCTCGCCAACATCATGGACAAGCCGCACGAGACGATCTTCGCCGAGTTCCACGGGATCTCGTCGAGGCCCGACGAGATCGGAGGCTCGGGTGACGTCAAGTACCACCTGGGCACGTCGAGCGACCGCGAGATCGAAGGCCGGCGCGTCCACCTCTCGCTGACCCCCAACCCGTCACACCTCGAAGCCGTCGACCCCGTGGTGCTCGGCAAGGTGCGGGCCAAACAGGATCTGCTCGGGGATCGCGAGCGCAAGCGCTGCATGGGGCTCCTGCTGCACGGCGACGCGGCTTTTGCCGCCCAGGGGGTCGTTTCCGAGATCCTCGAGTTCGCCGAGCTCGAGGGCTACCGGACGGGCGGGACGATCCACCTGATCATCAACAATCAGATCGGATTCACGACCAGCCCCGTCGCGGCGCGAACCGGCCCGTACTGCTCCGACGTCGCGAAGGCCAATCAGGCCCCGATCATCCACGTCAACGGCGACGATCCGGAAGCGGTCGTGGCGTCCGCCCAACTCGCGATCGAGTATCGGCAGGCCTTCGGCCAGGACGTGGTCATCGATCTCTTCTGTTACCGGCGCCACGGTCACAACGAGAGCGACGAGCCCGCCTTCACCCAGCCCATCATGTATCGGGCGATCGCCGATCATCCGACCACGCGCGCGATCTACGCGGAGACACTCATCGACGAGGGGGTCGTCACGCGCGAAGAGGCGAACGCGTCGATCTCGGAGTACCTCGAGCGCTGCGAGAAGGAATTCGCCACGGCGCACCGCTATCGGCCCCACGGCGCGGACTGGCTGGAGGGTGCGTGGTCCGGCCTCGAGCCGATCCCGGGCTACGACGCGCATCGGGGCCAGACCGAGGTGCCCATCGAGACCTTGCGCGAGATCGGAGAGGCCCTGACCCGCGTTCCCGAGGGCCTGGACGCAAATCGCAAGATCCTCCGGCAGCTGCGCGGCAAGCGGATGATGTTCGAAACCGGTGAGGGAATCGACTGGGCGACCGCCGAGGCGCTGGCCTTCGGGTCGCTGCTCATCGAGGGCAGCCGGGTGCGCCTCTCCGGAGAGGACTGCAGCCGAGGGACGTTTTCGCAGCGCCACGCGGCGTGGGTCGACCAGCAGACCGAGGCGCGCCACGTCCCGCTCAACCACATCCGCGAGCGCCAGCAGCGGATCGAGATCATCGACAGCCCGCTGAGCGAATACGGGGTGCTGGGTTACGAGTACGGCTACGCGATGGCGGAACCCAATGCGCTCGTCGTCTGGGAAGCGCAATTCGGGGATTTTGTGAACGGGGCGCAGGTGATCATCGATCAATTCATCACCTCGGGCGAGTCGAAGTGGTTGCGCATGTCCGGGCTGGTGCTCCTGCTGCCGCACGGCCACGAAGGGCAGGGCCCCGAGCACTCTTCTGCGCGCCTGGAGCGATTTCTCCAGTCTGCCGCGCAGGACAACATCCAGGTCGTGAACTGCACGACGCCCGCGAACTATTTCCACGTGCTGCGCCGGCAGCTGCACCGCTCGTTTCGCAAGCCGCTGGTCGTGATGGCGCCGAAGTCCCTGCTTCGACACAAACGCGTGATTTCGAACCTGGCGGACTTCGCGCCGCCGAGCAACTTCCATCGCGTCATGTACTGCGATGAGCTGCCGAGCGAGCCCGAGGCGGCGAGCCAGGTGGTGCTGTGCAGCGGCAAGGTCTACTACGACCTGTTCGAGGAGCGGGAGCGGCGGCGCGTCACCGACGTGCACCTGCTGCGGCTCGAGCAGCTCTACCCGTTCCCGAGCGATGTGCTCGCCGAATTGCTCGCCCCCTACCGTCACTGTCATCTGGTGTGGTGTCAGGAAGAACCGCGCAACATGGGGGCGTGGACCTTCGTGTCCGAGCTCATCGAAGAGGTGGTGGCCGAGCTGGGCTTTGCGCATCCGGTGCTCCGCTACGCGGGGCGGCCGACGGCGGCATCGCCCGCGACCGGAATCGCCGGGCACCACGAGCGCGAGCAGCGCGAGCTCGTCGACGAGGCGCTCGCGGTCGGACTGCCACCGATCGGCCGGCTCGGCAAGCGCAAAGCGACGTCGGCGGCCGCGCGGCGGCCGAGCTAGCGGCGCGCGCGGGCAGAGGAGGCAGATGGGCATCGACATCGTGGTTCCCGAGCTCGGTGAGTCGATCGTCGAGGGGACCATCGCCGCCTGGCTGAAGGCGCCCGGCGACGCGGTGGCGCTCGACGAGCCGATCGTCGAGCTCGAGACCGACAAGGCCACCGTGGAGGTCTGCGCGGCGAAGGCGGGCGTGCTCGCGGAGATCCTCGTCGCGGCGGGCGAAGACGTCGCGGTGGGTGCGGTGATCGGTCGCATCGACGACGCCGCGGGCGCGGAGGCGGGCCGCGTCGACGACGCGGCGGGCGAGGTCGTCGCGGGCGAGCCGGCCGCGTCGAAGGCTCCGCCGCCGGAGCGCGCGCCCGAGCCCCCGCCCGCGATGTCCGCGAAGCCCGCGCCGATCGAGCCCGAGCCCCCGTCCGCGATCTCGGCCAGAGCCGCGCCGATCGAGCCCGAGGCCTCGGTCGACCTCGATCCCGCGCAGATCGCGCGCAGCGGCCCGAACGGGGAGGTCACGCTCGAAGATCTGCTCGCCTTCGCGGGCCTCGCGCCGACGGATCCGACGCGCAGCGGCCCGGCCGCCCGCAAGCTGCTCGCCGATCACGGGATCGATCCGCGCGCCATCCAGGCCAGCGGGCGCGACGGGCGCATCACCAAGGGCGACGTCCAGGCGTTCCTCGCGGGCCGCGCGGCGCAGCCCGTCGGCGACGCGGCCGCGCCCGCGCCGGCTCGCCGCGTCGACGATCCGCGCGTCAAGCGCGAGCGGATGAGCCGAATGCGCCGAACGATCGCCGCGCGTCTCAAGGAAGCCCAGAACACCGCCGCGATCCTCACGACCTTCAACGAGGTCGACATGGGCGCGATCCGCGAGCTGCGCGGCCGCCATCGCGAGGATTTCGAAGCGCGACACGGCGTCCGACTCGGCTACACGTGCTTCTTCGTCAAGGCCTGCGTGGCCGCGCTCAAGGAGATCCCGGCCGTGAACGCCGAGATCGACGGCAACGAGATCGTCTACAAGCACTACTACGACATCGGGATCGCGGTGAGCACGGAAAACGGGCTGGTGGTGCCGGTGATCCGCGACTGTGACGGCAAGACGCCCGCGGAGATCGAACGGAGCCTCGCCGAGCTCGCCGCGAAGGCGCGGGAGGGGAGCCTCGCCCTCGACGAGATGCAGGGCGGGACCTTCAGCATCACCAACGGCGGCGTCTTTGGCTCCCTGATCTCCACGCCGATCCTCAATGCGCCGGAATCCGCGATCCTCGGCCTTCACAAGATCGAAGATCGACCGATCGCTCGCGACGGCGAGGTAATGATCCGACCGATGATGTACGTCGCGCTGTCCTACGATCACCGCATCATCGACGGGAAGGATGCGGTGACCTTCCTCGTCAAGGTGAAAGAGGGGTTGGAGGATCCCGAACAATTGTCGATGAATCTGGAAGAGGCGTGAGGAGCCGATGAGCGAACCCGCATACGACCTGGTGGTGATCGGCGGCGGGCCGGGTGGCTACGTGGCCGCGATTCGCGCCGCCCAACTCGG
>JBFGGA010000182.1:0-6993 GCA_041579295.1 Myxococcota bacterium | reverse complement strand
CAGACGCTGCGCACGGATCGCGTCGAGTCGGCGCCCGGCTCGGTCGCGCAGGTGCGCGAGTGCGCGGCGGAGCTCGCGGCGCTCGCGAAGTCGCGAAACACCGCGCTGATCCTCGTCGGGCACGTCACCAAGGAGGGAGCGATCGCGGGGCCTCGGGTGCTCGAGCACCTCGTCGACGTCGTGCTCGGCTTCGAGGGCGACCGCAGGCAGCTGTTCCGCCTGCTGCGCGCGAGCAAGAATCGCTTCGGCTCCACGCAGGAGGTGGGCGTCTTCGCGATGAGCGAGCGCGGCCTCGAAAGCGTCGAGAATCCGAGCGAGCTGTTCCTCGCCGAGCGGCTCGCGGGCGCGCCCGGCTCGTGCATCGCATCGCTCGTGGAGGGCAGCCGGCCGATGCTCGTCGAGCTGCAGGCCCTGGTCGCACCCGCGGGTTACGGCACCGCGCGCCGCACGCCCGTGGGTCTGGACGACGGGCGGCTCGCGTTGCTGCTCGCGGCGCTCGATCGCCACAGCGACGTGGACTTCCTGTCCCGCGACGTCTACGTGAACGTGGCGGGCGGCCTGCGCATCTCGGAGCCCGGTGCGGACCTCGCCCTCGCGCTGGCGCTGGCGTCGAGCCGGCTCGACGTTCCGCTGCCCGCCGACGTCGCCGCGTTCGGGGAGATCGGGCTCGGCGGCGAGGTGCGGCGGGTCGGTCGCAGCGAGCTGCGGCTGCGCGAGGCCGCGCGCCTGGGGTTCCGACGCGTGCTGCTGCCCGCCGGCGTCGAGGTCGCGCGGCCCTCGGGCGCCGAGCTCGTGGGCGTGCCCGACGTCGCCGCCGCGGTGCGCTGGCTGCGCGCGTCAAGCGCGGTTCACGGCTCCGTAAACGATTGTTAAACACGCGTTTTTGCGTCGGTTTTTGGCGACGCGCGCTTTGACAGGCGCAGGCAGGATGGCTAGCCTGCGCCGCGATGACGCAACCCTCCGCCGCGTTCGCCCCCGAGGCGCGGGGCTTCACCGAAGCCCTCGAGCGCAACGCAGTCAGCCTCGAGCTCGTCGAACGCGCCATGCGCGAGCAGTTCCGCTCGGACGCCGCGCTGGTCGGCCTGCTCGGCGAGCACCTGCTCGAATCCGGCGGCAAGCGCATGCGCCCCGCGCTGGTGATGCTGACCGCACAGCTCTGCGGCTACACGGGCCCTCGCCGCGTGCAGGTCGGGGCGGCGATCGAGCTGCTCCACACCGCGACGCTGCTGCACGACGACGTGGTCGACTTCTCGGAGCTGCGCCGCGGCCGGCCCTCCGCGAATGCGCTCTGGGGCAACCGCCGCGCGATTCTCGCTGGAGACTTCCTCTACTCGCGCGCGTGTACCATGATCGTGGAAGACGGGGATCCGGACATCCTGCTGATCTTTGCGAACGCGATCCGCAGCATGGCCGAAGGAGAGATGCTGCAGCTCGAGCGAAGCTACGATCCGACGGTCACGGAGTCCCACTACTTCCAGGTGATCGAGCGCAAGAGCGCCATGCTCCTCTCGACCTCGACCGAGTGCGGCGCGATCCTGGGTGGTGTCACCCGCGCCGAGCGCCGCCGCCTCTCGGACTTCGGTAGGGAGCTCGGCCTGGCGTTCCAGCTGCGCGACGATGCGCTCGACTACGAGGCCGGGGAAGAGGCACTCGGCAAGATCCCGAACACGGATATCCGCGAGGGCAAGGTGACGCTGCCGCTGCTTCTCGCGTTGAAGCGCTGCACGTCCGCCGAGCGCGAGGCGATCGCGGTCCTGATCAAGGGCGCGTCGCGCCTGACCGATCCGAGCGCGGACGCGCAGGCGCGGTCGGAGGAGCTGGACTTCGCACCGGTGCTCGAGGTGATCGAGCGCTACCGCGGCGTCGAGGACACCGTGCGTCGCGCCCAGGAGCACGCCGAGCGCGCGGTCGCTGCGATCGCTCCGTTCCCCGACTCCGTCGCGAAGGCGGATCTGACCGCAGCAGCCGAATTTGCGGTGAATCGCGACCGCTGAGCGTTCGCCGCGGCGAGCGGTTCGGCCGCCGCGCACCCTCTCATCCCGCTGGTCCCGGGAGAATCGACATGATCTGCAACACGCGACGCGGGCGAGTGCGCTCGCTCGCCCTGCTGGCGGCGCTGAGCCTGGCGCTGGCCGGCACGAGCTTCGCCGAGGACGCCTCGCCGCAACTGGTCGGGACCGTCAACATCAACACCGCGACACCGGAACAGCTCGAGCTGCTTCCGGGAATCGGTGAGGCTCGCGCGAGAGCCGTCGTCGAGATGCGCAAGCAGCGCGGCGGCTTCAAGTCCGTCGAAGAGCTGAAGGACGTGAAGGGGATCGGCGACGTCGCCTTCGAGCGCCTGCGGCCCTTCGTGCGCACCGAGGGCAATACGACGGCTCGCATCCAATGAAGTTCGGGGGCCGGCGGCCATCCGCCGGCCCCCAGCGGCCCGCGGGATCGCCCTGGCGCTCGGGCCGCCGGCGAAATATCAATTGGCGGATGAAGCGATGCATCGCCTCGGCGCTGGGCACCGCGCTGGTCGCCGTGTGCGCGTCCGGCGCCCCGGCCGATGGCGACCTGCCGGCCGGGCCCGACTCCGCTGTCGCGAGCGACGCGTCGGCGGGGCCCGACACCGCCGTTGCCAGTGGTGACGCGTCGGCCGCAATCGACGCTGCCGCTGCCGGTGGCGACGCGTCGGCCGGATCCGACCCCGCGGCTCGCGCGCTGCGGGTCGTCTCGATGAACCCCTCGCTCACGCGGATGGTGATCGCGCTCGAGGGCCTTCCGGTGCTGGTCGGCGTCGACGAGTACTCGGCGGAGCACGAAGCGGCGGTCGCCGCGCTCCCGACGGTCGGCGGTCTGTTCAATCCGAGCCTGGAGGCGGTGATCGCGCTGGAGCCGGATCTCGTGGTCGTCGTTCCGAGCCTGCAGCAGCGCGATTTTCGCGCGCGGCTGCGCGAGCTCGGGGTCGAGGTGCTCGAGCTCGCGAGCATCACGCTCGACCAGATCCTCGCGTCCATCCAGACGCTCGGTGACCGGATCGGTCGGCCCGAAGCGGCGCGCGCGCGGGTCGCGGCGATTCGCAGCGCCTGGGCCGACGTCGCGCGAGAGGCCTCGCGGCGGCCCCGGCGCTCGGCCGTGCTGATCGTGCAGCGCGATCCGCTCTACGTGGTCGGCGGCGGCAGCTATCTGAACTCGATGCTCGCCGCGGCCGGGCTCGACAACGCGGCCGCGCACTACGCGGAGGCCTATCCGCGGATCTCGCTCGAGTGGTTGATCGCCGCCGCGCCGCGCGTGATCATCGACAGCAGCGCCGATCCCATCAGCGCTGCCGAACACTGGTCGCGCTGGACTTCGATTCCAGCCGTCGCGGAGGGTCGCGTGGTCGCGGTTCCCCAGGGCTTGGTCACGTTGCCGGGCCCCTACCTCGACCGCTCCCTGCGCACGCTGGTGTCCGCGATCCGCCGCGCCGACGCGGCGACCCGGGCCCGCGACGGAGCGCCGTCCCGGTGAAGATCCTCACGCCGATGCGGGTGCTCGCGTCGCTCTCCGCACTCGGTGCGGTGCTGCTGGGCGCGCTGATGCTGGGCCTGCTGGCGGGGCCGAGTGGGCTTTCCGCGGGCGAGATCCTCTCGGTGCTCGCAGAGCGCGACGCGGCGGGAGCCGCGGCGGACATCGTGCTGCGCGTGCGCCTGCCGCGCGTGCTGCTCGGCGCGCTGGTCGGCGCGTCGCTCGCGGTGGCGGGCGTGCTGTTCCAGGCGATGCTGCGCAATCCGCTCGCGGACCCGTACGTGCTCGGCGTATCGGGCGGCGCCGCTCTCGCGGGGATCCTCGTGCTGAGCCTCGGCAGCGCCGTCGGGTTGGGGTACGCGGCGGTTCCGCCCGCCGCGTTCGCGGGCTGCATCCTCACCACCGCGCTGCTCTACGCGATCGCGGGCGTCCACGCGCGCTTCTCGACCACGAGCCTGCTGCTCACGGGCGTGGTCTTCAACGCGTTCGCTTCGGCGGCGATCGTCTTCCTCGCGTCGATCGCGGGCCTGACCGAGGGCGCGAGCATCTTCCTCTGGCTGATCGGAAGCCTCTCGTCGATTCGGGTCGAGGTGACGGGCTGGGTCGCCGCATTCCTCGCGCTCGGGCTCGGCTTCGCGATTCCGCTCGCGCGCGGCCTGAACCTCGCCGCGCTCGGCAGCGAGTCCGCCGAGCAGCTCGGCGTGGACGTCGATCGCCAGCGGCGGGTCGTGTTGATCGCGAGCTCGCTGATGGTGGGCGCGGCCGTCTCGGTCGCCGGCTTGATCGGCTTCGTGGGGCTCATCATCCCGCACCTGCTGCGGCTGATCCTCGGCCCCGATCACCGGCTGCTGATCCCCGCCTCGGCGCTCGGCGGCGCGGCCTTCCTGGTGATCTGCGACGCGCTCGCGCGCACCGCGCTCGACGGCCGCGAGCTCCCGGTCGGGGCGATCACCGCGCTCGCGGGCGGACCGCTCTTCCTCTGGCTGCTGCGCCGCTACCACCAGCGGGTGCTCTCGTGACGGGCGACGCGCTGCGCTTCGAGGGCGTCGCGCTGCGCTTCGGCGAGCGCGAGGTGCTCAAGGGCGTCGGGCTCGCGGTGCCCGAGGGCGCGGTGGTCGCGCTCGCGGGCCGCAACGGCGCGGGCAAGACGACGCTGCTGCGCGTCGCGTCGCGGGTCCTGCGCCCGAGCGAGGGCCGGGTCTCGATCCAGGGCACGCCGATCGAAGCCTTCTCGCGCCGCGACCTCGCGAGGCAGCTCGCGGTGGTTCCCCAGGACACGCCGGTCTCGTTTCCGTTCCGGGTGATCGAGGTCGTGCTGATGGGCCGCTCGCCGCACCTGGGCGTGCTCGGCTTCGAGTCGCGCGCGGACGTCGCGCTCGCGCGGGAGGTGATGGAGCGCGTGGGCATCGAGTCGCTCGCGGACCGCTCGATTCTCGACCTCTCGGGCGGCGAGCGGCAGCTCGTGCTGATCGCGCGCGCGCTCACCCAGCAGCCCAGGGTGCTGCTGCTAGACGAGCCGACCGCGCATCTGGACCTCGCCCATCGCGTCGCGGTGCTCGACCTGGTGCGGGACTTCGCGCGCGAGGGGCGCAGCGCGCTGGTGGTCTCCCACGACCTATCGCTCTGCGCGCGCGCATCCGACCGCCTCGCGCTGCTCGCCGACGGCCGGGTGCTCGATTGCGGCGCGCCGGTCGACGTGCTCACGCCGGAGAACCTGACGGCCGCCTTCGGCATCCGCGCGGACGTGATTCGCGCGCCGGACGGCGGGCCGCTGGTGGTTCCCCGCAGCGCGACGCGCGACGCCATGAGCTAGCCTCGCGCGGCGCCCATCACAGAGGAGCCGCAATGGCGGAGGTCACGATCGCAGCGGTTTGCGCCCGGGAGATCCTGGACTCGCGCGGCAACCCGACGGTCGCCGTCGAGATCACCACCTCCGAGGGGCGGCGCGCGAGCGCGGCGGTTCCCTCCGGCGCGTCGACGGGATCGCGCGAGGCGCTCGAGCTGCGCGACGGCGACACCGATCGCTACGGCGGCAAGGGGGTGCTGAAGGCCGTCGCGAACGCGAACGGCGAGCTCTCGCGCGCGGTCGTCGGCCGACCCCTCGGCGGGCTAGAGGAGCAGGCCGAGCTCGATCGCGCGATGACGCAGCTCGACGGCACCGAGGCCAAGTCCCGGCTCGGCGCCAACGCGATCCTCGGGATCTCGCTCGCCGCCGCCCACGCGGCCGCGGACGCGGCGGGCGTTCCGCTCTACCAGTTTCTCGGTGGCGACGCCGCGCGGCAGCTGCCCGCCCCGATGATGAACGTGCTCAACGGGGGCGCCCACGCGGACAACACCGTCGACCTGCAGGAGTTCATGATCTTCCCGATCGGCGCGCCGAGCTTCGCGGAGGCGATCCGCTGGGGCGCGGAGATCTTCCACACGCTCAAGAGCGTGCTCGCCGAGCGCGGGCTCTCGACCGCGGTGGGCGACGAGGGGGGCTTCGCGCCCGATCTCGCGAGCAACGGCGAGGCGATCGAGCTCGTGCTGCGCGCGATCGAGCAGGCCGGCTACGAGCCGGGCAACCAGGTGGCGATCGCGCTCGACCCGGCCGCGAGCGAGTTCTGCGAGAACGGGAAGTACGTGCTGGCCGGCGAGGGGGCGACCAAGAGCACCGAGGACATGATCGCGTTCTGGGAAGAATGGGTGGCCCGCTATCCGATCGTGTCGATCGAAGACGGGCTCGCGGAGGGCGATTGGTCCGGTTGGTGCGCGCTGACCCGCTCGCTCGGCGATCGCACGCAGCTGGTCGGCGACGACCTCTTCGTCACCAATCCGGCCATCCTCGAGCGCGGCATCCGCGAGCGCGCCGCGAACGCGATCCTCATCAAGCCCAACCAGATCGGCACGCTCAGCGAAACCCTCGAGGCGATTCGAAGCGCGCGCGAGGCCGGGTTTGCGGCGGTGGTCTCCCACCGCTCGGGCGAGACCGAGGACACCTCGATCGCGGACCTCGCGGTGGGCTCGGGCTGCGGTCAGATCAAGACGGGTTCGCTGTGCCGCACGGACCGCGTCTGCAAGTACAACCGGCTGCTTTACATCGAGCGCGAACTCGGGGATCGCGCGGTGTACGCGTCTGGCAGCGGCCTCGCGGGAGCTGCGGGTTGAGCGGCGCGCTTCGCTTCCACTCGTTGCGCCGCGCGCTCGCGCTCGCGCTCTGCATCGCGGCCGCGCCCGCCCACGCGGCGATCCCGAGCGCCGAGAAGATCGCAAACGCGGTCGCCGAGACGAACCGTCTGTCGGGCCGCTCGGGCCCCGTGCTGCTGGAGGTCGCGCTCGTGATCGGCGACGGCGAGCCCGTCGCGACGGGCGTGCTCGCGAGCCACCCCACCGGACTCGCGCGGCTCGAGCTGCGCAGCCGCCACGGCTTCGTCGAGCGCCATCTCTTGCAGGGGAATGCCTACACGGCGAGCCGCGACGGCCAGCTCATGCAGCCCCCCCACCCGTTCCTCCCGCCCACCT
>JBFGGA010000181.1:0-7023 GCA_041579295.1 Myxococcota bacterium | reverse complement strand
GTCGCGACGATGTAGCTCCAGGGCTGCTCGTTGTACGAGGATGCGGCCCAGCGGGCGGCCTCGAACAGCGAGCGCAGATCTGCCTCCGCGACCTCGCGGTCGGCGAACCCGTACGGGCTCCAACGCCGCGCGACGAAAGGCTGGACCGGGTGTTCGGTCTCGGCGTGCTTGATCACTCCGCTCTCTCCCGGGACTCCGACGGGCGCCGGTCGCGGCTCGCGAAGCTCGGGCTTCTCCGAGTGCTGTCGAGCCGTGAAGCCAAAACGCTACATCATCCGGTGAGAGGCGGTCCACGCGCGGCGAGCGGGCGTCGGCTCGGCCGCGTGGGGTCGTCCCTCGGCGGCGCGCGCGGTCGTCTCGCGTCTGCGCGGAGCTGTCGCTGCGCGGCGCGGGTTCGTCGCGCGGCCGAATGTGGCTTGTCGGCGGGAGC
The DNA here is from genome assembly GCA_041579295.1 of Myxococcota bacterium. Lineage (GTDB taxonomy): Bacteria > Myxococcota_A > UBA9160 > UBA9160 > SMWR01 > JACZVU01. The sequence continues at coordinate 6,593 of JBFGGA010000181.1, read as the reverse complement.
GCTCCGGGAGTAGGATGGCCGCAATCGATGGGAGGATCGGCGATGGGAATGGTCGAACGCTTCAAGGAGTACACGGCCGTGCTCGAGGAGGCCTATCACGCCGACGACTGGTCGCGGCTCGTGCCGTACTTCGCGAAGAGCGCCGTCTATCGCTCCTACTACGGCGCCGATCTCGAGGTGCGAGGGCGCGATGCCGTGCTGAAGCAGTTTCGCACCGACGCCGAGTCGTTCGACCGCAAGTTCGATTCCCGCCGGGTCGAGTACTTCGACGGTCCGCGCGAAGCGCGGGGCGGCGTCTTCACGATGTGGCGCGTCACCTATTCGAAGGCCGGCGCGCCGGACCTCGTGTTGACCGGAAAGGAGATCGCGACCTTCATCGGCGACGAGATCACGCTCCTCGAGGGCCACTATCTTCCCGAGACCTTCGACCAGTTCAGCAAGTGGCTGACCGAGCACGGGAGCTTCATGCACAAGGCGTGAGCCGCGCTGCGCGAGCGGCCGGCGCGCCTCGCGCGGCGCTCGCGTGCGCCGGCCGCTCGCGCGATCGGGGAGTCCTTCGCGATCAGCTCAGCAGATCGCGCTCTTCGCCGACGCGCCGCATGGCCTTCTCGAGCATCGTGAAGCCGGCTTCGAGCTCCTCGTCGGTGGTGTTGACGGGAAGCAGCATGCGAATCTTCGACGGGTTGCGTCCCGCAGGAAGGACCATCAGTCCCTCCTCGAAGGCCGCGTGCACCAGCGCCGCTACGACCTCCTCGGATCCGTCGAAGGGAACGAGGGCCTGCATCGCGCCGATTCCGCTGCGTTGCCCGATGCTGTCGGGCAGACGTTTGCAGAGCGCGTCGAGCCGGCGTTCGAAGCGCCGGCCGAGCACCGCGATCCGACCGTCGGCGCCCAGGTAGCCGTCGGATTCGAGGCGCTCGATGATTCGGGCGCCGACCGCGAGGCCGACCGTCGATCCCGCGAAGGTGCCCGCGATCAATCCGGGGCGCGGCTTGTAGGCCTTGCGGTACAGCACCGCGCTGCCCTGCAGCGCCTTGCCGGCGGTCGCGACGTCCACGTACTCCTCCAGATCCAGCGTGCGGTACGCGAACAGCTCGCCGGTGCGGGCGAAGGTCTGGACCTCGTCGACCCAGACCGCGATCTGCGCCGCGCGGCAGCGCTCCATCAGGGCGGCGAAGAACTCGCGGGGCGCGGTGTTGAAGCCGCCCTCTCCCTGGACGAGCTCGAAGAGCATGCCGGCGACCCGGCCGGGATGGCGCTTCAGGTGGGACTCGAGCGCCGCGAGGCTGCGTTCGGTCGACTGCGGTTCGCTCGGATCGAAGAACGGGACGTGCAGCACGTTGCCGCGCAGCGGCAGCCCCTCCCGGTAGCCGGGTCGGTCCGTCAACTCCGAGAGCGCGAGGGTGCGCCCCGCGAAGCTGCCGTCGAAGGCGATCAAGCGGTCTGCCGGTGCGTGCTTCTGGAGGATCAGCTTGAGGGCGTTCTCGTTCGCCATCGAGCCCGAAACGGACAGCCAGACGTGCTTCATCTGCTTGCCGGCGTGGCGCAGCAGCGCCTTGGAGAGCTCCAGATACTCGGTCCCCGGCAGCAGGTGCCCCTGGTAGACGGTGTCGCCGGCCGCGGCGACGACCGCGGTTTCGAGCAGGTCGGGATCGCTGTGCCCGAACGCGTAGGCGCCGATTCCCGAGATGAAGTCGATGCGTGTCGTGCCGTCGGCGAGTCGAACGCGCGCCCCGCTACCGGCTCCCCCGCTCACCGCCGGGAAGAACAGCGCCTGGCCGCGCAGCCGTTCGATCTCCCGCAGGGTGCGCGCGTACGGCTTCGCGGAGAGCGAGCGCTCCCCGATCTCCTCCGCGACCGCGGCGAGAAGCTCGCGCGCGGCATCTCGAACGCGGGGTGCATCGCGCAGGCCCTTCACGCCGTTGGAGCCGTGGTTGGCCATGACCGCCTGCGTATCGGCGCGCCGGGCGCCGGGCTTATTCCCGCCGTGCGGGTTCTTCCCCACAGCGCGCGAGAGCTATGCTCCCGCCTCGGTTCGCGGGATCTCCCGGCGCGGATCGCCGGGTTTACTCGCCACCGGCAGGGGCCGATGGTGCGTGGGGGCAGGCGGGCTCGGTCCGTCGGAGAGGTGGCGTTGGGCGTCCGGAAGAAGACTTCCCGCAGAAAGGCGAAGCGAGGCGAGGCCCGCGCAAAGCGCAGCGCGCGCGCGAGCGAGCTCCAGCATCTCCACGAGCCGCACCTCTGCCTGCTGCGCGCACCGTCGGTCGCGGTGCCGACGCGCCCGCTGCAGCGGGAGATCACGGTGGCGACCTACAACGTCCATCGCTGGACGGGGCTCAACGGGCGCGGCGCTTCGGATCCGGCGCGCGCCGGATTCGTGATCTCCGAGATGGCCGCGGACGTCGTCGCGCTCCAGGAGGTCATGCGCCCGCATCGCGGCGACGATCCGCTCGAGGCGCTCGCCGAGGCGATGGGGATGCACGTGACCTTCGCGGCCACGCGCGTCCACAAGCGGGGCGAGCTCGGCAACGCGATTCTCTCGCGCTGGCCGATCAGCGGGGTGTCGATGCTGGATCTGAGCTACTCGCGGCTCGAAAAGCGGGTGGCGGTCGCCGCGCAGATTCCGTTCGCCGGCGGCGTGCTCGAGGTCGTCGCGACCCACCTCGCGCTCGCGGACCGCACGCGGCACAAGCAGGTGCGCGCGCTGCTCGAGCATCCGCAGCTCGGCCGCGGTCCGACGGTGCTGCTCGGCGACATGAACGCCTGGAGGCGTTGCCCCGCGACGCGCGCCCTCGACGCGGAGCCCTGGATGACGGCCGGCATCGAGTTTCCGATGTCCTTCCCCGCGGCGCGCCCGGTGCTCGCACTCGACCGGATCTACACCGCCGGCGTCGAGATGATCGACATCGCCGCCTACGACAGCCGCGCCGCGCAACGCGCCTCGGACCACCTCCCCGTGGTCGCGAGGATCCGCTTGCCGCGCTGATCTGCACGCGCCGCGCGCGCGGGTCGCCGCCTCAGATCCGGATCTCCCGCCAGGCGTTCGATCGGAAGCGCAGGAACAGAATCGAAGCGAGAGCCACGATGTGGAGCAGCGCGGCCGCCCAGGCTCCGGTGAGACCGTATCCCAGTTCCACTCCGACGAGATAGGCGAGCGGAACCTGCACCCCCCAGCCCATCGCGGTCTCGATGACGAACGGCCAGCGGGTGTCTCCGGCGCCCCTCAACGCGCCGTCGCAGATGATCGCGACGGCGTCGGCGAGCTGGAAGAGCGCACCGAGGAGCAACAGCGGTCGCCCCAAACCCAGGACCGCCGGGTCGTCGGTGAAGATGCGAAGCAACTGGACCGGAAAGGCGATGAACACCGCCGCGATGACGAGTCCGATCGAGATGCCGAGCGCAATCGACGAGCGGAAGGTCCGGTTCACCGCCGACACGTCCTCCGCCCCGATATAGCGGCCGACGAGGACGCCGGTGGCGATCGAAACGCCGACCGCCTGCATGAAGGAGAGCGAGAGCAGCATCACGAAGGCCTGGCTCGCCGCCATCGACGCATCTCCCATGCGCGCGACCAGCGTGGTGAACGCCGAGAACGAGACCATTCCGATGAACCATTGGCCGCCGATCGGCGCGCTCGTCCAGAGGAAGCGCCTGATCTGCTGTGGTTGCATGGCGACGGGGTGGGTGTTGCAGCGCCTCGCGATCGAGCGGCGCTGGAAGATCACGAGCAGCGCGACGGCATTGCTCCACTGGGCGATGCTGGTCGCCACGCCGGCCCCCGTGACGCCCAACTCCGGCAGGCCGAGCCTTCCGAAGATCAGCCCGTAGTCGAGCACGACGTTGACGATGTTTGCGAACAGCGTGACGTAGAGAGGTGTTCGCGTGTCTCCGAGGCCGCGGTGAAACGAGTTGAGCAGCATCACCGCGATGTAACCGAGATCTCCGATCAGTCGCGCGCGGACGTAATCGGCGGTCAGGGCGCGCATCTCCGCCGAAGGGCCCAACAGCTCGAGCGCGGGCTCGAGCAGCCAGACGAGCAGCGCGAGCAGAACGACCCCGGCCGGCAGCAGCGCGTAGCAACCCTGCCACACCCACGGGCCGCAGCTCCGCGCGTCGCCGGCTCCGTCGGCCTGCGAGACGAAGGTCTGGACGCCGCTGGCGGTTCCGTAGAGGATCGAGAAGAGCGTCCAGAGCCAGATCCCGCCGAATCCCACCGCCGCGAGCTCGGTCGGTCCGAGGCGGCCGACCATCGCCGAATCCACCACGCCCATCAGGCTCGTCGAGAGCTGGGTGAGCACCACCGGGAGCGCGAGGGCGATCACCTCTCGGATCCCGCCGCCCCGGAACGGGCCCGGCGACGGGGGCGGCGCGATTTCGGGCAGCGGCGTCAAGAGAGCTCCGGATTCGAATCGGACCGCGCCGCCACCTGCGCGGCCCGCGGGCCGCCGTCCGGTTGCTCAGCGGGGCTCGCGGGGCGCGCCCCAGGGCGGGCGCACCGGAGAAACGTCGCTCCGATCGAGGGTGGGCGCTCACCCGCGCCCTCACCCCAAGCCCGTTGGCGCTTGCGGAACCACGCCCCGTGCGCGCGATGGGTACCATGGCGCATCCGCCGCGGCAAATGGATCGTGTTGCGCGCCCGCCGTCGGGCGGTTAAACCCGGAGCATGCGGTTGCGGTTCCGCGCGACGCGGCTTGCCGTGGGCGGCGCGCTGTGCGCGGTGATCCTCCTCGCGCCGGGGTGCGCGGGTCTTCGGGCCGCGCTCCTGTACCAGAGCGGGACCTCGGCGCTCGACCGCGGAGACAGCGCGCGGGCGATCGCCGATCTCGAGCGCGCCGCGCAGTTGCAACCGCAGGCGTCGGAGGTCCAGAATCACCTCGGACTCGCCTATTGGGCGGCCGGCCGCGAACGCGATGCGCGGCTCGCGTTTCGCCGCGCCGTTGCGCTCGACTGCGCGAACGCGGCGGCGGTGCAGAACCTGCGCACCGCAGAGGCGCGAGCGCGCGAGGAGCAGCCGTGAGCGGTGACGATCGAAGCTGGAACGACGGCGACAAGCTCAGCTTCAGCGAGCGCGATCGCCGGCGCCGCGAGGGCCGCTCGTCGCAGGAGAGCCGACCCAAGGGAGTCTCACGCGTCAAGCACGAGGCCGCCACCAAGCAGTACATCAAGCAGCTCGACGGGCTGTTCTCGAAGACCACGGACGGCGCCAAGTTCGAGCAGCTGAGGGCCGCGGTGCGCGCGGCCCACGGAACCAGTGGACTCGCCGACGCGTGCCGGCAATTCCGGGACGCAGCGGGCTACCCGCAGGACGCCGCGCTGCTCGGGATGTTCCTGGATTGCGGTGACACCGAGCTGGTGGTCGGCGGCCTCCGGGCGCTGCAGGCCGCCTGCGCGGCGGGAGATTTCAAGGCGTCGGGCGGTCTGCGCTCGCAGATCCGCATGCTCGCCGAGGATCCCGACGACGAAGTGGCCGAGCTCGCGGAGGCGCTCAGCGAGCAGCTCTGAAGCGGGCTGAGCGCGCGGGCGCCGCCGGCCGCCGGTGGCGCGCTCGTCGGCGGGCGACGCACCGCGGTTGAACCGCCGCGCTCGCTCGATTAATGTGGCGCTATGTCTCACGAAGTCGAAAAGAGGTCGCTCGCGCAGTACCTCGAGGAGAACAACCTCAAGCACACCAAGCAGCGCGAGGCGATTCTCGCGGCCTTCCTCGAGGCGAGCGGCCACATCACGAGCGAGGAGATCCACAATCGGGTGCGCGCCGAGCACCCGAACATCGGCTACACGACCGTCTACCGCACGATGAAACTCTTGTGCGACGCGGGGTTGGCGAGCGAACGACACTTCGAGGACGGCGTGACCCGCTACGAGATCGAGCAGGAGCACCACGACCACCTGGTCTGCCTGCGCTGCGGCAAGATCATCGAGTTCGAGTGCGCGATGATCGAGAAGACGCAGCTCGAGATCGCCGACCGCTATCAGTTCCGCGTCCTGCGCCACCGGCACGAGCTCTACGGGCACTGCGACGCCTGCGAGCGCGCCGCCGCCGCCACCGAGTAGCTCGGCCCCGCGCTCGGGCCTAAAAACCCACACTCCCCGCTCGCGACCGGCCCCGCTCCGGCCCGGATCGCGGCTCCTCGCAGCCCATTGACAGCGAACGACCCGTGCGGCTAGCTTGCGGATGGGCTAATTGAAAATAACATTCAATTTCAATTAGCCCGATCCGAGCGATGGGAGGAGCTCCAATGCGCGTGGGGATGCAGCGACGGGGTGGGCGGACGCCCGCGATCGAGCGATCTCGAGCCGGGCAGGCGCCCGTGGTCGGCCGATCTGGAAGGAGCGGGGCGCCCGCGGTCGCCCGGTGCCGGAGGGGGCGGGCTCGCGCGCTCGCCCGCTGGCTGCTCGCGGCGCTGGTCTGCTGCGCGGGGCCTGCGGGCGCCGACGCGCTCGACGACGCCGCGTCCGAGGCGGTCGATGCGCGTGCCGCCGGCGCCGCGGCGCCGGGCGCGGCGAGCGCGGCTGCGTCCGACCTGGCCACCGCCCAGGAGGATCGGATCGCCGAGCTCGAGCGAACGGTCGCCATCCTCGCCGACGAGCTCGAG
>JBFGGA010000180.1:0-7062 GCA_041579295.1 Myxococcota bacterium | reverse complement strand
TGCGAGCAGGTTCGCGATCTTGTAACCGGCGTCGCGCATGCGTTCCACGCGCTCGGTCCAGAGTCCGTGTTGGATGCCGCCGCCGCGCTTCGAGCACGCGTACGGCTTCGGGGGCTGGACGGATCCGTCCGCGCAAAACCACCGGATCCCCTGGAACGGGCCCCTCGGAGATTCCTTCATCGCCCGCACCCACTGCTGCAGCTCGCTCGCTTGCGGGTTCGTCGAAGCGGCTGCGGGAAAAGCGAAGAAACCGAGCGTCAGCGCTGCGAGCAGCAAGCGGCGCTGCGAGTTGGGTCGGGTGCTGTCGGGCATGCGGCGCAGCATACGCCAAATCGTTGCCGAAGGCGCCAATCCCATCGGCCCTCCGTTCGGATGCGCGCGTTCGCGTCGCACCGATCTGCAGCGCTCGGGCCGCGCGAGTGCGCGCGGCGCGAATGCACCGCGAGTCGTGATATCGTGCGCCCGGTCGGAGGGACAGTTGGTTCGAAAGCTCGGCATCGAGCCCGGTGAGGGGCGCTTGTTCTGCTGGGCGGCGGCGGTGCTCGCGCTCTGCGGTTGGGCGGACGTCTCGGTCAAGATCGCCTCCGAGACGCTCTTCAACAAGCGCGGGCCGGGCGTCAGCTACCTGCCGCTCGCGTTCCTGCTCAACTCGGTGCTGCTCGTCGGCACGACCTACGTCGTCGGGCGCGTCGCCGCGCGCGCGAATCGACCCAGGCTGGTACCGCGGGTGATGTTCTGCGTGGCGCTGCTGCTGCTGCCGCTCTGGTACCTCGTCAACATCGACGCCATCAGCGCGTTCGTGTTGTTGGTGCTCGCCTCGAAGCAATTCGAGTCGATCGCGCTGCTCGCGTTCTGGCTCGCGATGGGCGATCTGCTCGACGGCCGCCAGGCGAAGCGGCTGTTCGCACCAATGATGGCCGGCTACACGCTCGGCACCATCGGCGGCAGCCTCGCGTCGGGGCCGATCGGCGGGGGGTTGGGCACCGAGGCGCTGCTGCCGGTGGGCACGGCTGCTTTCGGGCTCGCCGGGCTGCTCACGCTCGCGATGGAGCGGATGCGGCCCACGGGCCTCGACCGCGGCGTTTCGGCGCCCGCGGCCTTGCCGGGCCGCGTCCCTCGCCACGTCGAATCGACGACGTCTTTCCGCGCGCTCTGGTCGGAGAGCCAGCTGTTCCGCCTGCTCTTCGTCGCCGCGGCGGCCAGCGGCCTGGTCGCTCCGATGCTCTACGTGCAGTTTCAATACGTCGCCGATCAGGCTTCGGCCGGCGAGGCGGCGCTGGTCGCGCTCTACGCGGACATCCGCTTCTGGATCGGCGCGGTGGTGCTCGCGACGCAATTCATCGTCACCACGAACCTGTTCAGACGCATCGGCATCCCGCTGTCGCTGTTGCTCTCACCGCTCATCTACCTGGTCGGCTTCTGCGGCATGAGCATCCGACTCAACCTCGCCGCGGGTGTGGGCGCGCTCGCGGGGACGAAGCTGCAGGACAACGCGATCTACGACCCGGCGACGCGCATCCTCTTCAACCTCTTTCCCGAGCGGGACCGGTCGGTCGCGACGGGGCTGTTGGAGGGGCCGGTCAAGCGCGCCGGCGGTGCGCTCGGCAACATCCTGAGCCTCGCCGCGATGCACTTCGCGAGCGCGATCGCGGTGGGATACGTCGCGATCCCGGTCGCGCTCGCGTGGCTCGCGGCGTCGCTCTCCCTCTGGCGCAGCTACCCCGCGCTGCTGCTCCGCGCCGCGACGCGCCGCGCGCGCTACGGCGACGATCTGGACATCGCGGAGATGATCGATCCGAACACCGTGCGCGTGCTGTCGAGCCATCTCGTCGGACCGGATCCGCGCCCCGCGATCGAGCTGGTCTGCGAGGCGACGCCCGAGAACGCCGCGCGCGCGCTCGCCGAGGCCGCGCGGGTCGCACCCGAGTCGACGCGATCGCTGCTCATCGAAGCGCTCAACCGCGTGCTCGAACGCAGCGTGACCGAGGCGGTCTCGAGCCCGCAGGCGGCGGAGGACCTCGAGAAGCTGCTCGTGGAATCGCTGGCGCTGAGCGATCGCGACCGCGCGGACGTCGTGCACGCCTACGGCCGGTTGACCCCGGGCGACGAGGCGATCCCCGTGCTCGAGTACGCGCTCGCGGACGCGTCGACCGCCGTGCGGCTCGCCGCGGCCGCGGCGCTCGATCGCCGCGGCCGGCGGGTCGACGAGTTCGGAGACCTCTCCGCGGCGCTGGAGCGGGCGATCGCGAGCGCGGATCCCGTGCAGCGCAGGATCGCGCTCGAGGAGTTCCGGGCGCGCCTGCTGTGCGCCGAGCCCGGGCCGAAGTGGTCGCGCGACCTCGAACGGCTGGTGCCGCTACTCGAACGCGAGGGCGATCGGGCGCGCGCCGCGGAGGCGATCGCCGAGATCGCGCGCCGGCACGGCGCGGCCGCTGCGATCGCGAGCGAGGCGATGCTCGCGCAGCGCGGCGCGCCGGACCCCCGGGTGCGCGCCGCGGTGCTGCTGTTCTGCGGCTACGCGGGAATCCTCGATCAGGCCCCCTGGATCGTCGAGCAGCTCGCGCTCGACGGAGCGAACCACCTCCACGCGGTTCGCAGCGCGGCGCGCGAGGCCCTGGTCGCGTTGGGGCCCGAGGTGGTCGACGTGCTGCTCGTCGAGTTCTCGTTCGGCAAGCGGCGCACGCGCGACGCGATCCTTCCGGTCCTGCGCCAGCTCCGCGTCGAGCGCTCGATGCTCCGCGACCTCTACGAGCGCGAGCTCGAATCGGTGCGGCGCAAGCTGATTCACCGGCACGCGCTGAGCCAGGAGCTCGCCGCGGCGATCGTCCTCCAGCGGCTCGGCGAAGGCGCCGATGAGGCGCTGCACACCGCGCTGCTGCTGCTCGCCGCGATCTACAACGAGGACCGCATCGCGGAGCTCGGAGAGCGGATCAAGCGCGGCGGTGGCTCGGGCATCAACGCGATGCTGCTCGAGGCGTTGGACGCGCTGCTCGGGCCCCACGAGAAGGCCGAGCTGATGCCGCTGATGGGCGATCGCCCACTCGCGCTGCGCGCGCGCGCGGCCGCGGCCTCGCTCGGCGTCCCCGTGCCCGACGTGCGGCAGGCGACCCTCGCGCTGCTCGAGGGATCGGACGAGCTCACCCGCGTGTTGGTCGCCCAGACGCTGATGGAGCCGGGCGAGTCGTTGGCCCGTCTGGCCGAGCCAGCGAATGTGGAGGATCATCGCCCGGTGCTGAACCCGGTCGAGATCGCGCTCCACCTCAAGAGCCTGCCGCTGTTCGAGCGCTTGACGACCCGCCAGCTCATGAACCTCGCCAACGAAGTTCGCGAAGAGCAACACGACGCCGGAGCGGTCGTGTTCCGCGAGGGCGATCCCGGGGACTGCCTCTACCTGATCGTGGAAGGGCAGGTCCGGGTGACGCGCGGGGCGATGCTGCTGCGCGAGCAGGGGCCCAAGAGCTTCTTCGGGGAGATCGCGGTGCTGGAGGGCGAGAACCGGACCGCGACGGTGGCGGCCGCGACCCGGGTGCGGCTGCTCCGCCTCGACCGCGACGACCTGCTGCGCCTGATGGAGGAGTTGCCGGCGATCGCGATCGGGATCTGCCAGACCCTCTCGGGGCGCGTGAGCGAGCTCACGGGCCGCGTGCGCGCGTAGGCGCGCGACCCGCTCGGGTCGCGCGGCGCCGCCGGCGAATCCGAGACATTCGCCCGCTCGGGCCCTGAGCCCCGCCGGTCGAAGGGCGCTTGATCTCGGCCGCCGAACGGCCGAGAATCTCGAGTGGAGCTTGACGGGAGGGCGTGCGATGGAGTCGAACCACGGGCATCGGTGCGGCGGGGGCCGCCGCAGGTCGCGCCGCGGCGCGCGCCTGCTCGCCGCCGCGGGCGCGCTCGCGCTGCTGGCGGTCGCGACGCCAGCGGCCGCCGACGATTACGACGAGACCTACAGCGGCCATCCGCTGCGCGTGATCGCCTACGTGCTCCACCCCGTCGGTGTGATCCTCGACACCCTGATCTTCCGCCCGCTCCACTGGATCGGCAGTCACGAGCCCCTCAAGACGCTGGTGGGCCAAGAGGACTGACCGGCCGCTCCCATTCCGAATTTGCCGCGAATGTCTGCTTGTACGGGCAGTCCGCGGTTGGTATGGTTGTTGCATGGCTGATCGCGCCGACTCTGCCACGCCTGGATGGCCCTCGACGCGCCCCCCGCAGCGACCGGGGCGGACCCTTCCGTAATGCGCAACTTCAGCTTCGTTCGGTCACTCGCGGTGGCGGTGGGGGGCATCTGGGTCGCCGGATCCTCCGGCGCCGCGGAGTCGCCGGCGCTCCGGATCTCCGGCATGACCTTCGTCGGGAGCCGAGGCGAGCAGAGCGAAGTCGTGGTGCGAGCCGACACCGCGACCTTCCGGCCGGATTCGAGCCAGGCCGATCTCGAGGTCGTGCGCGCGCGGGTTACGCACGCCGAGAAGGGCGAGAGCTTCCGCATGCAGTGCGATCGTGCCGAGCTCGACGTCGAGACCAACGATTTCACGGCGACCGGCAACGTGAAGGGCGTCACCGGGGACGGGCAGCACTACAGCGCGCCCTGGGTCCGCTACGAGCACGCCGCCTCCCTGCTCCGGACCGACGCGCCGGTCACCGTCGTCGAGCGCGGCATCACGCTGCGCGGGGACGGCTTCCGCTACCACGTCGAGGAACGCCGCCTCGAGCTGCTCGGCAACGTCGTGATGGAGCAGGGCCGGTGAAGTTCGCGCTGCCATTCCTCTGCTTCGCGCTCGCGCTGCCCGCCAACCACGCGGCCGCGGCGGACCCCGCGACCGCCGACGCATTCGCCGCGGAGGCCGCGCGCGTGAGCGTCGGCGTGGCTCCGTTCGAGGCGGCCGGCCCGTCGGACGCCGAATTGCCCGACTTCGCGACGCTGCTCGCCGATCTGCTCGGCAGCCGCGGCGTCGGGCGCATCGTCGGCCCCGATCGGCTCGGAGCACCCGCGAGCGCGCAGGTCGATGCGAGCGTCGCGCGCTCGTGGGCCGAGGCGGCGACGGTGGACGGCGTCGTCATCGGCCGCACCACCCAGCTCGGCAACCGCTTCAGCGTGGACGTGCAGCTGCTCTCGGCGAAGTCCGGGGTCGTGGTCGACACCTACATCGCCGAGATCGCGCGCTCCGACCAGACGACGCAGGCGATCGCGATGCTCGCCGACCAGGTGATCGCGGGCGTGCTCGGCCTGATCGGCCCCGCGGACAGCCCCGCGCCCCCCGCCGCCCGCGGCCCGAGGGCGTCGGACGCCGGCCTGCGCGTCTTCGACAGCTCCGCGCCGATCTCGATCAAGTCGAATGCCCTCGAGGCGGCCGAGATCGACGGACACCGCAGGCTCGTGTTCAGCGGCGACGTGAACGTCGTGCAGGGCGACATTGCGATCACCTCCAACCGACTCGAGGCCGATTACGCCAAGGGGGCGAGCGAGCCGAGCCGGCTGTTCGCCCAGGGATCGGTCCGCATCGTTCAGGGCAGTCAGGAGGCCCGCTGCGACAGCGGGACCTTCCAGCGGGCCGAGGAGCGGCTGGTCTGCTGCGGCCACGCGGAGCTCCGGGACGGCGCGAGTCGGGTGCGCGGCAAGTGCATCGAGTTCGATCTCGGCAACCAGACCGTCCGCGTCGAGGATGCCGTCGTGAACATCGTGCCCCAGCCGGCCGGCGACGGCTCCGCGAACCCCGGAGGGCGCTGACCGTGAGCGCGCTGACCGGAACGGCACTGACCAAGCGCTATGGCCAGCGAGACGTGGTTCGGGATGTCGACCTGGAGCTGAAGCCGGCGGAGGTCGTCGGCCTGCTCGGGCCGAACGGCGCCGGCAAGACCACCACGTTCAACATGGTGGCGGGTGGGGTGAAGCCCTCTTCGGGCGAAGTCCATCTCGGCGACACGGAGATTACGGATCTGCCGATGTACCGCCGCGCGCGCCTCGGCATCACGTATCTCCCGCAGGAACCCTCGATTTTCCGGAAGCTTTCCGTCGCCGACAACGTGAACGCCATCCTCGAAACCGTGGAGTCCGACCGGACGGTGCGGCGGGAACGGCTCAGGGAGCTTTTGGCGGAACTCGGTCTGACCGAAAAGGCGGATTTGAGGGCGGATACGCTTTCCGGCGGGGAGCGACGCCGCGTGGAGATTACGCGCGCCTTGGTGCTCGAACCGAAATTCATGCTGCTCGACGAGCCGTTCGCGGGGATCGATCCCATCGCGGTGATCGACATCCAGACGATCATCGAGCAGCTCAAGGACAGGGGGATCGGCGTGATCATCACCGACCACAACGTCCGGGAGACGTTGTCGATCTGCGATCACGCCTACATCATCAAGGACGGAGAGATCATCCGGAAGGGGACGCCCGAGGAGATCGCGTCCGACGAACAGGTGCGGCAGATCTATCTCGGGGAGAACTTCCAGCTTTGAGCGCTTCCCCCAGGGTCTTCGGGCGTTGCCCGGGGGCCGCGAATGGAATGAGCGAATGGCCATCGAGCTGAAACAGCAACTGCGCCTGACCCAGCAGCTGGTGATGACCCCCCAGCTGCAGCAGGCCATCAAGCTGCTCCAGCTCAATCGGCTCGAGCTCGTGGGTCTCGTCCAGCAGGAGCTCGAGGAGAACCCGGTTCTCGAGGAGATCGTCGATCTCGAGGACGAGAGCGAGGGTTCGGTCGAGGAGCTCGAGGCGGCCGCGGCGCCCGAGGCCGTGGCGCCCGAGGAGGCGCCGATCGACGAGGCGGCCGCGGCGGATGCGCAGAAGTCCAGCGACGAACTGACCGACGCCGAGAAGATCGCGGACCTCGAGTGGCAGGACTACCTGAACTCGAACCCCCAGATCTCGCAGTCCTCGAGCAGCGGCGAGGACGACCGGCCCTCGATCGACGCCACGCTCACGCGTCGCGACACGCTCGCGGAGCACCTCGAGTGGCAGCTGCAGCTCACGGAGCTGCCGATCGAGGAAGAGGTCGCGGCCCGCTTCATCATCGGCAACCTCGACGAGCGCGGCTATCTGCAGGCGACGATCAGCGAGCTGGCCCGCCAGTC
>JBFGGA010000179.1:0-7108 GCA_041579295.1 Myxococcota bacterium | reverse complement strand
TGGTTCTTGGCCGCCGAGCGGATCATCGACGGGCCGCCGATGTCGATGTTCTCGATCGCCTCCGCGAGCGAAACCCCGGGTTTCGCGACGGTGGCCTCGAACGGGTAGAGGTTGACGACCACGAGGTCGATCGTCCCGATCCGCTGCACTTCGAGGTCTCGCAGGTCGCCCTCGCAATCCCGACGCGCGAGGATCCCGCCGTGGATCCGCGGGTGGAGGGTCTTCACCCGCCCGCCGAGCATCTCCGGGCTGCCGGTGAGCTCCGCGACGTCGATCACCGCGAGGCCCGCCTCTCGGAGCGCGCGCGCGGTGCCACCCGAGGCGATCAGCTCGACGCCGAGCTCGTCGAGTCCGCGCGCGAATTCGACCAGGCCGCCTTTGTCGGAGACCGAGAGCAGTGCGCGTTCGACGCGGTGCGGCGAAGTGGGGGGCATGAGAGATCGCTCCAGTTCGAAGTGGCGTCGTGGGTTCCGCGAGGAGACTAACCGAAGTCGGAGGCTCGCGGGACCCGGCGACCTTCCCTCGTCAATCCTCGAACTGCCGCGGGACGCGCCTTCCGACGCGCACCAGCAACTCGTAGGCAATGGTGTTCGCGGCGGCCGCGGCCTCCTCCACGCTCAGCGTCGCGCCTCCCTGCGCGCCGCCGAACAGGATCGCTTCGGCGCCGATCTCGACGGGCGCGTCGCCGACGTCGATCGCGATGAAATCCATCGAGACGCGGCCGGCGATCGGCAGGCGCCGACCTCCGATCAGCACGCAGCCGCGCCCGCCCGCCGAGATCGGCACCCCATCTTCGTAGCCGAGCGGCAGCGTCGCGATCCGCGTGTCGCGCGGAGCGCGAAACTCCGCCCCGTAGCCGACGGGATCGCCCTGCTTCGCGGCGCGCAGCTGGACGACCTTCGTCTCGAGCCGCATCGCGGGTTGCAGATCCACCGCGAAGTGCGGCGCCGGGCGCGCGCCGTAGAGCATCAGCCCCGGGCGCGCCGCGTCTTGTGCGGGCAGCGGCTCGAGGAGCGCCGCGCCCGCGAGCAATCCCGCCGAGTTGACCACGTGGACGAGCCCGGGCTCGATGCCGCGATCGCACGCGCGTTCGAGGAGCTCGCTCAGCTGCCGGAGCTGCTCGAGGCTCGGGGTCAGATCGGGCTCGTCGGCGCGGGCCAGATGGCTGTAGACGCCCTCGAGGCGCAGCGCCGACTCCCGCGCGATGGCTTCGAGCAGCTCGAGCGCGTCTTCCGGCGGCACGCCGATGCGGCGCATCCCGGTATCCACCTCGACCTGAACGCCCAGCGGACGCTCGCGGGCCCGCGCCGCAGCGGCCAGCGGGGCGAGCTGCGCGGCGTGGAAGACGGCCGGGGTGAGGTCGAGGGCGGCGGCGGCCTCCGGCTCCTCGGCTTCGCAGGCCCCGCCCAGCACGAGGATGGGTTCGCGAAGGCCCGCGTCGCGGAGCTCCGCCCCCTCGGCGACGGTGGTCACCGCAAACTGCCGGCAGCCGGCCTCGGCGAGCGCCTGCGAGACCCGAGGCGCCCCGTGCCCATAGGCGTCCGCCTTGACGACGGCGATCAGCTCGCGCTTCCCGGCGCAGCGCCGGGCCTCGGCGAAGTTCGCGCGAATCGCCCCGAGGTCGATCGTCGCTCTCGTCGGCCGCCCGCTCACCCCCTACCGCTCCCGCGCCCGGGAGCGCGACCCCGGACGGGGCCGCGCGACGCCGCCGGCGGATCCGCGAGGGGCCGGCGCCGGGCGACCGGATCCATAACGCATCCGACGCAGCCGGCAAACCGCGACCCCGGTTTGAACCGCGTCGCCAGCTCGAGTAGCTTTCACACGGACGAGGCCGACGGCAACCGTGCCCGAACAACGACACCCCCCGCTTCTCAACCTGCTCGTCAACGGCGACGCTCGTGCGGTCCCGTCGGAGTGCACGCTGGCGGAGCTCGTCGAGACGCTCGGCCTCGAGACGCGCCGCGTCGCGATCGCCGTCAACCGGGACGTGGTGCCGCGGTCTGCGTTCGCGACCCATCGGCTGGCGGCGGACGACCGGGTCGAAATCCTCGAAGCGGTGGGAGGGGGTTAGCAGATGGCTGGCGACCGCTACGCGCTCGGTTCCCACTCGTTCCACTCTCGGCTGATCATCGGGACCGGAAAATACGCATCCTTCGAGCAGAATCTCGCCGCCGCCGAGGCCAGCGGCGCCGAGATGGTCACCGTCGCGCTGCGTCGCACGAAGCTCGACGCCCCCAAGGGCCAGGGCCTGCTCGACTACATCTCGCCGGACCGGTTCACCATCCTGCCAAACACCGCAGGGTGTTACACGGTCGACGAGGCGATCCAGACCGCGCGGATGGCGCGAGAGCTGCTCGGGACGGAACTCGTCAAGCTCGAGGTGATCGGCGACGAGCGCACGCTGTTCCCCGACGTGGCGGCCACGATCGAGGCCGCGGCCGCGCTCGTCGGCGAGGGCTTCACGGTCCTGCCCTACGTGACGGACGACCCGGTCGCATGCCAGCGATTGGCCGCGTTGGGCTGCGCGGCCGTGATGCCGCTCGCCGCACCGATCGGATCCGGCCTCGGCATCCGCAATCCCGCCAACCTGCGCATCATCGTCGAGACCGTCGAGGTGCCGGTCATCGTGGATGCCGGCGTCGGCACCGCGAGCGACGCCGCCGTCGCGATGGAGCTCGGGTGCACCGCGGTGCTGATGAACACCGGCATCGCGGCCGCCAAGGACCCCGTGAAGATGGCGACGGCGATGCGCCTGGCCGTCGAAGCGGGGCGGTTGGCGTACGAGGCCGGCCGCATGCCGCGGCGCCTCCACGCGTCGGCGTCCAGCCCGCTGGACGGGCTGGCGAGCTTCTGAATCGGGGGTTGCCGTGTCGAAGAGACGATGGGGCGAAGACGCTCGGCTGGATCCGATCCTCTGTCTCGTCACCGATCGCGGCGCCGCGCGCGGCGATCTGACGCAAGCCGTCGCAGCGGCCGTGCGGGCGGGCGTGGATTGGGTGCAGATCCGCGCGCGCGACCTCGACGGGGACGAGCTGCTCGCGCACGCGGAGGAGATCAATCGATCGGCGCGACAGGCCGCCGCGCAGCAAGGCGGCCGCGTGAAGATCTTCGTCAACGGCCGCGTCGACATCGCGCTCGAAATCGGCGCGGACGGCGTCCAGCTCGGGCTCGGCGCGGCCGACCCGAAGACCGCGCGCCGCTTGCTCGGAGACAGCGCCCGGATCGGAATCTCCACCCATCACCCGGACGAGATTCGCGGGGCGCCGCCGGAGGTGGACTACGTGCACCTCGCCCCGATCTTCGAACCGCTCTCGAAGCCCCACTCCGGCCCCTTCCTCGGCGTGCAGGCCATCGCCGAGGCGGCGCGCCACGGCATCCCGGTGATCGCCCAGGGCGGCATCACGGCCGCCAACGCGACCGCGGTCGCGGCCGCGGGGGCCGCCGGAGTCGCCGTGACGGGCGCGATCCTCTCGGCTCCGGATCCCGCCGAGGCGAGCCGCGCGCTGCGCGCCGCACTCGCCGCGGCGACGCCGAGCCGCCCGCGCGCGGCGCCCCCCGCCCCGCCGGCCTGAGATGCGCGCAGAGCCGGTGCTGGAGCGGGTCGGAGCGACGCGCGAACCCTCGACCCGCGGCAAGCATCCGAGATCGGCGACCGTGAGGCCGCTCGCAGCGCTCGCGTTCGCGTTGGGGGTCGCGGCGCCGCCCGCGTCCGCGAGCGACCCGTTCCTCCGGGAGAACACGACGGTGCGCGTCGTGAAGGAGGTCGGGCCGAGCGTCGTCAACATCACGACCGAGCGCATCGTGGCCTCCCGCAACCCGTTTCCGCACGGCGCGAACCCCTTCTTCGATTCCTTCTTCCGCGACTTCTTCGAACCGCGGCTTCCCGAGACCGTGCAGAGCCTCGGCTCCGGGGTGCTGATCGACGCGAAGCGCCACATCCTCACCAATGAACACGTGGTGCGCGGCGCGAATCGAATCCGCGTGAGCCTGTCCGACGGCACCGAGTTCGACGCCACGTTGATCGGAGCGGATCCGAACAACGACATCGCGGTCCTCGAGGTCGAGACCAGCCAGCGGCTGCCGTGGCTCGAGCCGGGGCGATCGAGCGACCTGATGGTGGGCGAGTCGGTGATCGCGATCGGCAACCCCTTCGGCCTCTCGAACACCGTGACGACGGGCGTGATCTCGGCGCTGAACCGATCGATCCGCACGGACGAGTTCGTCTACCACGGATTCCTGCAGACCGACGCCTCGATCAATCCGGGTAACTCGGGGGGGCCGCTCGTCAACGCCGAAGGCGAGCTGATCGCGATCAACACCGCGGTCTACGGGGGCGCCCAGGGGATCGGCTTTGCGATCCCGATCGACACCGCGAAGCGCGTGGTCGACCAGTTGATCGCGCACGGCGCGGTGACACCCGTGTGGATCGGCCTCGACTTCCAGGATCTCGAGCCCGGACTCGCCGCCGCGCTCGAGCTTCCGCCGAAGCTGCGGGGCGCGCTCGTCAACCGGGTGATCGAGGGCAGCCCGGCGCGGCGCGCCGACCTGCGGCGTGGGGACGTCGTGACCCGATTCGAGGGGCGGGCGATCGACTCGGCCCGCGCGCTCCACGAGATGCTGGAGATCAGCGTGGCCGGGCAGGAGCTGCAGCTCGAGCTCTGGCGCGGCGGGCGGCGGCAGACGGTTCGAGTCGAGCTCGAGGAGCTGCCACTGCGCGAGGTCGCCCGGCTCGTCCGGGAGACGCTCGGTCTGGAGCTGCGGCCGCGCAACGGCGGCGGCTACGCGGTCGATGCCGTGCGCAGGGGCAGCGGCTCCGAGCGGATCGGAATCGAGCGCGGGGACCTTGTGCTCGCGATCAATGGCACCACATTGGCCGACGACGATTCGCTGAGGCGGTCCGCGCTGAGCCTGCGGGGCCGCTCTCACGCCACGCTTGTGGTTGCGCGCGAGGGGGCCCGATACCATGTGACGATTCCGCTGCGCTGACGTCGCGCGAAGGGAACCCGGACACAACGGTCGGTTTCGATAGCTTTGCGCAAATCCACGGAGCGGCGCTTTGGATTGGAGCCGCGGCGAATTTACCCCAGATAGGCGAAACGGGAGAAATTGATGAAAGCACTGCGCATCTCCACCGCATTTCTCTGCACGGCGGCCATCGGGATCCTGCTCGCCTCGCTCGGGGGGCTCGACATCCAGCTGCGCTGGCGTGGCATCGACGCGCACGCGCTCGACCTCTTTGGCAAGGACAAGGAGAAGGAGAAGGACGCCGCCGCGAAGCAGCCCTTCTGGCGCGAGGGCGGCAGTACCGAGCCGATCGCTCCCAAGGGCGTGCCGGGGAGCTTCGCAGACCTCGCCGAGCGGGTCTCCCCGGGAGTCGTCAACATCGCGACCTCGCGCACCGTGGTGCACAACGCGCCGCGATCGCTCGAGGAGTTCTTCTTCGGCATGCCGTTCGGGCCCAACCCCCACCTCGAGGGAACGCCGCGCAAGGTTCCGAGCCTCGGCAGCGGATTCGTGATCTCCGAAGACGGGTACATCGTGACCAACAACCACGTGATCGAGAACGTGGACAAGATCACGGTGATCTTCAAGGACGAGACCCGGCTCGACGCCGAGGTCGTCGGGCGCGATCCCAAGACCGACATCGCGCTGATCCGGGTCAAGACCGACGAGAAGCTCTTCGCGCTGCCGCTCGGCGACTCCAGCGCGGTGCGCCCCGGCGACTGGGTGGTGGCGATCGGCAACCCCTTCGGGCTCGAACACACCGTGACCGCGGGCATCGTCAGCGCGAAGCATCGCGTGATCGGCGGGAGCAACTACGACGACTACATCCAGACCGATGCGGCGATCAACCCCGGCAACTCGGGCGGGCCGCTGCTCAGCCTGGCCGGCGACGTGATCGGCATCAACACCGCGATCAATCCGCAGGCCAACACGATCGGCTTCGCGGTTCCGATCGACATGGCCAAGACGATCCTGCCGCAGCTGCGCGCCAAGGGACACGTCACGCGCGGCTGGCTCGGCGTGATGATCCAGAAGATCACGCCCGAGCTCGCCGAGGAGCTCGGCCTCGAGGGCGAAGCGGGCGCGCTCGTCTCCAAGGTGGTGCCCGACGGGCCGGCCGACAAAGCGGGGATCGAGCACTACGACGTGATCGTCGAATTCGACGACCGGGCCATCGCGGAACTGGGCGAGCTGCCGCGGGTGGTCGCCGAAACGCCGGTGGACAAGACCGTGGACGTCGTCGTGCTGCGCGACGGCAAGCGCAAGACGCTTCGCGCCAGAGTGGGCGAGCTGGACGAGCCCGAATTGAGCGATCTCGCGAAGCGCTCGGAGCGGGGCCCGGCGGAGTTCGGCCTGCGGGTCCAGGATCTGAGCCCGGAGCTCGCCGACCAGCTCGGTCTCGACTCCACCGACGGGGTGCTCATCACCTCGGTCAAGCCCGGCAGCCCCGCCGACGAGGCGAACCTGCGTCGCGGCGACGTGATCCTCGAGGTCGACAAGTCCGCGATCCAGGACGTCGACGACCTCATGGCCCGACTCGAAGCCGCCGACGAGCGCGCGCTGTTCCTGATCCGCCGCGGAGACGCGACGATCTTCGTCCCGATCAAGCGCAGCACGAGCTAGACACCCGACCGAACCACTTGTGCGAGGGTGGTTGCTCGGGTGGGGTGACCGGGGGGCCATCGGCGGCGAATCCTGCGGATTCGCTTGCTGCGACGGGCCTATCGGCCCGTCTTGGCTCGAACCCCATGTCGCCCGATGCCCCCCCGCCACCGCACCCAAGTGACGTCGCATCCGAACCAAGGGCCGCTATGTGCGGGGCCCCTCTTCACGCGCCGGCGACGCGTGCGTTGGGGAGCTGGGGGGAAGGGTCCGAGCGACATGGGGTTGGAGCGAGCGGCCCTTCCCCCCAGCTCCCCAAAGCAAGCCGGGTGTCACCCCGCCCGAGCAACCGGCGCGCGCAGAGAAGTTCGACGAACCGACTAGCCCGTGCTGCGCTTGATCGGGACGAAGAGCGTCGAGTCGCCGCGGCGGATCAGGAAGAGCGCGCGCTCGTCGGCGGCTTCGAGCCGGGCCCGGAGGTCGGCGACGTCCTCGATCGCAG
>JBFGGA010000178.1:0-7169 GCA_041579295.1 Myxococcota bacterium | reverse complement strand
GAGGTTTCAGGGCTGCAGTTCCAGTACGCGCAGATGCTCTGGAGCGGCATGGCGAGCACGCTGGATCAGTATGGGCGCTTCCAGATCGTCTCGCGCGGCGACGACTCGCAGGGGTTGATCTTCCGCAGCAGCGCGCCGAACGGCACCACGGGGCCGCACTACGAGGTGCACGTGACGGGTGCGGACGTGCGCTGGGAGTACTGGGTGGACGACGTCTTCGTGGATCGCCCCGACATGTGCACGCTGCCGCTCTCGGTGCAGGACGGCGACTGGTTCGGCGCCACGATCACCGGCACGGGCAACGACACGGTGGTGGAGGTGTACACCTCGCCGACCGAGCTCGACCCCGATCCGAACTTCTGGCCCGCGCCGGCCTGCACGCTGATGGGCGACCCCGCGACGCCGATCGACACCGGCGACCGCGTGGGTGTGCGCTCCTTCACCGCGGCCCAGACCGTCGCGACTTTCATGGACGACGTCTGTGTCGGCGACATCCCGCCGCCGCCGCCGCCGCTCGCGAGCATCTGCGACGACTTCGAGCGCGCGGGCCCGGGCCTGGGCCCGGACTGGCAGGTGAAGAGCCCGAGCTTCGAGATCCAGTCGAATGAGCTCGCAGAGGTCTCCGGGCTGCAGTTCCATATCGCGCAGGTGCTCTGGAGCGAGATGACGAACACGCTCGACCAGTACGGACGCTTGCAGCTGGTCACGCGCGGCGACAATTCGCAGGGGCTGATCTTCCGCAGCAACTCGATGAACGGCACCTCGGGCGACCACTACGAGGTGCACGTCTCGGGCAACCGGGTGCGCTGGGAGTACGTGCAGGACGTGACCTTCGTGGACCGCCCGGGCGAGTGCACGCTCGCGAGCGCGGTGCAGGACGGTGACTGGTTCGGCGCGCTCCTCACGGGGACGGGGAACGACACGATGGTCGAGGTCTTCGTCTCGTCGACGCCGCTGGACCCGGATCCGAGCTTCTGGCCGGCACCGGTCTGCACGTTCACCGGCGACCCCGCGACCCCGATCGATACGGGCAATCGGGTGGGTTTCCGCACCTACACGGGGAGCGCGGTGGGAACGACGTCGATCGATGACCTCTGCGTGGGCGACTCGCCGATCGGGCCCCCGGCGGTCACCCCGACCCCGACCGCCACGCCGACCGCGACCGCGTCTCCAGCGGCGACGCCGACGGCAACGCCGACCGCCTCGCCCACGGCGATGCCAACGGCCACGCCGACCGCCACGCCCACGGCCACGCCGAGCGCGACGCCCACGGCCACGCCGAGCGCGACGCCCTCGGCGACACCGACTGCAAGCCCTACGGCTGCGCCGAGCGCGACGCCCACGGCCACACCGGGGGCGTGTTATGACTCAGCTTCGACGTTTGGTGCGGGAAGCTCGGCTGCCGTCACCGCATGTGAGAGCCAAGCCGGATGCCCAATTAACATCTGCTCCACCGTGATCACTAATAACCAGAATTGCATACTTTGCGCAGCCGGCACCGTTGTCTCGAGTGAATGCGAGCTGTGTAATACGGTGCTGTCATTCGGGTGCACGAACATCTGCACACCGACCGTGATACCCACGCCGACGCCAACCCCGGCGGATTGAGCCCCAGACGCGGTTGGGTTCGCGATCGCCCGGCGCGAGCCAGGCGATCGCCGCGCACCCGCGTGGGAATCGTTTACACTGACCGTCCCTGAATGCGCGGGGCACGGGGCGCGGGATGTCGAACGATTCTGCGAAGCAGCACAGCGCCGCGGCCACGGCCCGCGCCCAGCTCGGTCCCGCGCTCGGCGAGGTGGGGGTGATCGCCCTGGTGCCCGACCGCTGGGGCGCGCAGTGGCAGTCGCGCCACCAGGTGTTGAGCCGCTTGGGGCACTACTTCCCGAGCGTCTGGGTGAACCCCGCACCGGGCTGGCGCGAGGCCTGGCGAGCGCCCTCGCGGTTTCGCGTCCCCGACACACGACCCGAGCCGGGCCTCCAGGTCCACAGCCCGGACCTGCTGCTGCCCCGATTCTTCCGGCCCGCGTGGCTCGCCGAGGCCACCGCGCGCAAGCGCCTCGAGGGCGCGCGCAACCGGCTGCTGCGCCGCGGCTGCACGCGAATCGTCCTCTACGTCTGGCAACCGGATTTCGCGCCTGCGCTCTCGATGCTGCGCCACGATCTGAGCTGCTACCACATCGACGACGAGTACACCTTCGGCACCCGCGATGAGCCGATTCGCGAAGCCGAAATGGATCTGCTCCAGCGGGCGGATCTGGTGATCATCCACTCCCCGGGACTGCTGGAGGAGAAGGGGCACATCAATCCGCACACGCACTTCGTGCCCAACGGCGTGGACTTCGCGGCCCACGCGACGCCGCTGCCCGAGCCCGACGACCTCCGAGGCGTCCCGCACCCGCGGATCGGCTACACGGGCTGGCTGAAGAAGCAGCTGAACTGGGATCTGCTCGAGAGCCTCGTGGAGCGGCACCCCAGCTGGTCGTTCGTGCTGGTCGGGTCGGTGCGGCACCCCGAGCTCGAGGCGCGCGTGCAGCGCATCGGGCAGCGCGCCAACGTCCACGTTCTCGGCGGCAAGTCGTCGGCGGATCTCGCGCGCTATCCCCAGCACTTCGACGTCTGCGTGATGCCGTACCGAAACGACGGCTACACGCGCTTCATCTATCCCCTGAAGCTGCACGAGTACCTCGCGTCCGGAACGCCCACGGTCGGGACGCCGATCCGCTCGCTCGAGGCCTTCGGCTCGCTGATCGAGCTCGCAACCGAACCCGACGAGTGGTCGAGCGCAATCGAGCGCGCCCTGGCCGACGACGCCCCCGATCGCCGGCGCGCGCGCCAGGCCGTCGCGAAGGAGCACGACTGGGAGAGCCTCGTCTACAAGATCGCGCAGCACATGGCCGACGGGCTCGGTGCGGACGTCGCCGAGCGCCTGCGCGCCGCCCAGCCAGACCCGGCGCTGTGATCGGAGGCCGTCCGCGCCGCGTCGCGCGTTGCCACCGAGAATCTGCGCGCCGCCCAGCCAGACCCGGCGCTGTGATCGGAGGCCGTCCGCGCCGCGTCGCGCGTTGCCACCGAGAATCTGCGCGGGTCAGGTGGTGACGATCTCCGGCGCGAGGCCGCAGCCGGCCAGCTGCGCCCGGATCTCCTCGCGGTAGATCTCGTTCATTGCGATGACGACGTCGGGTCGGAAGTCGCGCATCGATTCGGGCGCGACCACCTCGTGCGCCGTCCCGGGCATGTAGTAGCCGTGCTTGTGGGGGTTGATGTCGACCGCGCACCCCACCGATTCACCCGCGCGCAGCGTGGTGAGAAAGGCGACGCCCTTCGAGCCCGCTCCCCAGATGACCACGCGCTGGCCGGCGTCGCGCCAGCGCGCAAAGCGGCCGCGCCATTCGTCGATGGCGCGGGGCGCCCCGCGCGCGAAGCTGCGCACCTTCTCGCGCATCGCGTCGAGGCTCTCGCGAACGCGGAACGCGGGCATCTCGCCGCGCGCGAGCGGCCGGGCCTCGATCAGCAGGTACTGATCCCCGAAGCCCCTCCACGAGTCGAGGATCTCGAAGCCGCACGCCAGGAACACCCGCTCGAGCGCGCCCTGGGTGAAGTACGAGCAGTGCTCGTAGTAGATGTCCCAGAAGGCGCGCTCGTCGTAGACGCGCTCCTGGTCGGGGATCTCCAGGAAGACGAGCGTGTCGAGGCGATCGCCGATCGCGTCGCGGATCGTCTGGACGAACTCGCGCGTCGGCTGGATGTGCTCGAGCGTGTGCCGGCAGACGATGGCGTCGGCGGCGATGGAGCCGTGTCGCTCGACGGAGTAGAGCTCATTGAGAAATCGGCAGCGGTTCTGGCTGTTCCAGTCGCCGCGTCCGGGCACGAAGCTCGGATCGATCCCGATGCCCTCGTTCTCGCCGCGCTCGCAGAGCTCGAGCAGGAATTCGCCCTTGCCGCAGCCGATCTCCACGACCGTCTTGCCCCGGATGCCGTGCTTGCCGACGAGCCGCTCGACGATCTCGCTCTGGAAGCGGTTGAAGGTCGGTGAGAAGGTCTGCACCTCCTCGTACTTCGTCGAGTAGGCATTCATCGCGACGTCGAAGCGCGCGTTGGTTGCGAAGCCGCAGCGACCACACCAGGCCAGCTGGAGATCGCCGGTCGGAAAATCCAACGCTTCCGCCTTCGTCTCCATCAGCAGGCAGCTGTGGGTCGGAATGCCGGAAACCTCGTAGATCGCCTCGAGTTCGCCAGCGCCACAGTTGGGGCAATTCTCGATCACGCTTCGCGCCTCCTGGGCTCGAGGTGCCGGCTGGGCGGACTAGACGATCACCGGCTCGGGCACGGGGATGATGAAGCGACCTCCCTTCTCCCGATACTCGCGCTGCTGCTGCATGATCTCGTCCGCGAAGTTCCAGGCCAGGAGCAGAGTGTAGTCCGGCTGCGCCTCGAGCAGCCGCTCGGTCGGGCGGATCGGGATGTGCCGGCCGGGCATGTAGCGCCCGTGCTTGTGGGGGTTGCGGTCGACCACGAAGTCGACGAGCTCCGTACCGATGCCGACGTAGTTGATCAACGTCGCGCCCTTGGCGGCCGCGCCGTACGCCGCAATCGTCGCGCCGTCCGACTTGAGTCGCTCGAGCAGCGTGCGCAGCGAATCGCGCAGCTGGGCCACCGCGGCGGAGAAGGACTGATACCCCGTGGGCTCGTGGAGCGCCGACGCCTGTTCGTTCGCGAGGATCTCGCGCACGGCCGGGCTCTCGCTTGTTCGCTGGCTCACGTAGAGGCGCAGCGACCCCCCGTGGATCCGCAAGGGGCGAACGTCGTTGAGCGCCAGCCCGTGCCGGCGGAAGAGGGGGCGGAGTGCCGCCACCGAGAAGTAGCAGAGGTGCTCGTGGTAGATGGTGTCGAATTCGCAGTGGCGGATCAGCTCGAGGACGTGGGGGCATTCGATCACCGCGAGCCCGTCGTCCGCGAGGAGCTTCGCGATGCCGGCCACGAAGCCGTTGAGGTCGGGCACGTGCGCGAGCACGTTGTTCGCGTGGATGACGTCGGCGCGGCGGCCCTCGCCGCGCAGCTTCAGCGCGAGTTCCTCGGTGAAGAAGGTGTTCAAGGTCGGGATGCCGCGCGCCTCGGCGGCCTGCGCGGGGCCGGCTGCGGGATCGATTCCCAGCACGGGGATCCCGCACTCCGCGTAATACTGGAGCAGGTAGCCGTCGTTGCTCGCGAGCTCGACCACGAGGCTTTCGCTCCCGAGACCCCGCTTCTCGATCAACTCTTCGACGTTCTCCCGCGAGTGGCGCAGCAGCGCGGGCATGAACGACGAGAAGTACGGGTAGTCGTTGCAGAACAGCTCGTCGGGCTCGACGTTCTCGCGGATCTGCATCAGCCCGCAGTAGGCGCAGACCGCCACGGTGAGCGGATAGTGGGGTTCCTCGAGCGCCAGCTGCTCGTCGCGCAGCAGCGCGTCCGAGGGCGGGTGCAGACCCAGATCGAGGATCAATTCCAGATCCGGGCTCCCACACGAGCGGCAGGCTTCGATCTCGTGGTACATGGCGCGACGCTCCGTGTGCGCTTCGATTTCCCCGCCTAGGCCCGCGACCAGCGGAGATCCGCGTCGAGCTTGCCGGCTTCCATCAGCTCGAGGATGTGCGCGATGCGCAGGTATCGGCTGCCCTCGAGATCGTCCTTCTGCAGCTTGACGCGCCGGTAGGCGGCGGCGAGTTCCTCGACGCCGAGCCGCACGGTCCAACGCGGCCGGTAGGCCGGCAGCGCCTCCTCGATCTTCGAGCAATCCACGCGATAGCAGCGCTGGTCGGGGCCTCCATCCTTCGCGTAGGTGATCTTCGAGCCCGCGACGATCTCCTCGACCAGATCCGCGACCTCGCGGATGCGGTAGTTCTCGGTCGTCCGGCCGACGTTGAAGGCCTCGTCGTGAACCGCGCTGCGATCGGCTTCGAGGCCGGCCAGGAATGCGCGCGCGATGTCCTCGATGTGGACCAGCGGGCGCCACGGCGTCCCGTCGCTCTTGATGTACACCGCGCCGGTCGTGAACGCCCAGCCGACGAGATTGTTGACCACGAGGTCGCCCCGCAGGCGCGGCGAGACGCCGTAGGCCGTCGCGTTGCGAAAGTAGGTCGGGCTGAAGCCGTCGTCGGCGAGCTTCGAGAGATCCTCCTCCACGCGGACCTTCGAGACGCCATAGGGCGTGACCGGTCGGAAGGGCGCATCCTCCCCGAGCACGTCGTCCGGGCTCGACGCGCCGTAGACGCTGCACGACGACGAGTACAGGAAGCGCTCCACGCCCGCCCGCTTGGCGCGCTCGGCGAGCCGGACGGATGCGCGGTGGTTGATGTCGTGCGTGCAGCGCGGGTTCAGGTCGCCCAGCGGGTCGTTCGAGATCGCCGCGAGGTGAACGATCGCGTCGAAGCCCCGCAGATCGTCAGTTTGGACATCGCGGATGTCCTTGCGGATCGCCTCGGGCTCCGCCTCTTCCGTGCCGAATACGCATTCCGAGAACAGCCCGCTGTCCAGGCCCACGACCTCGTGGCCGGCTGCTTCGAAGAGCGGCACCAGCACGGTCCCGATGTAGCCGTCGTGGCCGGTCACGAGCACGCGCATGCTATTTCTTCCAGGTCTTCCAGGGCGCCTTTCCGGACTCCCAGAGATGGTTCAGCAGGTACTTGTCGCGCAGGGTATCCATGCACTGCCAGAATCCCTCGTGCTGATAGGCCATCAGCTGCCCGTCGCTCGCGAGATTCTCGAGGGGCTCCTTCTCGAACAGCGTCGCGTCGCCCTCGATGTAGTCGAAGACGCCGGGCTCGCAGACGAAGAACGCGCCGTTGATCCAGCCCTCGCCGATCTGGGGCTTCTCGGTAAAGCGCGCGACGCGGCCGTCGGTGATCTCCAACGCGCCGAAGCGGGCCGGCGGGCGAACCGCGGTCAGCGTCACGAGCCTGCCGTGCGATCGGTGGTACGCGAGCAGCTTCTCGATGCTGATGTCCGACACCCCGTCACCCCAGGTCAACAGGAAGGGCTCGTCTCCGAGGTACGGGGCGAGCCGCTTGATCCGGCCGCCCGTGTTCGTCGCGTAGCCGGTGTCGATCAGCTCGACGCGCCAGTCCGGCGTGCTGCGCTCCCCCTCGTGCGGCACCACGTTGCCGTTGCTGAGATCGACGGAGAGGCTG
>JBFGGA010000177.1:0-7291 GCA_041579295.1 Myxococcota bacterium | reverse complement strand
AGCGCCTCCGGGGTGTAGACGCCCTCGGGCACCACGGGATCCGGTCCGGACGCGAGCGCGTAGGCGGCCGCGTAGAGCTCGCCGCGGCGCGCGTCGAGCATCGGCACCGCGAGCCGGGCCGCGGGGCCCGCGGCGCGCGCGAGCGCGGCGAGCGTCGAGACCGGCGCGATCGGCAGCTCGCTCGCGAACGCGAGCCCCTTGACGGTCGCGATGCCGACGCGGAGGCTCGTGAACGAGCCGGGGCCGATCGAGACCGCGATCGCGTCGAGCTGCTCGAGCGTCGCGCCCGCGCGCTCGAGCAGGCGATCGACGGCCGGCAGCAGCGTCTCGGCCGCGGGGCCCGCGCGCGCCGCGAGCTCGTCCACAACTGTCTCGCCGCGCAGCAGCGCGACGCTGACCGCCGCGGTCGCGGACTCGAGCGCGAGGACCAGCGGCTCGGCGGGCGGGCGGGTCGGCATGGGCTCGCGAAGCGGGCGGCGGGGCGAGCGCCGGCCGCTAGAGACCGCCTCCGGTGAGCCAATCGACCACCCGCGACCAGTTGCGGGAGATGTCGTTCCAGAACGCGACGCCCATAATGACGATGAGCATCGTGAAGCCGATCTGCTGGACGAACTCGCGCGTGCGCATCGAGAGGCGCTCGTTGCGAACGCCCTCGACGAGAAACACGATCGCCTGTCCGCCGTCGAGCAGCGGGATCGGCAGCAGGTTCAGGATGCCGAGGTTGATGCTGATCAGGATCAGCGTCTCGAGGTAGTCCATCCAGCCGCGCTCGAGGGCTTCGCCCGCGATCTCCGCGATGCCGATCGGTCCGGCGATCTGGTTGCTCGAGACCTCGCCGGTCAGCAGCTTGCCGAGGCCGCGCATGAACAGCCGCGTGATCTCGACGGTCATCGCGGCCGCGCGTGGCACTGCGACGAGCGGATTGAGCACCTGCTCGAAGCCCAGGCTGCCGGGCAGCGCGAGCAGGTTGTTGCCCAGGATCCCGATCTGGTAGCGCTCCACCTCGACGCCGATTCCCATCGGGTCGGTCTGGACCAGCGCGGGCGCGACGCGCACCTCGAGCGCCTCGCCGTCGCGAAGGATGCCCAGCGCGAGCGCGCGACCGCCGCTCGAGCGGACCCGATCCGCGAACGTCTCGAAGCTGTGCGCGGGCGCGCCGTCGACGGTGTGGACCAGGTCGCCGGCCTGGAGGCCAGCCTCCGCGGCCGGCGAGTCTTCGGTCACCGCCTCGATCAGCACGTTCGCGCGCACCACGCCGAGGCGATCGAGGTCGCCGAGCGCCGGCACCCGGAGCGCGACTTCCTCGGGGTCGTCTCGCCCGCGCGCGACGCGGATCGCGACCTCTCCGCCGCTGCCGGCCGCCGCGTAGGCTTCCGCGAACGCGTACCAATCCTCGACGGGTGTGCCCGCAACCTCGGTGACGCGGTCTCCCGTGCGCAGGCCCGCGCGATGGGCGGGCCGCGCTCGGTCGGCCAGCGAGATCATCGCGAGCGGGCGGCGGTGCGACAGACCCGACCAGCCCACCGAGACGAGCTCCCCGAAGAGGTCCGAGCGCTGGCGCGGCTCGACCAACAGACTTGCGGTCTGCACGACGCCTTCGCGCTCGTACTGCAGCGCGAGCTCACCGCTCGTGTGCTCGGAGAACACCTCGTCGATCTGCCGCCACCACTGCACGGGCTCGCCGTCGATCGCGGTCACGCGGTCGTCCGGCCGCAGGCCCGCGGCGGCCGCGGGCGAGTCGGCCTCGACCTCCCCGATCACGGTGTCGGCCTGCGGAAACCCCACCGCGAGAATCCCCGTGTAGATCGCCACGGGCAGCAACAGGTTCATCGCGGGGCCCGCGAAGATCACGGTCAGCTTCTGCCAGAGCGGCTTCGCGTCGAGCGTCTGCTCGGGGTAGGCAGCCAGCGCGTCGGCGGTCTCGGGATCGGGCGTCTCGCCGAGCATTTTCACGAAGCCGCCCAGCGGGATCCAGCCGACCACGTACTCGGTGTGGCCCCGAACCCAGCGCATCCGAAAGCGGCCGATCCCGACCGGCGAGCCGAAGCCGAGCGAGAACTTGAGCACGCGAATCCCGCACGCCTTTGCGGCCAGGAAGTGGCCCAGCTCGTGGACGAAGATCAGCACGCCGAGCATCACGATGAACGCGAACGCGTAGCTCGATGCCTGGTAGGCTCCGTCGAGAAAGTTCACCTCGCGCCCCCGCCGCTGCTCTCGATCCACTCGCGCGCGCAGCGCCGCGCCCAATCGTCCGCCTCGATCACGTCGGCGAGGTCGCGCAGCCGCGCCGATCCGCCGCGGCCGACGTGGGAGTTGAGCACGGCCCCGTTGGTCGCCGCGATCTCGGGGAAGCGGAGGCGCCCGTCGAGGAACGCGGCGACCGCGATCTCGTTGGCGGCGTTGAGCACCGCCGGCGCCGCCTCGTCGGCGCGCAGCGCCTCGAACGCGAGCTCGAGACACGGAAAGCGCTTGCGGTCCGGCGTCTCGAAGTCCAGCCGCCCGAGCTCCGGAAGGTCGAGCGCGGGCAGGTCGAGCGCGATGCGCTCGGGGTGGGCCAGCGCGACCGCGATCGGAACGCGCATGTCTGGCAGGCCGAGCTGCGCGAGCACCGAGCTGTCCACGAACTCGACGAGCGAGTGGACGATCGACTGGGGGTGCACGACGACGTCCACGCGCTCCGGCGGGATGCCGAACAGCCAGCGCGCCTCGATCACCTCGAGGCCCTTGTTCATCAGCGTCGCCGAGTCGATCGTGATCTTCGGCCCCATGTCCCAGTTCGGATGGTTGAGCGCCTGCTCGACGCTGGCCTCGGCGATCTGCTCGGCCGTCCAGGTCCGGAACGGCCCGCCCGACGCCGTGAGGATCAAGCGCGCGACGTCTGCGGTCCGCTGCCCGGAGAGCGCCTGGAAGATCGCGCTGTGCTCGCTGTCGACGGGCAGCAGCGCCACGCCGTGCGCGTCGACCTCGCGCATCACGAGCGCGCCGGCCATCACCATCACTTCCTTGTTGGCGAGCGCGACGTTTCGCCCCGCCCGGATGGCCGCGAGGGTGGGCGCCAGCCCCACCGCGCCGACCAGCGCCGAGACGACGATGTCCGCGGGGTGCTCGGCGACCGCCGCGAGTCCCTCGTCGCCGACGAGCACCTCGACGCGCTGCGCGCCGATGCGTTCGCGCAGCTCGGCGGCGCCGGCCTCGTCCGCGACCGACACGAGCGCGGGTCGGAAGCGGCGCACCTGCTCGGCCAGCTTGTCGACGCTGCGCCCGGCCCCGAGCGCGACCACCTCGAAGCGCGTGGGCGCGGCTTGCGCGACCGCCAGGGTCTGCTCCCCGATCGACCCGGTGCTCCCGAGCAGCGAGAGCCGCTTGGCGCGGGGCGCCTCAGCGGCGGTCATCTCTCGCCTCGCGCACCTGGTCGCTCGTGAGGCCGAAACGCCGCTCGCGACTCTGATAGTCGCGAACCGCATCGATCAGATCGCGCTCGCCGAAATCGGGCCACATCACGTCCGTGCAGTAGATCTCCGTGTAGGCGATCTGCCAGAGCAGGAAGTTCGAGACCCGCAGCTCGGCACCCGTCCGGATGAGCAGATCGGGATCAGGCACCTCCGGATCGTAGAGGTAGGCGGCAAAGGTCTTCTCGTCGACGCCCTCGGGATCGATCTTGCCGAGTTCCGCGTCGCGCAACAGCTTGCGGGCCGCATCGACGATCTCGGAGCGCCCCCCGTAGGAGAGCGCGAAGACCAGCGTCATCTTCGAATTGTCGCGGGTGCGCGCGATCGCGTCGTCCACCTTCCTGCGAATTCGCGCGGGCAGCCGGTCCGGGCGGCCGATCGAGCGCAGCTGGATGCCCTTCTCGATCACCTCCTGGATCTCCAGCTCGAGGTAGCGCTCGAGCAGCGTCATCAGGGAAGCGACCTCGAGCTTGGGGCGGTTCCAGTTCTCGAGTGAGAACGCGTAGAGGGTGAGCCAGCGCACGCCGAGCTCGTTCGCGGCGCGCACGACGGACCGCAGCGCGTCGAGCCCCCGCTTGTGGCCCTCGTTTCGCGAGATTCCACGCGCCTGCGCCCAGCGCCCGTTGCCATCCATGATGATGGCGATGTGTCGGGGGATCCGATCGCGATTCAACGAGGGCTCGATCATCGTCACACCTGCAGGATGTCCGCTTCCTTCTGCGCGGCGATTTCTTCGATCTTCTTCACCATGGAATCCGTCAGCGTCTGGATCTTCTTCTCTTCCCGATGCCGGTCGTCCTTGGGCAGCGAGCCCTCGGACTCGAGATCCTTGAGCATCGAGAGCGATTCCCGGCGCGACTCCCGGATGCCGACCTTGTGGTCCTCGGCCGTACGATGCACCTGCTTGACCAGCTCCTTGCGCCGCTCCTCGGTGAGCGGCGGCACCGGCACGCGCACCACCTTGCCGTCGTTGGAGGGCGACAGTCCGAGATCGGCCTTCATGATGGCCTTCTCGATCGCGCCGATCGCCCCCTTGTCGTAGGGCGCGACGACGATCAGCCGGGGGTCCGGCGTGGTGAGGTTCGCGAGCTGGTTCAGCGGCGTCGGGGTTCCGTAGTAATCGACGTGAACGCCGTCGAGCAGCGCGACGCTCGCGCGCCCCGTGCGAATCTTCTGAAGCTCCGCCTTGAGGCTCCGGACCGCCTTCTCCATGCCCTCGCGGGCCGTCTCTTCGACCACCGCGACGTCGTCGTCTGCCATGTTGGATGATTCCTCTCGCTTTCCGCCCGAAGCGCCGCGGCCGGCTCGCTCGACTCGCGGGTTTCGCGCGATGCTAATCCTCGACCCGCGTGCCGACCGTCTTGCCCGCAGCGAGCTTCCGCAGGTTTCCAGTCACCGCCATGTCGAACACCACAACGGGCAGACGGTTCTCGCGACACATCGCGAGCGCGGTCTGATCCATCACCCGGAGATTCTTGATGAGCGCCTCCTCGTAGGTCAGCCGTTCGTAGCGCTTTGCGCTGGGATCGGTCTTCGGGTCGCCGCTGTAGACGCCGTCGATGCCCTGCTTGGCCATCAAGACGATCTCGGCCTGGACCTCCGCGGCGCGCAGCACGGCGGCGGTGTCCGTGGTGAAATAGGGGTTCCCGGTGCCGCCGCCGAAGACGACCACCCTGCCCTTCTCGAGGTGCCGGATCGCGCGGCGGCGGATGTAGGCCTCGGCGACGGTCTTGATCTCGATCGCGCTCTGGACCCGGGTGTCGAGGCCCTCTTTCTCGAGCGCGTCCTGCAGCGCCAGCGCGTTGATGACGCTGGCCATCATCCCCATGTAGTCGGCGATGGCCCGGTCCATCCCCTCGTCGGCCGCCGCAATGCCCCGGATGATGTTCCCACCACCCACCACCACACAAATTTGGGTACCAAGCTCGTGGACTTCGCGAATCTCCGCCGCGGTTCGGGCGATGACGGTCGGGCTGATGCCAAAGCCCTTCTCGCCGGCCAGCTGGCCGCCGGAAAGCTTGATGAGCAGTCTCCGATAGGCGGCCTTCACGCCTCCCCCGCATCTCCTTCGCCGAGCTTGTAGCGCTGGTATCCGGTCACCGCGATGCCCGCGCCCAGCTGCTTGCCGACGTCGCTGAGCAGCTCGCCGATCGTGCGATCGGGATCCTTGACGAACGCCTGCTCGACCAGGCAGATCTCCGAGAGGTACTTGTTGATCCGGCCCTCGACGATCTTGTCCACCACCTTCTCGGGCTTGCCGCTCTGGAGGGCCTGGTTGCGGTAGATCGAGCGCTCGGAATCGAGCAGCGCTGCGTCTACGCCCGATCGCTCCACCGCGATCGGGCTGGGATCGGCGGCCGCCACGTGCATCGCGAGATCCTTCGCGAGGCTTGCGAGCTCGGCGCCCTTGCCATCGGTGGCGAGCGTGACGATCACGCCGAGGTTGGCGCCCGCGTGGACGTAACCGCCCGCGATGCCGGATGCGCCCGCGTCCAGCCGCGCCACGCGCTTGACGACGATGTTCTCGCCGAGTCGGCCGATCGCCGCCTTCACCTTGTCGGCCACCGGCTCCCCGTCGATCGATGCCTTGAGCAACGAGTCCGGGTCGCCGATACTCGGGTCCTTCGCGACCGCTTCCGCGAGCTGGTTGCCGAATTCGACGAACAGATCGGTGCGCGCGACGAAGTCGGTCTCGCAACCCACCTCGACCATCGCGGCGATCGAGCCGTCGATCGCGATCGCGACGCCGCCCTCGCTGGTCGCCCTGCCGCCGCGCTTGCCCGCCTTCGCGAGCCCGCGCTCGCGCAGCAGCTCGATGGCCTTGTCGACGTCGCCGCCGGCGTCGCCGAGAGCGCGCTTGCAATCCATCATGCCCGCGCCGGTCTTGTCGCGCAGATCCTTGACCGACTTCGCTGAAATCTCGCCCACCGAACCTCTCCCTCTCGTCTCCGTCTTCCGATCCTCGAACCCGGTGCGGTCCGCGCGCACCCGCGGCCCGGTCGGCTCCGCGTCGTACACCGCCCGGTCCGCGCCGGTGCGCCTCAGGCGCCCTCGGGCGCCTCGAGCGGCGCCGTGCCCTCGGTCTTCTCGCGCTCGCCCGCGGAGGCCTCCGCGCGCTTGGATTCCCGCTCCGCCTCCCGCTTCTCGGCGGCCAACGCCGCGGCCCGCCCGCGCCGCGGCGGATGCTTGATCTCGACCACCACCCGGCCCGCCCGGGTCTTG
Organism: Myxococcota bacterium; assembly: GCA_041579295.1. GTDB lineage: Bacteria > Myxococcota_A > UBA9160 > UBA9160 > SMWR01 > JACZVU01. The sequence continues at coordinate 620 of JBFGGA010000177.1, read as the reverse complement.
CCCTTCTCGGCCTTGGCGGCCGGCTTGGCCTTCTGCTTCTCGGCCGCCTCGGTCTGGATGCGCTCGTTGTGGATCGCCTCGCCCTCGAGGCAGGCGTTCGCCACCTTCGAGCAGTAGAGCTGGATCGCGCGGATCGAGTCGTCGTTGCCCGGAATCACGTGATCGATGTCCAACGGGTCGCTGTTCGAGTCGACCACGGCGACGATCGGGATGGAAAGGCGCCGCGCCTCCTTGACCGCGATCGATTCGCAGTTCACGTCGATCACGAACAGGGCCTGGGGCAGGCGGGACATCCCGCGGATCCCGTCGAGGGATTTGCGGTACTTCTCGATCTGGCGATTCATCCGGGCGCGGTCCTTCTTCGAGAGCTCCGCGGCCTTCTCCTCGTCTTCGAGGACCTCGAGCATCCCCTGGTAGCGCTCGATCGACTTCTTGACGGTCTTGAAGTTGGTCAGCATCCCGCCGAGCCAGCGGTTGTTGACGAAGTACTGGTTGGCGCGCTCGGCCTCGAGCTTGATCGACGCCTGCGTCTGTCGCTTGGTGCCGACGAACAGCACCTTGCCGCCGCTGGCCACGATCTCCCGAATGAAGTCGAGGCCTGCGCGAAAGCGCGGCAGCGT
>JBFGGA010000176.1:0-7301 GCA_041579295.1 Myxococcota bacterium | reverse complement strand
GCGATCTGGCGCAACGGCTGGATCAGCCCGGGCTTCGGATTCTCGCAGGGCTTCGAGGTCTACCACAGCCCGAAGAACGCGCCGACGCCGCGGTCCGTGCGCCGCGAGAAGCCGACGATCGGCGTCACGGGAACCGACCAGGACGTCATCCACTCGGCGATCGAGTTCTTGCGCGCGCAGGGAGACGAGCGCTGGTTTCTCTACATCCACATGATGGACGTCCACCAGTACGTCTACGACGAGGACACCGCGCTCTTCGGGACGACCTACTCGGACATCTACGACAACTCGATCCGCTGGACGGACCGGGTGCTCGGCAGCCTGATTGCAACGCTCGACCTGCGGGGGCTGCGCGACAAGACCCTGATCATCGTGGCCGGCGATCACGGCGAGGCGTTCGGCGAGCACGGCCGCGAGGGGCACGCGCGCGACGTACACGCCGAGGTGACCACCACGCCACTGATCGTGAGCTTGCCGTTCCGCCTGGAGCCCGGCGTCGTCGTCGACGCGCCCACCGAGAACATCGATATCTGGCCCACCGTCCTCGACCTGCTGAAGCTGCCGCCGCTCGACGAGACCGACGGCCGCTCCCGGCTCCCCGAGCTGATGGCGGCTGCGCGCGGCGAGCCGCCGCCGCCGCGCGAGACGCCTCGCTTCGCGCACCTCGACCAGACCTGGGGGCGCAGCAGCATGGAGCCCCGACCGATGGTGGCCGTGCGGGAAGGGTCCTACCGCCTCGTGCGAGCCCATGGGGCGGAGGGGTTGCTCTACGACCGAAGCAACGACCCCCGCGAGCAGGTGGACGTCGGCAAGGAAAAGCCCGACGTGCTGGCGCGGCTCCAGGGCTACGTGGACGAATACCTGTCGCGGCCTCCGGCCCCCTGGCAGGCTTCGGACGTCGAGCTCGACGACGCGCAGCTCGAGCAGCTCCGCGCGCTCGGCTACCAGGTCGAGTAGGCGCTCACCAGTTGAGGGAAAGCGTCACTCCGTAGGTCCGGGGCTCGCCCCAGACCTCGAGGATCGTGTTGAACTCGCGGCTGAGGTCGAAGGTGTCGACCTTGTACGTCTGCTCGAGAATGTTGGAGACCCAGAACGCCAGCTCGATCCGATCGTCGGGTGTCCGGTAGGCGATCCGCGCGTTGTGCAGCCAGTAGCCCTTCATCGAGATCGGGTCGACCATCTGTGGATCGAGATAGGTCTTCGAGCGGTAGTTGAAGTCGTACTGCGGAACCAGCGCACCCCAGCCGAAGATCGGGAACTCGTACTCCATGATCACCGACCAGTTCCACTCCGGCGCGGCCACCAGTCGATTCCCCTCGTAGTCGAAATCGGTCGGGATCGCGTTGTTGCGGGGGCCGCGCCGCACGGCCTTGGTCACCACGAAGTCTCCGAATTCGGTGTCGAGCCAGCCCATGCTGCCGTTGAGCAGGCTCGGGAACAGCAGCGACCAGGGCCCGATGTACTCCTCGAGCAGCGCGGCGGGTCGCAGCCGCAGCTCGACCTCGGTGCCGAGCACGTTGGCGTCGCCGTTGAGCAGCTGCTGGATCGGCAGGGCGGTCGCCTCGTTCGTGATGTCGAAGACCTGGAGGTCCGTGTACCAGTACCGGAAGACCGCCGCGTTGAGGATGATCCGATCGTCGAGCCAGCGCGTCCGGAACCCGAGCTCGACCGCGTCGATGAACTCGGGCTGGACGGGGTCGAGCTGCTGATCGATGTCGTTGCCGCCCGAGATCGTCAGGCCGGCGTTGAAGTGGCCGCCCTTGAAGCCGTGGCCGTACTTCAGGTAGGTGAGCAGGGTGCCGTACTCGTTGGAGAACGGCGTGTAGCTGAGCTGCAGGTCGCCCGTCCACTCCTTCCAGGTCGAGTCGCGCTCGGTCTTGGGCAGCACCTGGGCCTCGATCAGCGACTCCGACGCGATCGCCGAGCTCGTGAGCCCGAACTTCTTGCGCTCCTGGTTGTAGCGGACACCCAGGCCGAGCGTGAGCTCGTAGATGCCCGGGATCACGCCCTCCTCGACGAGGTCGATCTCGCCGTTCGCGTAGGGCGCCCAGCTGAAGAGCTTCTGGTTGAAGTTCTGCTCGATCCGGAAGTTCTGCGTGGCCGGAAAGAAGTTGGTCGCGCGGAGCTGCTCGTAGAGGAAGAAGAAGCCCGCCGTCCACTTGAAGCGCTCTTCTTCGCCCTCGATGCGCAGCTCCTCGGTCGTCTGCCAGGCGCTGTCGGACCAGATGGCCGGAAACACGATCACCGGGTTCGCGTCGCCCTCGTCGTCGACGACGCGGTCGTACCACTCGTAGTCGTAGAGCAGCGTGACCACGACCGCGCCGAGGTCCCAGAAGCCGCGCCCGTTGATCCCCCAGGCGTCGATGAACTCGATGCCGTCGCTGTTGTAGAACCCCGAGAATGGGTTCCCGCCGCCCTGACCGGGGAGGCCGTCGGTGTCGTCGATTCCCTTGACGCTTCGCACCCCTTCTCCGAGCGTGAAGCCCGAGCGGATCGCGGCGCGGTTCTCCGAGAAGCCGTTCTGCCCGGTCTCGAAGAAGCCGAGCTTCTCGACCTTGGAGTCCGCGCCGAGCATCTGCAGGTGCGCGGAGTCGCCGCGGTTCTGGGTGCCGTGGACGTTGATCATCCACTCCATGTTGTCGAGCGGCTCGTAGAGCAGCACCATCCGCGCCGCCCAGTTGTCGATGTTGTTCGTCCAGTTCTTGAGCTGCGCGAAGTCCTCGAGGCCGGGCTGGATCCGCGTCTTGTCCCAGTAGCCCTCCTCCCACTCGGGCGGCGCATTCTGCGGTGGGTCGAGCTCCCCGTCGAGGGTCGCGAGCTTGCCCGGCTCCTGGAGGATGCAGATGCCGTCGACGACCGAGTTCGAGAACTGCATCGTCGTCGACATGTAGGCGACCTTGGTGCCCGCCGTGGCGATGACCGCGCCGGTCGGGTCGCGGAGGTCCTCGGCGAGCACCCACGAGTTGTTCTCGCGCACGTTGACGTTCTGGACCTGGCGGTTGCGCGTCTCTTGCAACGCGAGGTCGTAGTTCAGGAAGACGAACTCATTCCGAGCGCCGCTGCCGTTCTCGCGCTGGATCATGACTTCCCCCACCTCGAACTCCCCGCTGCCGGGATTGAACGTCCACTGCCCGGCGGGCTGCAGCGAGAAGTAGAGGTCCCGCGTGCTCTGCTCGTCGACCCTCCGGAACGGCATGCCGGTGGCCGGGTTGATGTGCTTCTCGGGGTTCCAGCCCGCGCACTGGTTCTTCGTGTAGCCGTCGCGCCACGAGGCGACGCCCGAGATGCGCATCGAGAGCATGTCCTCGACCAGCGGCACGTTGATCGCGGCCTCGACCTCTTTGTAGTCGTAGTTGCCGTAGGTGAGGCTCGTCTGGACCCCGAACTCGCCGTCGGGCATCGCCGAGCGGATCAGGATCGCACCCGCGGTGGCGTTGCGGCCGTTCACGCTCCCCTGGGGGCCGCGCAGCACGTCGATGCCGTCGATGTCGAAGAGCTGCCCGAGTTGGATCGCGGGCGAGTTGATGTTGACGCCGTCCTGGTAGACGGCGACCGCTCCCGCCGCGTTCGCGTTGTAGTCCTTCAGGCCGATGCCGCGGATGAAGATGGTCGGGTTCGACGCCGCGAACGCGGTGTTGATCTCGAGGTTCGGCGTGTAGTCGGCGAGGTCGGCGATGTCTTCGATCCGCAGCGCCTGCAGATCGCCCGCGGTGAACGACGTGCTCGAGGTCGGGGCGTCCTGCAGGGTGTTCTGCTTCTCCCCGGTGATGAGGATCTCCTCGATGTCGCTGGCCTGCTGGAGGATGTCCATGCGCAGGATGGCGTCGAGCTCTGCGGCATCGGGTTCTTCCAGGTCGGAATCGGCTTCGTCGGGGTCCGCGGGCTCGTCCGTCGCCTCGGGGGCGGTCTCGGGGCTCGGGTCGGGGAGATCCTGGGCGGAAGCGGGAGAGAGCAATAACAGCGTAGCGCTCACGAGCGCGCACCCGTAGCGCCAAGGTTTCAGAGCCAGCATGCAATTTCCCAAGGTTTGCTGCGGATTCCGACAGATCCGAGCATAATCCAATCCCAGCGCTGCTGCCTGATCGGAAGCTTACCCTTTCCTGATCATTGTCTGAGCGCCCAGGTTGCCGGTTGTATACGAGAATTTCCCATTTTTTGCACGCAATTCCGGCATTGGGTCGTACCCGTCGGTATAATGACCGGCTCGGAATTTCGGCAGTGGCATCGCGACTTGCTGCAGGGTTGATTCGCCGCGGGCGGACCCCCCGGGCCGGAGCAGGAGCGCAGGGGGAGATCAGGTGAAACCCGTCATCGCAGTCCTCTGGATTGTCAGCATCGCGTTGGCGGTCGGACTGACCCGTCTCGCGGGCCCGGATCGGGCCGGTTCCGAGGCCGTCCCGTCGCTCGACGAGGCGTTCGGCGAGTTCGACCCGCTGCGCCGCGCCTACCTGATGAGCTGGGCGTTCCAGGATTTCGGCCCCGACGATCTGCCCGAGCTGCACCAGGTGCTCGTGGACCGACGGATCGGGATCGTCCCCGAGGAAGTCCGGCTGTTCATGCTCGCGTGGTCGCGCTTCGACGGCCGCGCCGCCTACACCTGGGCGAGCGAAGGGCCGACGGGCTGGCGCAAGACGTTGATGCAACAGGCCGCCTACGCCTGGGGGTACTACGACGGCCCCGCGGCGCTCGCCGCGGTGATGGAGATCGAGGATCCCAAGCTCCAGACCGAGATCCGCCAGCGGGCGCTCGAAGGCTGGATGCGCAGCGAGGACAAGCTGGGCTTCGTCGACTACCTCGCCAATCTGGAGGACGGCCGCGTGCGCGGCCGGTTCCTCTTCCTGCTCGGGGCCGAGGTCGCGATGCGCGAATGGGTGGAGGGGGCGATGCGCTGGGTCGAGGCGCTGCCGGACGACGCGCCCTACAAGATGAAGGCGTCCGTATTCAAGACCGTCGCGAAGATCGTCGCCGAAAAGGACCCCGACCTGGCCAAGCAGTGGTACCTCGCGCACCGCACGCGCCCCTACAGCGACGAGGCGCTCCAGGGGATCGCGCGCAGGTGGGTGCAGCACCACGACCGGCCCTCGGCCTTCGAGTGGCTGCTGTCGCTGAGCGCGGAGGAACTCCACGAGGGCGAGCTCGACGACGCGATCGCCGCGGGCTTCCGGAGCTGGATGCAGATGGATCCGGAGCCGGCCCAGGAGTGGCTGCGCTCGATGCTCCCGAATCCCGCGCTCGACCCCGCGATCGTGGAGGCCGTCAAACGGCTGTTGCCGGCCGACCCCGGCGCGTCGATGGCGTGGGCGCTCCAGCTCGACGACGCGAAGAAGCGCAAGCAGGAGTCGATTCGCGTGGGCATCCGATGGCGGGAGAAGGAGCCGGAGGTCTTTGCCGCGTGGCTCGCGGAGCACGATCTCCCCGAGGGGGTGCGGAAGAAGATCCTGGAGGCGCCGCTCGCGCGCCAGCCGCAGCTGCGACGCAGGCCGCAACCCGGGCCGCCCCCGCAGCCGGAAAACCCGAGTGAGTCGTAGTTCCGATCGGCGCACATCGGGCCACTAGGCGCAAGCGATGATCCGGCTCGCGGCGCTGCTGCTCACCGTGCTGACCGGGTTTGCGGGCCTCGTCTACGAGGTGGCCTGGCAGAAGTACCTGGCCGCGCTCCTCGGGTCGCACGCCGAGGCCACGGCGGCCGTGCTGGCGATCTTTCTCGGCGGGCTCTCGCTGGGCTACGCGCTCTTCGGCCGCGCGTCGCGGCGCTGGCTGGAGCGCTCCCGGCTGCGCTCGCGCCCCCCGCGCCTGCTCTACTTCTACGCGCTCGTCGAGGGCGGGATCGGGCTCTACGCGCTGCTGTTTCCGACGCTGTTCGGCGCCTTCCAGCGGATCTCCCTGTTCGTCCCGCACGGCCAGGCGGGCCTCGGGTTTGCGTTCGACGTCGCCCTCTCGGCGCTGCTGATCGGCCCGCCGACGGTGCTGATGGGCGGCACGATCCCGATCCTCACGCTCGCGCTCGCCGGCGACCTCCGACACGCAACCCGCGTGCACTCCCTCGTGTACGGCTTCAACACCGCGGGGGCGTTCGCGGGAGCCCTCGCGGGGGGGTTCCTGCTGATCCCGTGGTTGGGCCTCGACGGGGTCGTCTACGCGATGGGATGCGCGAACCTCGTCGCAGCCGCGGTCTTCGCGGCGCTCGACCGCCACACCGCGAGCATCCCGCTCGATCTGACGGCGCCCGCCGCGGCCGCGCCGGTCGCGCGGTTCGCCGCCTGGGCGAGCGTCTCGCTGTTGGCGGGCTTCGCGATGATGGCGCTCCAGACGACCTTCAATCGCGTCGGCGCGCTCGCGTACGGCGCCTCGCAGTTCACCTTTGCGTCGATCGTGGCGGTCTTCGTGGCGTGCATCGCGCTCGGAAGCCTCGCCGTGTCGGCGCTCGGCAACATCCCCCGCGGCCTCGTGGTCGGCTCTCAATGGCTGCTCGTCCTGCTGCTGTTTCCGCTGTATCGGGTGATGGAAGACGCCGCCTACTGGGCGCACGTGATTCGCGTGCTGTTCGCTCCGATCGACGAGGCCTTCCACGCCTACCACATCCTCAACTTCGAGGCGGTCTTTCTGGTGCTGTGCGTTCCGATCGGGCTCTCGGGCGCGCTGCTCCCGCTGCTCTTCCACGAGCTGCGACGCGAGGTGCGCGAGCTGGGCTCCGTCGCGGGGCGGCTGTACGCGTGGAACACCCTCGGCTCCCTGCTCGGCGCGCTGTTCGGCGGTTACCTGCTGCTCTTCTGGCTCGACCTCCACCACATCTACCGGATCGCGATGGCGGCGCTCGCGGTCGGCGCTTCGATCCTGACCGTCCTCGTGTTGCGGCCGATACCGCGGCTCGCGGCCCCGGTCTGCTTCGCGGCCCCGGCGCTGCTGATCGCCTCGCTCGCGGCGGTCGCGCTGCTGCCCGCGTGGTCTGCCGAGAAGCTCTCCGCGGGGCTGTTTCGCGCGCGCGGAGAGGGGGAGCTCAGCTTCCTCGGGCCCGAGACGCTCTTTGCCGAGCGACCGATCGGCGACGTCGTCTTCTACGACGACGGTCCGACGAGCACGGTCACGGTGGTCGATCCCGACGGATCGCCCGACAACCGGGCCATCCTGGTCAACGGCAAGTCGGATGGGGCGCTGATCGGCGATTACACGACCATGGCGCTGACCGCGCTGATTCCGGCTCTGATGGCCGAGCGCCCCGAGAAGAGCTTCGTGGTCGGCTACGGGACCGGCGTCACGGCGGGCGAGCTCGCGACCCTCGACGCGATGCGAAGCGTGGACGT